>DHDG01000047.1:123860-127744 GCA_002399265.1 Firmicutes bacterium UBA4882 | reverse complement strand
CAGGGTGAAGCCAAAGCGGTTGGCGGCAGGTGGTGGGGCCTGGGGGGTCTGATCTTCAGTAAGACCGTAGCCGGGGTAATTAGGGGACAAACTGTACCCATAGCGGCTCGTCAGCTCAGCCTGGCTGATCGGATAGATTGCGGTGGCGGGTGTCTCGCCATTACGGATCATTTCCCACTCCGCCCAAACGAGCGCCGGATCGTCGCCGAACAGCAGGGTGGCGCCGTTATTGGCCAGGGCCGGGGACGCCGTGAGCGCGCTGACGGCGAGGGAGACGGTGATGAGTAACAGGGCGGCTGCCAATGTCCGTAGGGTGGTGCGCAGAGCAGGCAGGCAGCGCCTATAGCCGGTAATCATCAGAATACCTCCCCCTTATTCAACGACAATTGTTATGGCACCAGTTTCAACAGTCTCAACCACAACAGCCGGAGGTGTGTCAAGGAGAAAGAACAGAGAATAGAGCGAATTTGTCACAGGCTGAGTATATTTCATACCTACACCCAGGAGATAATAGGTACCTACTACATCAGGCACGTTATCTTCGATATTCCAGTCTACCCAGGAACCGGCCGGGAGGCTCTGAGTAGTAGCCGAGAAGAGATCAAATGAACCGCTAATAGTGGGATTATCCACGTTGTCAACTAATGATGCACGAACGTTGGTTAGATCGGCCGAGTCCAGCGAAACCGGGCTGCATAAGGACAGTGATACTGCCAGAGGACTAAGCGGTTCGACTGTTGCAGGACAAGAGATCTTTAGGGCTTGGAACTTCGTTACGGTGAGTGTTGCGGAAGTACTTATTCCCGACTGTACAACAATGCCATCGGTGCGGCCCATTGCGATGGCTGTGGGAGCTGAGTCTGTGGGAATTACTTCCACAGTATAGTTGCTGCCAACAGGAATGTTGGTCACTTGTGTGGTCGCGGTAGTCTGATCCGTATCAACAGGGATAGCTGTTTTGGTTGACCAATTTGTGGTCTTGTTATACACGGCAACGTTTAAGGTGGTAGAGCCGGCTGGAATTGGACGCTGTCCGCCGTCGTGAGACAGGGCACGATCAGCATGCGGCGGCAAGGCGGGATATTCCGAAGTTCCTTGCGGTATTGAAAAAGTCAGGAACAGTGTACCGGTCTGTTTGACAGGCTTGGAGCATCCGGTGAAAAGTACGGCGATCAGAAGGAACGCGACTAGCAGGTATAGGTTTTTTCTCATAAGATGACCTCCTCCTGGGAAAGTTTTATTTGAATGGTTATTTTGGATACTAATCTGCAAAGTCCTTCCAATACGATGCCAGCCACCCAAATTAATTGCCGGGGATAACCGCTAGCCGCGCGATCCACATGACAACCAACATGATGATTAGCATTTTACCGGAGATGCGGTTGATCAAGGATAACAGCAGGTTTTCGCGGCCGCGGAGGCGCAAAGTAACATAGATGACAAGCAGGCAAAGCATTATACCATAGAGGGGCGGGCCGCTCGGGTTGGCGAGGAAAGCGCGGCCAAGGGCGCCATGGGTCAGCAAGGCGAAACTGGTAGTCAGTCCGCAAAAGGGGCAGGGCAGGCCAGTGATTACCAGAAACAAACATGGAGGTAGATGCAGCCGGGTGTGCAGGCCGGAAAGGTTCGTGCCGGTGGTGCCAGGATCCAGAAAAAATGGTACAATTAGCGCGCCGGCGATGATTAGCGCAAAAAAATCATAAGGAGTACCGAATTTGCTTGGGGTTTTGGGCATCATTTAAGACCTCCCTATGACGGTGGCGCATAGTGCGTGGCATGGTGCTGGCATTTTGGCGTTGCGGTATTTCGGTGTGGCGGTCTCTTGGCTCCCAGCACTAAAATTATAACACGTACGGACGAAACAGGTAAACCTGCGTAACTCTGCCAGCTCAAAAGATGCGGGCGTAGATTGACATCCGGCGTGGGACTGTGTTAAAATAAATATCGCACTATGGATAAATACTACGGAGGAGTGTCCGAGTGGTTTAAGGAGGCGGTCTTGAAAACCGTTAGGCGCAAGCCTCGTGGGTTCGAATCCTACCTCCTCCGCCATTGTTTTCTGAGGTAGGGCAAAGCCCAATTTAATACACGGAGAGGTACCCAAGTCGGTTGAAGGGGACGGTTTGCTAAACCGTTAGTGGGGGCAACCCCAGCGAGGGTTCGAATCCCTCTCTCTCCGCCATTTTGATCGCAAAAGCTCTTGATGTTCAAGAGCTTTTTTGCTGCAGGGGGACACAAGGGGACGGTTCTTCTGTGTCATCCAAATGACACAGAAGAACCGTCCCCTTGTGTCGTCAGACATTTATTAACCTCTGGCAGGAATTTGAGATTGTTTGCCTAATTGGCAAATAAACCAAACCTTTGGTTTAATGTGAATTTGCGAAAAGGGGATGACCGGATTGAAAGGTTTACTTCGTTATAGTGCGATGGCGTTGATTCTGGTCTTTGTACTCGCGATGGCAGGCTGTGGAACGGATGTCGGTGAGGAATTACTTGACGGCGCGTGGTGGGGCGATCCGCAGCTTGACGGGGATCACTTTATGTACATCAAATTTGGGCCTACACGGGAAACAAAATCAATCGTTATCGGCAATGTCAGTTCCTATGAGGTGGAAGTAGCCTATTTCTATGACGTGACCGATCCACTTAATATCGGAGCATACACCTGGAAAGTACTGCTGCCCGGTTTAACCGAATCTGTAGCTCCAATCGAAATTGAGGAAAGCTCAGACACTCGGGTTTCCAAGCCGCTGATCGATTTATGCACTCTGACGTCAATTTTAAATAAACATACTTTTAAGATTAATGATCCCGGTAAAGATGGAGTACCCTATCTGGTCATGAAAGGCGAATACAACGAAAATAACGGCACCTTCATTCTCGATGTTTATGTTGGCGAGAACGAGAGTTATACCGGGGTTACATTCAGGCGCCCATAATAATAGAATGACGGTATTATCATCCGCAGTGCGGAGAATTCCAATGATATAGACTGCTATGCTGATGCGCCTTCTGGCAGCAATTATTGTTGCCGGAAGGCGCTTTTTCATTATTGACAATACAAATCCGCTTTCTGGCAGGAAATGCAGGGTTTGGAGAGAAATAGACAGGGTAAAACTGTATCTTCTGCGGGAGGTGCTCCCTTTGAAAAGGACACTCATAATTGTAATGGCAGGCTTACTCCTATTGCTGAATGGATTGGCCTTGGTACCTGTTGCTGCCGAAAACGAGTTGACGCTGGGTGCAGAAACAACGCGGATTCTTTCGCAATCGCAAGTTTGGCGGCATGAACTAACGGTCACAATTACGCCGCTCACTTCCAACGTCCTGCTATCACATCTTTATCTTGAGGGCGCGGACGCCAGCCGCATTGCCGATACCTGGGAAGGCGATATGAAGCGGTTTGGCACTGATAAATACAATTTGTTTCAGGTGAAAGTTGCCCGGATAGACGCGGGAAAGCCTAGTACCATAGCGCTGACCGATCTCTTTAAGTCGCCGATTATGATGATTGCAGCTGAAAGAATTAAGGGCACGGTACTTTTCCCTTTCACCGTTCAGACGCTCGAAAATGACGTCTATGACACGGCTATTATTGCATTCCCCAGAAAGGCCAGTCTCTTTTCCGAGTATATCAGCAAGAAAACCGAACTCTTCATCATCAGATTCTACGATCCTGATAATTTATTCGATGTCAATGAATGGGCGCAGTTCGAATATCGGTTGCCGCTGGCATACCCGCCCGAATTGATCGCGTATGAAGCACAAATGAAGAAACTGATCTCAAAGGCCGGGTCGATGGTGTCATCGTTCTAGACGCGTAGATTCTGAATGTCAAGGCTGCCGTAAAGGCGGCCTTTTCCTTTTGATGCGGGAGACGCGGG
>DHDG01000047.1:107924-123734 GCA_002399265.1 Firmicutes bacterium UBA4882 | reverse complement strand
TGCGGGAGACGCGGGGACGATTCAGCTGTCTCACCGCCGTCCGCGTCTTCCCCTTCTATACACAAACCTTTCGATTTACGAAATAAAAAAGGATTTTTTACGCAGTTAGCGAAAATTCGTAGCAACATATTTTCTATGAAGGGGAGTGCGGGTATGTTAGCCATTAAGGGCGGAAAAGTGTTTACGATGTCCAAAGCCGGCGTGATCGACGGTGGAATCATCCTGATCGAAAATGGCAAAATCAAGGCGATTGGTAAAGACCTGGCGATACCGGAAGGGGCGCAAGTCATTTCAGCAGGGCGCAAAGTAATTACCCCCGGCATTATTGATGCACATTGCCATGCCGGTATCGGCGAAGAAGGGATCGGGTTTGAGGGTCGCGACTACAATGAGGTTAGCGATCCGGTAACGCCGCATCTGCGTACGATTGACGGGATTAATCCGGAAGATGTGGGCTTGCAGGATGCGCTGCATGGCGGCATTACCACTATCTGTACCGGGCCAGGCTCGGCAAATGTCATTGGCGGCGAAATGGTAGCCATAAAAACCTATGGCCGCGTAATTGACGAGATGATCATCAAGAATCCGGTCGGTTTGAAAAGCGCCTTCGGCGAAAACCCCAAACGGGTTTATGCGGAACAGAAGAAATCCCCGATGACCCGGATGGCAACAGCCGCACACCTGCGCGAAGCCTTTGTGAAGGCGCAGAATTACCTGAATAAGATGGAACGCGCCAAGAATGATCCGGAAAAAATGCCAGATCGCGATCTGCGCATGGAAGCCGTTATTCGTGTGTTGAAGGGCGAGATTCCTTTGCGGGCACACGCGCATCGCGCCGATGACATCCTGACCGCCATCCGGATTGCGGAAGAATTTGGCGTTAAAATCGTGCTGGAGCATTGCACTGAGGGCCATAAGATTGCTGATATTATCGCCGCGAAGAAAATTCCGGCTATTGTCGGCCCGACGCTGACGACGCGTTCCAAATACGAACTGAAGGACCGTTCGCTGATCACGCCGGGAGTGCTCGCTAAAGCTGGCGTCAAAATTGCGATCATGACTGATCACCCGGTAATTCCGCTGCATCTTCTGCCGATTGCCGTAGGTGTCGCCGTGCGCGAAGGGCTACCCAAGGAAGACGCCCTCAAGACGATTACGATCAATCCGGCCGAGATTATCGGTGTCGCGGATCGGGTCGGCAGCCTTGAGAAGGGCAAAGACGCTGATATCGTTATTTGGTCTGGCGATCCGACAGAAACAGCCACTAAGTGCGAGAAGGTCATTGTGAATGGGGAATTGGTGGTTGGCAAGAAGTAACGCAGTGTGATAGAGTTATTACGTTGTATGAAAAGGGCTGCCTGGATCAGGTGGCCCTTGCATTGTGCGACTGTGGTGCGCGGCTGCGTTGCGTTTGGCGGGCGGTTGTGCGCGGCCGCGTCTGAAGTTTGGCTCCACGGAGGCATCTGTTGATGAGTAAGCCCAGCAAATGGTTTGTAATTGCAGTCTTAGTCGGTGGGAATATTATTTGGGGCGCATCTTACAGCGTCGGCAAGTTTTTGCTGGGCCAGATGGGGCCCTTTACACTGATGTTTTTACGTTTCATTATCGCGGTTGCTGTCATGCTGCCGTTCGCGTGGCCGAAGAAGGATGAATGGCCAGCGCTACGGGCAGCATTCCCCAGACTGGCGGCGGTCGGTGGGATCGGCATTACACTTGTTTACATTTTTCAGTATGTCGGTATGAACTACACGACTTCCTCGGTGGCGGCCATTTTGAGCATTACCGAACCGGTGGCGCTGATGATCTCCGCCCGCATCCTCTTCAAAGAGCATATGGGCAAGTTCGGCATTCTCGGTACGATTATCGCGCTTGTCGGCGTAGTGCTGCTCTCGGTCGGCGATCTGCGCCAGTTTTCCTTGACGCGCAGCGATTTCTGGGGCAATATTTTTTTAGTTCTTTCCATGCTGGGATCATGCGGTTATACGCTGCTGAACAAGCCGCTCGCCGGGAAGTTGCCGGCATTTCAGATCACCGCCTGGTCACAACTGTTTGCGACGATCCTGGTAGTGCCTTTTACGGCGTGGGAAGTTTCTGTGCAAGGCTGGCCAGTCATTAATCTGCCGGGATGGGCAGGGCTGCTCTTTGTCGGAGTCGGATGCATGGCGCTCGGTTATGTAGCTTGGAATTACTGTCTGGCGCGCATGCCGGCTGGCGTTATGGCCGCAGCCATGTTTCTGCACCCGGTCGTCGGGGTAATCCTAGGTTATCTGTGGCTGGGCGAAGTGCTGGCACCCATGGCGTGGGTCGGGGGCTTGCTGGTGCTGAGTGGCGTGGCACTGACCTTCCGGTCGAAAATACAAGCGGTGGAGAGTGCATGAAATGCTCGATGGACGTGACGGGCGCAATGGGCGTGATAGGCGCGAGGTGAAGGAATTGCGCCTCGGTTTCAGTTTTAATCATGAATGGTGGGACGAGTGCGTCCTCGTGGAACTGTTTCCGACGCTGCGCGCATGCGGAATCACCGACATCGAAATTAACCCGCCGCCGGAACATATGTCGGAAGCGGCAGCCCAAGCTTACCAGGCCTTGGAGGCCGGGTTCCGCTGCCATTTTCATGCACCTTATCCCGAAGATTTTCCCATCTGCGATTACCATGGGGCTGGGAAGGCGAGGGCGGCCTCGGAAGAGATCTTCCGTAATTTGCTCGATCTGGCATTGGAATGCGCTGTGCGGCAGGGCAGCCCGAGTGTCATCAATCTGCATGGCGCGTCCGGAAGAGTGGATCGCTACGACGCTATTGAATTGCGCAGGGCCACCCGGGATTTTCTGCGCTGGGCAGTCGGAGTCGTAGGCGACTATCCGGTGAAAATCGCCCTGGAGACGATGGGTTTTTCGACTGCGGTCTATCGGGTCGGGCAATTTGGCGGCGAAATTCTCGATATTGTTAAAGAAGTCGCGGGCAAAGCGCTCGGGCTGGGACTTGATATGGGCCATTGCGCCAGAAACGAACGTGATCGGGGAGTACCATATGAACTGAACGACGATTTCATCAAGCGCGTCGTGCATGTGCACTTGCATGATATTGATCATAATGGAATTGGTCACGCGCCGCTGATTTATGGCACCGTTGGCTATGATGGATACTTGCAGTGGCTGGCGAGGCGGCATTATCAGGGCGTGGTAGTCTTAGAGTTGAATTATGATCAGATGAAGCGGGCTGGTGATCCGCTGGAAATGCTGCGCCTTTCTGCGCAACGAGCCCGCCAGGCATGGAAGGGAATTGGGCCCGGCGAGCGCAGATAATCAGCAGATAATCATTGGATTAACTTCTGTCGCTGAAAGAGGGCAATCGACGCGGCGGTGGAGACGGCGACAGCCACGAGTAGCACTGTGCCGACCATGAGGAGATTTTTCCAGGACATCGACAGTTCCACGACCCCGAACAGGACCGGCAGCGAAATGAGGAGCGATCCAAAAGAGCCGATTTGCTGGGCGATGCGTGCGGATTGGACTTTCAGCGAGATGAACAGCCCCAGATTGGCGACGAACAAGGTGACAATCCAAGCTAGCGGTCCCAGCATGAAGAGCGTTTCGCCAGGAAACATGAAGAAATGCGGGCTGCCGTCCGCAATGTTTACGACCGTAAGGACCGTTAGATCTATGGCGAACAGCATAGTGGCGGTATAGACAGAGACCGCGGCGAGTTTACCCAGGAAAATGGCGCGATCGGAAAGGCGCGTGGAGAGGAGCGTTTCCAACGTTTTGCGCTCGCGTTCTCCGGCAAAGGCGTCCGCGGTAGTGGTCGAAGCGATTAGTGACGGCAGGAAAAAGAAATAGAACACCAAAAGCTGGTTGGGGACTTTCCAGATCTCAACCTGCGCCAGCGGCAGGACTACGCCGAACATACCCATATATATCAGTAGATTGAAGACGATTGACGCCAGGCCACCTTTGGCATGCAGCCATTCCTTCATCTCTTTGCGAAAAACAATCATAATGTCACGCATGATTCTACTGCGAACCCCCTTTTTGCTGCGCAGCGGTAGTGGCGGCTGTGCTGGTGCCGGCGGCTGTGCCGGTGTCGGCGGCTGTGCCGGTGTCGGCGTTGGTGACGGTAGTGTGCGAAGGCGGGCTGCCTTCCTCTTGCGTCAGACTCAGAAAAACATCCTCCAAACTGGCCTTCACTTTATGAACCTCTTGAATCGGAATCTCAGCTGCGACTAGTGCGCGGATGATCGCCGGCACGCTGTCCGGGTCGGATAATTCGACGGAAATGCGGTTTTCAGCAACGAGGCCGCGGGTCGCGACCGACTGCTGCGCGACCGGTTGCACACCGCTTACATGCTTAAGGGCGGCCAGAGCTTTCGCGGCCAGGGGCGATGGCTTTTCCGCACCGCCTGCGACCTCCGGGCCGTCCGCGACCTCCGCAGCCCCTGCGCCACCACCGATGGTAATGATCACTTTCGGGCGGCTGAAACTACCCCGTAACTCCGACGGGCTGCCAGTCGCCAATAACTGTCCGCGATCAATTACGCCTACCTGATCACAGACCTTTTCGGCCTCTTCCAGATTATGAGTAGTGATGAAGATCGTTTTGCCAGCTTGCTTGACCAATTCCACCAGTTCATCGCGCAGCTGATGGGCGGCAGCCGGATCCAGTCCCGAAGTCGGCTCATCCAGAAAAACGAGTTCGGGATCGTGGATCAATGCCCGCGCGATCGCCAGCTTCTGCTTCATTCCTTTCGACCAGCTGCCCGCTTTTTCGTGGCGGCGCTCCCAGCAACGGATGCTCCCCAGTAGTTCTTTAATGCGTTGTTCCTTGACGCTAGCCTCCAGATGATAGATATCAGCAAAATAAGCCAGATTATCATAAGCGCTGAGCCGCTCATAAAGTCCGTGATGTTCAAGCAAAACGCCGACCCGCTCGCGGATGTGTCGGGCGTCATGCGCGACAGACCAGCCCATGACTTCCGCACTGCCTGCGGATGGCTGCAGCAATCCCAGCAGTAACCGAATCGTAGTGGTCTTTCCCGCCCCGTTTGGTCCCAGAAAACCAAACACCGTGCCGGCTTTGATGCGCAAATTCAAGTTGCCAAGCGCCGGTACATCCTGAAAACATTTTGTCAGATCGGTAGTTATGATTGCGTCCAAATGCGGCACCCCCAAGAGATAATTCTGCTAATATCATCTCCTTCCTGCCGGGTTAATGTTACGCCTGGCAGCTTGTTGTGATCATGGGCGTAGCCCATGACACATCCATGATCATACTCACGATCATTTTGAAAAAAAAAGTGGTGTCGCAATCGGTATGCATGCGACAATTCCATCAAATTGCTAATTAATCAGAGAATGCCTAGGGAGGAGAATGGAATCTATCGTAGAAATATAGCGACGTATATATTTAATCGACGGGCAGTTAATCTGCTCCCGTCAGCATTTTGAAGGAGGAAAGAGTAAAAATGGCAAAAAGACTCCTGTTGGTTTCTCTCGCGTTGGTTCTAGTCATCTCTTTGTCAGCCCTAACAGTCGCCGGAGCCAACTTCAAGATCGGAGTTGTGACCGGAACAGTTTCGCAGAACGAAGACGAGTATCGCGGAGCTGAGAGTGCGATCAAAAAGTATCCCGGCATGATCAAGCACGTCACCTATCCCGATAACTTCATGAATGAGCAGGAGACGTACATTGCTCAAATTACGGGTCTTGCCTCCGACAGGGATGTAAAAGCGATCGTTATTAACCAGGCCGTTCCTGGAACAGTGGCCGCAATCCGCAAGGTCAAAGAGCTCCGTCCGGACATCATTTTTGTTGTCGGCGAGCCGCATGAGGATCCGCCACTAATCGAAAAGTATGTTGATGTTTCTTTGATTCCAGACAACATTTCCCGTGGTACCACCATTGTTGAGCTTGCCAAGAAAATGGGTGCCAAAAAGTTCCTGCATTACTCCTTCCCGCGCCATATGTCCTATCAGGACTTGTCAAGCCGTCGTAACATCATGAAAGAGACTTGTGCCAAAATCGGACTGGAATTCGTCGATGTCACCGCTCCGGACCCGATGGGTGAAGGCGGACTCCCCGCTGCCCAGCAGTTCATTCTGGAAGATGTGCCGCGTCAGGTTGCCAAACATGGCAAAGACATCGCGCTCTTCTCGACCAACTGCGGTATGCAGGAGCCCCTTATCGTGGCCGCTCTGCAGACTGGTGCGATCTTCCCCGAACAGTGCTGCCCGAGCCCGACACACGGTTATCCCGGCGCACTCGGTCTGGAAATTACCGACGCTATGAAAGGCAATTTCCCGGCAATCTCCGATGCTATCGAAGCTGAAATCGTGAAGCGTGGCGGCGCTGGTCGTTTTGCGACCTGGCCGGCAGCAACCGGTTATCTCCACACCACTGCTGGTGTCGACATTGCGAAACGCGCAGTCGAAAAGACCATCAACATTAAAGACGCCGCAGCCATCAAACAGTTGGTGGAAGTCAGCTCCGGTAATAAGGCTCTGTCCTTCCGGAAACGTAGCAACAACGGTAATTTCTATATGTACATCTTCGATTCCATTATTTTTGGCGGTAAATAACTTCTGATTCTGATTCATAAGGAATCGCGAGGTGCTGGGCCTTGCCCGGCACCTTGTTTTATAACCTGCACATCCGTATCAGACTCGTATTGAGAGGGGAAAAAGCCATGTCTGACTCCTTCGTGTTGGAATTGAAAGGGATCACCAAAGCTTACTTTGGTACTACCGTTCTTAAAGATGTGAACCTTTCAGTCAGGCCGGGCGAAATTCACGCATTGGTCGGTGAGAACGGAGCCGGCAAATCCACCCTGATGAACATCTTGTTCGGAATGCCCGTAATCCATGAAACCGGCGGTTTTGACGGTGAAGTAATGCTTGACGGAGAAAGCGTCAGGATTGAATCTCCGCGCCGTGCCATGGAACTTGGAATTGGCATGGTCCATCAGGAATTTATGCTGTTGCCAGGTTTCACGATAACCGAGAACATTAAGCTGAACCGGGAAATCACCCGCAAGAACGTGGTCAGCCGCGTTCTGGGTGCCAAGATGGAGACGCTGAATGTACCCGCGATGCGCAAAGATGCGCGGGCGGCGCTCGAAAAGCTCAGTCTCTCTGTTGATGAATGGGCTCCGGTGGCAGGTTTGCCGGTCGGCTATAAGCAATTTGTGGAAATCGCTCGCGAAATTGATAAAAAGAATATTAAGTTGCTGGTATTTGACGAACCCACCGCCGTGCTGACGGAAAGCGAAGCAGAGTACCTGCTGGACGCGATGCGCCGGCTGGCTGCGGAAGGGATCGCCATTCTGTTTATTACGCACCGTTTGGACGAAGTGATGAGTATCAGTCATAACATTACCATCCTGCGCGACGGTGAAATCGTGGCGCAAATGCCCAAGGACGAAGCCAAAATTGAGCGTATTGCGGAGTTGATGGTCGGACGCAAAATTGAGCGCGCCAAACTGCCACCGCGCGGCTTCGAACCGTCGGATAGTGAGATCGCCCTTTCGATCAGCGATTTGCGGGTCGAAATGCCCGGTGAGCGGGTTAAGGGGCTGAATCTGCGGGTCCGTAAAGGCGAGATTCTTGGCATCGGTGGTTTGGCTGGCCATGGGAAAGTCGGTATCGCCAACGGTGTCATGGGGATGTATCCGGCAATGGGAGAGGTCGTCAAAGGCGGCATGGATGTGCCTTTGAATGATTCCAAAGCGGCCTTGCAGGCCCAGATGGCCTTTGTGTCTGAAGACCGCCGCGGAGTCGGTTTATTACTGGATGAATCTATCGAAATGAATATTGTGCTTACCAGCATGCAGGCTCAGAATAAATTTCTGTACAAGGGGCCTTTGAATTCGTTACGCCTACAGAATGGTAAGAGAATCCGTTCACACGCGCTGAAGATGATTAAAGATCTCGATATTCGCTGTACTGGCCCGATGCAATTAGTTCGGAGACTTTCCGGCGGTAATCAGCAGAAGGTCTGTATTGCAAGGGCGTTCACCCTGGAACCGGAAGTGCTCTGGGTATCAGAACCGACCCGCGGAATCGACGTCGGTGCCAAACAGTTGGTGCTTGATCTGTTGGTGGAATTCAACCGCACGCACGGTATGACCGTTGTGATGACCTCCAGCGAGCTGGCTGAATTGCGGAAAATCTGCGATCGCATTGCCATTGTCTACGAAGGCAAAGTGGTCGGTATCTTGCCGCCAGATGCCTCCGACGTGGAATATGGTCTGATGATGGCCGGCAAAGCCGGCAATGTAAAGGAGGTAGGTTGAGATGAGCAACGCCAATACAAATGCCAATGCAAATGCGCCAACGCCGGCTTCTTCCGGGAGAGTAGCGGAGAATAGGATCATTAAGGCTGTGGCTAACTTTCTTGAATGGTACGGCGTGCCGCGTCTGATCATCACCTGCTTCCTGTTGGCCCTGTTGATTCTGGCTGTGATCTACAGAATGGATCTCGGCAGCTTGCTGGGCGATTCGCTAAAACGTGTTGGCATGAATGGTTTGCTGGTGCTGGCGATGGTTCCGACGATTACCTGCGGTGCCGGGCTAAACTTCGGTCTGCCGGTTGGGATAATCTGCGGTCTGGTCGGCGGAGTTTTCAGTATGAGTATGAACCTCACTGGATTTACCGGGTTCTTCGTGGCAATTTTGCTGGCTCTCCCATTGTCCGTGATTGCTGGCTGGCTCTATGCTAAATTGCTCGAGAAAGTGGCCGGTCAGGAAATGATGGTTGGAACTTATGTCGGGTTCTCAGTAGTGGCCGGTATGGCAATTTTCTGGCTCACGGCTCCGATTAAGAATCCATCCATGATTTTCGCAATTGGCGGACAGGGGCTGCGCTATACGCTAACTCTGTACGATTATTACGCCGGTGTGCTGAACAACTTTCTCGCGTTTAATATTGTGATCGGAAACTTTGCAATGACGATCCCGACAGGCCTATTGCTATTTTTCGGTTTCTTCTGCGTATTGATGTATCTGTTTTTCCGCTCGCGGACCGGTTTGGCCATGCTGGCGGTCGGCTCCAATCCGGAGTACGCCGCTTCGTCCGGGATCAATATCCGCAAGATGCGTTATACCGGAGTAATCATGTCTACCGTACTGGGTGCGATTGGTATCATTGTTTACGCTCAAAGTTACGGGTTCCTGCAGCTCTATAACGCACCGCTCTATATGGCCTTTCCTGCGATTGCGGCCATCCTGATCGGTGGTGCGACGTTGCGCAAGGCAACAATCAGTCAGGTCATTATCGGTTCGATCCTGTTCTTCACGCTGTTGACGACCGCTCTACCGGTAGTCCAGACCGTTCTGGACGGATCCGAAGTCGGCGGCGGCATCAGTGAAATTGCGCGTATGATCATCCAGAATGGTGCGATCCTCTACGCCTTGACCAGGGTAGGAAGGAGGTAATCGTTATGCCGGAAAAAGTACCTGCTCAATCCGCAAATACCCCGAACGCGCAAACGCAAGCGCACGCGCATGCGCATGTTAACACGAAGAAGATTGGTGCGGTTTTAGGCAAAAATTCGGTTCCGATTTTCTTCCTTCTGTTGTCCATTGGCGGCATTATCGCGGCCGGTCTGGATATTAACTATTTGATCAACGAGTTACTCGGCCGGCTGGGCAGAAACAGCTTTCTGGTGCTTTCGCTGCTGATTCCGATTATTGCCGGCCTGGGTCTCAACTTTGGTATTGTCGTTGGCGCTATGGCTGGTCAGGCTGCGTTAATCATAACTACGCACTACGGTTGGACCGGGCTGGGGGGGTTTGGTTTAGCAGCCCTCATTTCGGTGCCAATTGCCATGGTTTTAGGTTGGCTGACGGCGCTGGTGCTTAACAAAGCCAAGGGCCGTGAAATGGTGACCGGCATGATATTGGGGTTCTTTGCCAACGGTGTTTATCAGTTGGTATTCCTGGTGCTGCTCGGTTGGGTTATTCCGATGAAGAATCCCGCCATCATGCTGCCATCCGGTATTGGGTTAAAGAATACGATCGACTTGTTCGATATTTCCTATGCGTTGGACCGCGGTCTTGATTTCATCTGGGACGGTTTCATCATGACTGAGGTTGGCTCGATCCCGATCGGTCCCTGGCGGATACCAATTTTGACGCTTGTAGTCACGGCGCTGCTCGCTTGGGCCATTTCATTCCTGATCCGCACACGTTTGGGCCAACAGATGCGGGCGGTCGGGCAGGATATGCACATTGCCGAGGTGGCTGGTATCAATGTGAACCGCACCCGCACGGTGGCGCTGGTTATTTCGACCGTGCTGGCGGCATGGGGACAGTTGATTTTCCTGCAGAATATCGGCACAATGAACACCTACAACAGTCACGAACAAGTTGGCACGTTCGCCATTGCGGCGCTGCTGGTGGGTGGAGCCACGACCCGTAAGGCGACCATCTGGAATGCGATTGTTGGCGTACTCCTCTTCCATACCTTGTTCATCGTTTCGCCGCTAGCGGGCCAGAAACTTCTGGGCATCCCGCAGGTGGGCGAATACTTCCGCGTCTTCCTGGCATACGGCGTAATCGCAGTGGCGCTGGCACTGCACGCCTGGCAGGCCAAAGTCAAGAGCAACAAAGAACTCAGAGGCGAGTAAGAAGACAAAAGCGGATAAAAGAAAATAAGAAAGCGCGCGAGAGAGCGCGAAAAGGAAAGGCCGCCCGAACGGGCGGCCTCGGCATTGATTGAAGGAACTTTGGGGACGGTTCTAAAAGTTCCAAATACCTAATTAACCGTGCCCCTTTTCGCATCCTGTTTTGCGTCCTGCTTCATGCGTGCTACTCCACTTCTATGCTCCTTATAATCATGACAAGGTCAGCGCACAAATCCTTACAGCCAGCGCTGCTAAGCTGGAATTAAATCGTGGCGGCGCTCCAGGAACATACCAATATCAGACCAAGCACTACAGCAAAAATCGAGTGTCAGTCCTCTCTCTTCCTAATGTTTTCTCCGTCAGCCTCATATTTGGAACCGGCGTGCTTGAAAACAACTGTACGACCAAGCTCTTTGGCGACTGAATTGGGGTCCAGCGGCGGCACTTCCTGCTTCACGGGAACACGCAAATTGCGCCGACCGGGATCCAAGGCTTTCAAGCCGCCTGGGGCCGAATCCTGGGCATATTTCTGGAACAGCTGAGCCTTTTCTTCCGGTTTTAACTCTAAATCGCGAAAACGTATTTTGTTCAAGGTAATCCCTCCCACCTGCGTAAACATTTCTTGCTTGATTTTTATTGTCCTGCAGTATACTGCTATCATAGAATAAATTCATCCGAGAAAACACGGGCGGCCAGAGCATGCTATAATAATAAATGATAAGAGAAAAGGGGTGGCGTGGATGCGTGATTATAATGTAGCGGTAGTAGGTGCAACAGGAGCAGTCGGCTCGGAGACAGTCAGGATGCTTGATATGCGCAATTTTCCGATCCGTTCGATAAAACTCCTGGCCAGCGGGCGTTCGGCCGGAAAGACCATGCCGTTTCGCGGCCGCGATGTCGTCATTGAAGAATTGAAGGAAACTTCCTTCGAGGGTGTGGAAATAGCATTTTTCGGTGCCGGTTCGGGCGTCAGCAAGCAGTTTGCCGCCCACGCCGTCAAAGCTGGCGCGCTGATCATCGACAAGACTTCTGCGTTTCGCATGCTGGCCGACGTGCCGCTGGTGATCCCTGAGATCAATGGGACTGAAATCGCGAGGCACAAGGGTATTGTGTCCAGCCCGAACTGCGTGGCGGTTGTTTTGACGATGGCGATCTACCCGATTCTGAAGCGTTATCCGATCAAGCGCCTGGTTGTCTCAAGTTACCAGGCGACGAGTGGAGCCGGTGCCAAGGCGGCCCGGGAACTGCTTAATCAGACCAAAGCCTTCTTAGCCGGGGAGCCGCTGCCGCGCGAAGTGTTTAAACACCAAATCGCGTTTAACCTTTTCTCGCATGATTCGCCTATTTATGATAATGGCTACAATGATGAGGAAAACAAGGTCATTGAGGAGACGCGCAAAATCCTCTCTCTTCCGGAATTGCCGATCGCGGTAACCTGCGTGCGCGTGCCGATTGTCAGGGCGCATAGCGTGTCGATCAACTATGAATCTGATCGGCCGGTTGACCTCGATGAGGTGCGTGCCCTGCTGGGTGCCGCTAACGGTGTAAAAGTGGTTGACGACCGTGTCAACAACCATTTCCCAATGCCGATCGAATGCAGTGAAAAGGACGAGGTTTTGGTCGGCCGCTTGCGCACGGATCTTTCGAACCCTAATGGGATTGAGTTGTTTGCTTCTGGTGATCAGTTGCTGAAAGGCGCGGCGCTGAACGCTGTTCAGATTGCCGAATATGCTGTCGGGAACGGGATTATCAAGGGATAATGCGGTGCCGATGATTGATGCTGATGATTTTAAAAGGCTGCCATTACGGCAGCCTTTGGCAGCTCATTTTGCGCTCGCTGCGGCCGTCTCAGCTGCCCCGGCTGTGCCAGCTGCGTTCGCCCCAGTCGCGGTCGCTGCCACCTGCATGTGCGACAGATCCCGCCTGATGATCCCTATGGGGGTCTGTTCCTTGCCTTGTCCCAGCGGGTTGTCACTCATGATCAGCCGGAGTTTCCGCCGATCGATCCCCGGGGTGGCGCCCAAGACTTCTGAACCAAGATCATTGACGTCCACGATTGCAGTCTGGCGACCAATCGCCGTGCTGATCCTGAGGGCGATGCCGTCCGGATCGCTGGGAGCCAAAATGACGCAATGATCATAGGGCGGTATATTTGAGGAGGTTGGCCCGTCAATGGCGGCTGCTTTGCGCCCGGCCACCTGATAGAAGACACCTTTCATTCCGACAGCTTTGGTAACAGCACCAAGTGCTGCAGCGCACAGGATGCGCGGCAGCCCCACTTCACGGATGGCCATTTCCATAGTCTCCGGCATGCTCAGGCCGATGCCGTGAGGGGTTTTGCGCACGAATTTGCTGAGAAATCCGGCCATGCGGGATGGGTTGATCTCGTCGAGCGGGATCGCTCTTCCTTCTGTTGCTGCCACAGCTTTTTCGCTGAGGACAACCCAGTCGCCCTCCTGTGTAAGGCCATCCAGATAATTGGTGGCAACTTGAACAATATCTTCCCCCGCAACAAGCAGGTGGGTGGAGACCGGAATGCGATCGAAGGACTCGTTTTCCACCTCAATAACACGGTTCTGGCATTTCCCCAAGAGTAATTCCCTCCCACAAAAGCCAGCGTCAGTTAAGGCGAAGGCATTTCCGCGACTTTATCGCGTTTTCACAGTGCATACCATAAATTCGGTAACAGGCATAGGTTTTCCTTTTTTACGCCGAAACATTACATTTATGGATGCTTGCGGCGGCGATCCATTGGCAATCCGGTAATGTTGGCTCGGAACGGTTCTCGGTCGTTGACCGGCCGAAAATGGCGTGATAATCTTGATATATTGGTGAACTGTCTTAACTATTAGTCTTCGCCTATTATCCTGGACGCGGAGGTGCAGTGCCTTATGATGATCAACTACAAAGTGATACCCTATGATCCGAAATATGCCGCTCGGCTGGCTGTGATGTGGAATGAAAGCATGGGTGCCTGGCCATTTGGGTTCGGCGGTGGGATTCCTTTTAATGAACAGCGCATGCTGGACTGGATGAAAGAGACCGCTGCCATATCGATTGAGCTGGCCCTGAGCGACGATGATAACACCATCCTGGGCTATTGCGAAATGGTGCGTTATGAAAAAGAACCGGAAGCCGCCTATATTTCGTTGCTGAACGTCCACCCGGATTTCCACGGCTGCAAGGTGGGTAAAGCCCTGCTGAAAAAGGCTGTTGAGCGGGCAACTCAGCTGCAGGTTAGGCGGCTGGATCTGAACACCTGGCCCGCCAATATGAAAGCCGTGCCGCTTTATAAAAAGACGGGTTTTTTCTGGGTTCCCGAAACAACGGTATATATGCAGAACTATATCCCGCTCATTGCACAACAAGGCCCGGCCAGGGATTTCTTTGCGCGCCATGATTGGTATGACACATACGAACGCTGCCTTGAAGTCCGTGAGGATGATGAAAAATGGCATGGCATGAAGGCTTTTCAATATACCTGGCGCGCCGGCAGCGAGTTTCTCAGAGTAGTGGTTGACCGCGAGGCTAAGGCGATCACTGCCATCGAAAATGAGCGCTGGTCAGTTGGCAGCACAATCAGCGACGCCGCCCCGGTTGCCGGCATGGACCATCAGGTCTGCTGGTTGCTGGAGAATAAAGCGGAGCAGGAGGTGCCAATTTACCTGAAGGCTTCCGGCGACGAGGCTGTGAAACTGAACGCCGAGTTTCAGCAGAAGCTCCAAGGAAAGACGGCCCTCGAGCATCGTTGCGATTTAAAAATAGGAGCGGAAGTCCCTCAGAAGGACAAAGACGAGGCGGCCAACCGCATTAAGACGATTGCCGTCGTGGGCACGGAGGCGATCGTGCTTGAAACCGGCATCCGCGTAAGGCAGCCGCTCACGATCGATCTCTATCCGGGAGCATTGCCGCCTTTCGTTGCGAAAGGACAAAAAATCAAGGCATACATTCGTCTGAAGAACAATCTCGATCGTCCGATTGCTGGCAGGTTGCAGATCACCCCGAGCCCGGGACTGACAGTCGCATATCAGGATCAGAATCAGGATCAGGCTCATCAGGATCGCGACCAAAATGGTCATTTCTCAGCGGATGCCAGGCATTACGCAGGCATACCGATCACGCTCAGTTGTGATCAGCCGGGGGTCTATCACCTCGATGCACTTGCCTTTTATAATGATGATGAAAGTGGCAGCGGTGGAGTTGGCGGCGACGGCGGCCGCGAGCGGTGTTCGCGCATCCAGCCTCTGACAGCGGTAATTGTCCCGCTTGGCGGCAGCATTGCCGGAATAACGGAAAAGGACGGTGTGCTGGAAAATGAAGCCCTCTGCCTAAAGCTGCGCAAACACGGGGGACACTTCACAATCATTGATCGCATGACGGGCGAATTGATTGGGGCGCAAGACATCGAATCCCTTGGTCCGCCATTCTGGCCTAATGAATTCGAGGCTCTGCCCATGACAATTGAGGCCCGCACAGATGCGCTGGTGGCAAGCGTTGCGTCGTTGCAGCACCCAGGCCTTCTTTTCGAGAAAACCATCCGTCTGTTGAGCGGCACTTTGATCCAGGTTACCTACCGCTTGTACAACAGCAGCCAAGAAACGCTCAATTTGCAGGCCCAGGTAGTTCCCGCCGGGATGACAACCCGGCGCAGAATAGCGCTGCCATATAAGAGCGGTTATCTGATCGAGGACATTATCTCCGGCGAATTTCCGCAAGAGGATGATCTGCCGCGCAAGGGCGATTGCTGGCAGGAAACCTGGTCAGCTGTAGAAGGCGACGGCAACGTACTTGGCGTGATCTGGCATCCCGGCAGTGTGGCGGAAGCACCGGCCTTTTCGAATATCGCCTGCCCGTTCCTGCAGTTCCCGGAAGTCAAGCCGGGACAGGTTGCCGAGATCGCGCCGCTCTACTTTTACGCCGGTAGCGGCAACATTGACAGCGTGCGCCGGCAATATTCATTATTGATCGAAGGGCGCATTGCTAAAGATCATGAGCTGCAGCCCCGCAGAGCAGTCGAATATGGCTTTGATCAGCCGGTGCTGCTCAATGGCAACCAAGCGGCTCGCAAACTTCACGTTTCCAGTATGCGGACCATGAAATCGATGACTGGTACGCTGCAGGTCACGATGCCGGAAGGCTGGCACTGTCAGCCGGATACGTTGGCTTTTGAAAACGTCCTGGCTGCCAACCCGGCC
>DHDG01000047.1:101383-107711 GCA_002399265.1 Firmicutes bacterium UBA4882 | reverse complement strand
CCGCATGCTAATGGGGCGGGGGCGGCAGTGCCCGAGGTCGGTCTGGGGCGCGTGACCCTGAAAACGCGCGGCAGCGTGCAGACTTCCGAGTTTGCCTGCTTGAAGATCGGCGATGGTAGCGCCGTGACAGTCAAAGAATGTCCCGGAAACGTGAGAAGCTCTGCCAGTAACGCTTTGGCGGACAATAGCAGGAAGTATATCGTTGACAACGGACTGATGCGCTTCATTGTCGACCCGGCATTCTGCGGATCATGTCATGCCCTTGAAATCGGCGGCATTAATCATTTGTATTCCGCGTATCCGCAAGAAGGCACCTTCAAGTCCACCAAGCCATGGTTTGGCGGGATCCATCCCATTTTCTATAATGAGCGTGGCGGTGACGTACAGCTCTATCGGGATGCGTTTGGCGGCGCAAAAGCGGAACGCATCGGATTGGGCGGCCAGCTCTGGACTGGGGCGCGGACACGCGTGCAAAGCAAACGCCCAGGATTTGAAGGCTTGATCCTGGAAACGGAATACCTGACTTTGGGTGGCAGCCGCATTTTGGCGGTAGTATCGTCCCTGATCAACCTCTCGCAGGCACCTGTGCGCGTTGAGTCGGGTGCGATCGCTTATCTGCAGCCGGGCGGCGACCTTTCCAAAGGTATGATTCATAGCGAAATCAGCGGCCACATGTATCATCGCAATCGCCTGGCCGGTTATGCCTCAATCCACTCGCCGTGGGGCGCTGTTGAGAATACCGAAAACGGCTGGACGATCTTAGCATTGGCAGAGCGCAGTGAAATGTATATCCTGGATCGCACTGACGGCGGGGCGCACTTCATGTTAACCACCCCGTTTGAAGAAATCGGTGCTGGCGCAACCAATGTACACGTCTACTACCTTGTCATCCTGGAGCACTTCGACCAGTACAAACCCTACTTGACGCTGCTCTAAGGGGGCTGCTATGACCATGGGTCACGTTCAGGTTCGGTTGGAGCCCATTACTAAGAATAATTATCGGGAGTGCATGCGGCTGACCGTTGCAGATCAACAAAAAACTCACGTCGCTCCCAACGCCAAATCTCTGGGCGAAGCCTATGCCTTTTATGACACCGCGCGACCATTTGCGGTTTATCATGAGGATGCGATGATTGGCTTTGTGCTGTTGCGCGATCTGCCTGAACTAAGTTGCTACTACATCTCACAGTTCATGATCGATCAAAATTTTCAGCGCCAAGGATATGGCCGGCAGGCCATGGAGCTTTTAATCGAAATGTTAAGATCAGAGCATTTGTATCCTATAATCAGGCTGTGCTTCGTTGACGGTGCAGAAGACGCTAAAAACTTGTATCTTGGCTTGAAATTCCGGCTTACCGGCGAGATGGATGCTGGTGAGGTCATTATGGAGCTGGATTTGGATACGGTTGGCTGATGGTTGAAACGCTGATGTTTGAAACAATGATATCGGCACTTTGCATCGCGCAAGCGCAAGGCGCCGATACACAATTATTAACAGGATATGTCCGGACAAAGTGGAATTATTATTAGAACGTTAAAGCCGGAACAGAGGTGTTCAAAAACCCGCCTGTGTGCGCATTAGGCTGACTTTTTAGGCGGTTCTGAATGGAGGTTCTTAGATGGATGACCTCATCTTTGTTGGGGGAAAAATACAATTGCCAGGGAGGGCGCCGGTTAACGGGGCCCTTTCCGTTCGAGATGGACAAATTTCTGCAATCTGGACGGAATCGGAATCCGGCTCAGCGACGCAATCGCGGCTGGAGCCGGAACGGGAACGGAACCTGCAGGACGCCAGAGTGATTGACTTACAGGGAGCAGTGCTTCTGCCGGCCTTTATTGATACACACGTTCATATGACGGCTTACGGTTATGATCTGATCGGCCCAAACCTGCGCGGAGTTAAGTCGCTGGAGGAAGTGCTCATCAAAATCGCCGCCGCCGCTGCGCAGTGTCCGGAAGGTACATTGGTCTGGTGCAGCGGAATGGATCCTTCAACGATACCCGAAAAGCGTATGCCTACCCGGACAGAGCTGGACGCCGCTGCCCCCGATCGGATTGTGTGGGTTTGCCACGCGGAATACCATGCTGGTTGCGGCAACTCCGCATGTCTGCAATATGTGGGGATTGAAACCCCTAGCGGGCTCCCAATCGGCATGCCTGGCGGAGTCGACCGCGATCTGCAGACCAAGCGGGCTACCGGCCTCCTGACTGCCAAAGCGAACAGCCAGGCGCGCAATAAACTGGCGAACTTGGTTTCTGACCTCGTACGGCATGAGGCACTGCGGCGCACAGCCCTGGAAGCGGCGGCGCATGGGATTACCACAATTCACGCTATGGAAGGCGGTCCTCTGTTCAGCGATCAGGACGTGCGCGTATTGCAGGACATGATCACTTATGGTGAACTGCCGGTGGATGTAGTCCTATATTGGCAAACGACAGAGGTCGCTAAAGCTCTGGCTGCTGAACTGCCGCGTATCGGCGGATGCGTGCCATTGGATGGTTCGATCGGAACCCATACCGGCGCAATGATGGAACCTTATCGTGATCTGCCGGGTTGCATTGGCACCAATTACTTTTCTCAGGGAGAACTTGATGAATTCGTAGAGAAGGCGCACCGCGCAGGCCTGCAAGTTTCGATGCATGTCGGTGGCGATCGTTCGGCAGAGATGTTGCTGCAATCCTTTGAAAAGGCCTTGCTAGCATATCCGCGGTCGGATCATCAGCACCGTATCGAGCATCTGGAAATCCCACGGCCGGATCATTTTGAGCGGGCTGCCCGTCTCGGAGTGGCCGTGGCGATGCAGCCAGCATTTGACTACTATTGGGGACAACGGGGTGGCGATTATGAGGCCACACTTGGCCCGGAACGATGGTCCAGAAGCAACGCGCTGAAGTCCGCGTTGGAAGCCGGGGTCCTAGTGGCTGGCGGCTCTGATGCCGGAGTGACGCCACTGGATCCGCTGCTGGGCATCCACGCCGCTGTCAATCATTTTCGCGCCGACGAACGCCTGAGTGTGACCGAGGCAGTACGGCTCTATACAGAAAACGCTGCCCGCCTTGCGTTTCAGGAACATGATCGCGGCAGCATTACAGTAGGCAAGCGCGCGGATCTGGTCATTCTGAAAGAAGATCCGTGGTTGGTGGCACCGGCCAACATTAAAGATATTAAGGTTTTGGCGACATTCCGGGAAGGGCGGCAGACTTTCGGCGACTTTGCCTGCTAGGAACTGTCGAGCGCATAAATGGACACAAGACGTACATGGCGGAATGGCAGAACCGTGGAATGGCAGAATCGCAGAGGAAAAAACGGCCTCAGCGCAGAATCTCAAAGCAGAATCCCAAAAAAGAATGAGAGCAAAACCATCAAAAGGAGCGTGGGAAAATGGACTGGGATCTATCCATCCTTCAGTGGTTTGTGGATTTGCGCAACCCAATTCTGGACAAGATTTCCTACTACATAACCATGGTTGGCAGCGAGAACTTTTACTTGTTGGCGTTGACCGTGATCTTTTGGTGTATCAACAAGCGGTTTGGCTTCCGGCTGGGGTTGATCGTTATTTGCTCGGACTATCTCAACACTGCCCTTAAACAAGCCTTCAAAATAGCGCGTCCGGAGGGAAAATGGCCGGGCCTTGTCGAGTCGATGCACGCCGAAACAGGCGGAGGCTATGGCTTTCCGAGCGGACATGCCCAAGGGTCCGCCACTTTCTGGACTTTCTTAGCCACCGGGATCAGACGCTCCTGGCTTACGATCCTGGCGGTGGTGTTGTTTCTGCTAATAGGCTCCTCGCGCATCTATCTGGCGGTGCATTCGCCCAGCGATGTGCTAGTCGGATGGGTCGTTGGTTTGCTGGTTGTATTTCTGGCGCATCTGATCTTTGAGTGGTATCAGCGCAGTAAACTCAAGAACAGGCATAAGCTCAAGGTGTCCTGGGGACTTTCGCTAACTTTGGCGGTGGCGCTGCCGCTGATTTTGGTGGCCTTCAATTATACAATCAATGGCTTCAAATCCGTCGGTTTTATCATTGGGTTTTTGGTCGGCGGGCTCCTGGAAGACAAATACGTCAAATTTGACGTGAAAGCAACCTTCCTCAAGCATATACTAAAGGTTGTCATTGGGATAGGTGGCATCATGGCATTGCGCATCGGCCTCAAGCCGGTCTTGGCGGCCATTATCCCGGCAACTGGCTTTTTGGCGAATCCCATTGGGACCGTTGGGGCTCCGGAGCCGGCTACTTTGGCGGAAGGGATCGCAGGGTTGATTCGGTATGCGGCGATGAGCATCTTTGGAATCTATGTGGCCCCTTTGATCTTCAGGCTCTTGAAGTTGTCCGGGGTCGTGGCCGATGCGCCGAACGATACGCCTGCGCGAAGCATAGGCGTGTGAAGATTTGCATCGCGAAGTGCAGGTGCGAAGGCAGCACAGGTCCTGGAAAGAGTGTGATACCATGAAACAGGGACTGCTGGAACGGTTAAAGGAAGAAAAAGCGCTGGCGCTCGAAGGCGGTCTGTACCATCAGACCCAGGTCAAGCTCGCTTTTAATTCCAACCGGATTGAAGGAAGTCGCCTGTCCGAGGAACAAACCCGCTACATTTACGAGACCAACACCATCAATATCGAGCCTGATGAAACGGTCAATGTTGACGATATTATTGAAACAGTGAACCATTTTTCTTGTTTTGACTATATGCTGGCCCATGCTGACGAGCAACTGACGGAGGAAATGATCAAGGAATTCCATCGGTTGCTTAAAAGAAATACTTCTGGCGAACGTCAAGAGTGGTTTCGGATCGGGGACTACAAAGCCAGGCCGAATGTGGTCGGAGATCTGGAGGCAACTTCTCCCGCAAAGGTTGGCACTGAAATTCGAAAACTGCTGGCCGCATGGGGCGCATCATTATGTTTAAGGAGTGTCTCAAAAACGAGATCCTCCCTTTCATTGTTGATCATGAACACAAGCTGTTTTACTACCGTGGCTTAAGAGAATATCAAAATGAAAAGGGCTATCTTATGGGTACCTGCTTATCATCGCAGGATCGATACGCTGCGATGGTTTCCTACTTCTATCCAGACCTCGCGAAGGCCGGTCCTGAGATGGGCAAGGGCGACACGCCTGATTAGGCAAGGGCGACCAAATATAGGCATATAGGCAGCCAAATACCAGTGTCAGGCAGTCAATTACCATTTGCAATTGCCATACCCCTATGCTATAATGATATTTGCACCGAATGCGGTGTAACAAGCGCCCGTAGCTCAGTTGGATAGAGTGTTTGACTACGAATCAAAAGGCCGCAGGTTCGAATCCTGCCGGGCGCACCATGTTTGACAAGGGTTTCGGAGAGCCTGATGGGCTCTCCGATTTTTTGTATTACATTGTGTCATGGCCTGGCATTTTCGGATCAAAATATATTCTTGTTCGTGCTTTGATCATTTAATCCGGAAAATTAGCTCCTGATCAATTGTAAAGAATGCAAGGAGTTAATAAAGAATGGTCAAGAATCAATCTGTATCATTGGCGGGGCAGTTTGCGCAACATATAATAGAGTTAGCTTTATGGAATTAAAGCGGGTATTAAAAGCGCGAAGGAGCCATTACAATGGAAACTCGGGTTCTGGTAGCGCTGGCATTCGGTCGCGGGGTCTGCTCCAGGCATTGACCAAAGAGCATAAAGTCGGTGTGCTTTGCTTGGAGCCATGTAACTGAGACCCTTTCACCGACGTCAGGCGCAAAAATGAATACTAATTACTGTATCCCGTCGGGTGTGCCGTTGGGTATACCGTTGGGTTTCTTATTTCGCGCATGGCGTTGTGATTGTGTGCTTGGTTTGTGTTCGCAGTTTGCATCCACACTTGGGAAGCAGCGTTTTTTTGCTTCGTTTTCCTTGTGATCAGATGCCTGCTATTAATTTCGCTTAATCATGGCCGCAGAGTACGATCGATCGACTCAGCGGCTATTTTATTTTGGTTTGTTTTGATTTGGAGGTAATGATCATGAGCTTATTAACACTAGAAAATATCACAAAAGAATATGGCACCAGAATGGTTTTGGATGGCATCAGTCTGCGCATTGAGCGGGGCGAACGCGTGGCGCTGGTGGGTGCGAATGGCGCTGGCAAAACAACGCTTATCCGGATTGCGTTGGGTCTTGATCAGCAAGATACCGGTAACATTATCATGGCGAAAAACATTAAAATTGGATACCTTTCGCAGCAACTCGAAATTGCCGGTGGCAATGCTGTTGAAGAGACCGCTAAGGCGTTTGAAAATTTACTGGCTATTGAGCGCCGCCTGCGCGCACTCGAGAAGAGGATGGCTGAAGGCTCCGGCG
>DHDG01000047.1:92828-101218 GCA_002399265.1 Firmicutes bacterium UBA4882 | reverse complement strand
GCGGCACCAGCGGCACCAGCGCCGGCGACAGCAGCACTGGCCCCGAACTCGAGAAGCTGCTAAATGACTATGGTCGACTGGCTACCGAATATGAACTGGCCGGAGGATATTCTCTGGAGGCGCGCATCAAATCGACCTTGACCGGGCTGGGCCTGCGCGAGGAAGCGCTGAATCTGCCGGCCGATCGGCTCAGCGGCGGCGAGAAAATGCGGGTAGCCTTGGCGCGCGTGCTGTTGAGCGAGGCGGAGTTGCTCATTCTCGACGAACCGACTAACCACCTGGATATTCCGGCCACCGAGTGGCTGGAGGGCTTCCTCAGGAACTTCCCGGGCGGAGTATTGGTTGTTTCACACGATCGCTACTTTCTTGATCAAGTGGCGACGCGGGTTATCGAGTTGCAGGAGGGCACGACTCTCGAACGCAAAGGCAACTATTCTTCATTCCTGGAGCAAAAGGAGCGCCGCCGGGAATTTGTCATGGATGAGCGTAATCGTCTGCGGCGGGAGGTGAAGCGCAATGAGCAAATTGCGCAGACCTATAAAGCGCAGCGCAAAATTAGTGCTTATCATAGCAGGATGAAGGTGGCAGAGCGGTTTCAGGCGGAGCTCGACCGCAACCGCAGCCTGGACCATGTAGCCCGCACCACCGGGCCGAAAATCGCGCTCGGCAAAGCCCGGCACATCAGCAGTGAAGTGGCTAGTGCCAAGAACTTCAGCAAGTCTTTTGGCGATGTCGTCTTGTTTGACAAAGCTGAATTTCTGATCAAAGGCGGGGATCATGTTGGCATCGTCGGTCCCAATGGCTGCGGCAAGACCACGCTGCTGCGGGTGCTCATGGGACAGGATGAGGATTATCAAGGATTCGCCCGCCTCGGTTACTGGGTGCGTTACGGTTATTTGGGACAGCAGATCGCTTTTGATGATGAAGACCGTTCTGTTTTGCAAGAGCTGCTGGCGGAGCATCCGGATCTGAGTGACGCCGCCGCCCGTGATTGGCTGGCGAAATTCCTGTTCTACGGGGATGACATCGAGAAGCGGATTGCCGTTTTGTGTGGTGGGGAGCGCGTGCGGCTTTACCTGGCCTGCATGCTGCTCAGCAATCCGGATTGTCTGATTCTGGACGAACCGACCAATCATCTGGATTTGCCGGCCCGGGAGGCGCTGGAAAAGGCACTGACCGGGTATGC
Source organism: Firmicutes bacterium UBA4882 (assembly GCA_002399265.1). Taxonomy (GTDB): domain Bacteria; phylum Bacillota; class UBA4882; order UBA4882; family UBA4882; genus UBA4882. The sequence continues at coordinate 100,032 of DHDG01000047.1, read as the reverse complement.
GGGTACAATCATCGCGATTTCGCATGATCGCTATTTTCTAAATCGTTGCGTCAGGCGGATTTTGGCAGTTGAGGACTACAAGATTGTGTCCTATCGCGGCGGATATAACGAATACCGCGGCATCGGCGGGGCGGCACAGGGAGGAGATGACACGGCATCGACGGGCGCGGCAGTTGGGGCGGCTGGGGCAGCCAGAACCGCAGCGGCCACCGGTGCGGCAGCACGCACAACCGCGGCCGCGCCCGCGGCCACGGCCACCGTCTCCTCGCATTCGGCAAAAGAGGTCGCGCTCCTGGAGACGGAGATCGCCAGGCTGGAGGAACAGCTGCGCGCAACAGAAGCCCTGTTCGGAGAATCTGCTCCGATCGAAGTCTACCGCGACTACGAGGAAATTCGCACCGCAGTGGAACAGCTTTATCAGAAATGGGCGCAGCGAATGGGATAGGCAGTGCCAAAGGGTAGTGCCAAAAGCCCTATTTGACATTCGTCAGGTTACTTACTGAGCGAACACTTCATATTATGACCTAGTATGATCTAATTCGATGCTGGAAGGAGGGAACATGTTTGACCGGTTTTTGTGGAGTAGCCATCGATTTGTTCGATAATATCAATTTCCAAGGCAGTTTCCGGACCTTGATTGCGCCGCTGGCGGATTTCCGTAATATTGATTTCAATGACCGGGCTTCGTCCGCGATTGTGCGCCCGCTGCCTGGATCCCAGCCCGGCGATGCCGTGCGTCTTTGGTCGGATATTAATTTCCAGGGCACCCCGCTGGATATGGGTCCAGGCCAGTATCCTGACTTCCGCGCATTCAATTTTAATGATCTGGCTTCGTCGATGCAGTGTATCAGGGTGTCGCCGACAACCACTCCGACAACTACACCGACAACGCCTCCGGGAGTAATTGCGGAGGATCGTCAGATTGAGACGCTGAGTTTTAATCTGCAGTTGATACCGCCAGCTGGTACCACCATTATTGCGGTGCAGGAGAATCGGGTTCTGAACCTGCAGGCTGTCGGAAGGTTCACAGGGGCTATCACAGTGCAGGTTAATGGCTCATTCCTTGATGAGATTGTGGTTTTGTTGCGCAATAATGCGACTGGGGCAACCAGCACCGGAATCGGGCGCGTGACCATTCCATTCACTAAGAACATCACGTTCCCGCAGTTGGCTGGTTTGAACCAGGCGAACCTGAGGATTGTGGTCACGGCCAGAAACCCGGTTAGCAACTTCTCGTTTGCTAACAACATTCTCAGCAAGACCGTTCGGTTCGAGCTGATTACCCAGGTGATCAGGCTATTAACCTCATCGGCGCTTGAAGAAGACGACCTGTCGCGGACAGTGATCGAGCCCGATTTGAACATCCTTGATACCTACATTGTCATGATCGAATAATAGTCAAAGACAATGCCGGGGCGCAAACACCAGAGCGTCCCGGCCTCGATCTGGAACTTTGGGGACGGTTCTAAAAGTGCGCTTTTCCAAAATAAGGGATTTTGCACTTTTAGAACCGTCCCCAAAGCGCCTCCGCAGGATTGTTCCCACTCATCCCGAATAATGATTAAGATAAGTCTGTCCCCAATCGGATCATTTCGAGCCAAAAGCAAATTAACCTGTCCTCAACAGATCGCAGAAAAAGGAGTTGTTGCAGATGGCAGATCCCAGGATCACACGCATGGCAGATGTGCTAGTTCACTATTCGCTGAATTTGAAGAAAGGCGATCGCCTGATTATTAAGGCCCCCTATATGGCGTTGCCGCTGGTTCATGAGTGCTACCGCGCCGCCTTGGAAGCTGGGGCACATCCGGAAGTACATACATTGGTCGAAGGCTTGGACGAGCTGTTTTACAGGTACGGTAGTGATGATCACTTTGACGCTTTCTCACCGCGTGAAATGGTTGTTGCCCGTGAGTACCAGGCTTACCTGGTGATTTGGGGCGATTATAATACCAAACAGCTTTCCGGGGTGGATCCGCAGAAAATTCGCAGATCCCGCCGCGCCCGCACAGAGTTTGAGCGCATCTTTGACGAAAGAACCCTCAAAGGCGAGCTGAACTGGTGCGGCACACAGTTCCCAACCCATGCCGACGCTCAGGAAGCCAGTATGGGGCTGTTTGAGTATGAGGATTTTGTCTACAACGCCTGTCTGCTGGATAAGGAAGACCCGGTGGCGGAGTGGCGCAAGATTGATGCCATCCAGGCCAGAATTGTCAAATACCTTGATACCAAGAAACAGTTCCGCATTCAAGCACAGGATACGGACCTGACTTTTTCAGCGGCAGGGCGCAAATGGGTTAATTGCTCCGGTCAGAACAATTTTCCGGATGGCGAAGTCTTTACATCCCCGATTGAAAACACGGTCAACGGTAAAATCCGTTTTTCTTTCCCCGGGATCTACGCTGGACGTGCTATTGAAGATATCCAGCTGGAGTTCAAGGATGGCAAAGTTGTGGGAGCCTCGGCAGCGCAAGGCGAGGAGTTGCTCCAAACGGTGCTTGACACCGATGCAGGAGCACGCTTTGTCGGCGAAATTGCGGTCGGCACCAACTACGGAATACAGCGCTTCACCCGTAACATGCTGTTTGACGAGAAAATTGGCGGTACCGTGCACCTGGCAGTCGGCAACTGCTATCCCGAAACGGGCGGTCAAAACTTCTCCGCCATCCATTGGGACATGCTGTGCGATATGCGCGGCGGTGGCGAGATTACCGCCGATGGCGAAGTCATCTACCGCAACGGCCGCTTCTTGATCGGCTAGCGGAACCTTGGGGACGGTTCTAAAAGTGCCAAACACCATTATGTGGGAAACGGCACTTTTAGAACCGTCCCCAAGGGGCCACCCAGGGGGCCAAGGGGGCCCGTCCCCAAAGTTCTCAATTTCAAAGGGCGCTCCGCAAATCGCGGAACGCCCTTTTTGACCTTATCCTTACGGCAGAAATTACGGCGGAAATTCAAAACCCGAATTCTGCTTTCGTCCAGATTTTGGTGTAGTAATTTCCATCATCCACGACAATGACGATAATCTTGTCAGAAGTTTGAAAGAGAAACGCAGGAGTGCCATCTAGGTCGGCATACGCATTGACCGACATGCCGGAATGGCGCATGGCGTAAAGTCTGCCTGGATCCTCAGTTATATAGTACAGGCCGCCACGAGTATCATCGTTAACTAAATCAACAATTCCATTCCCCAATTGGCCGGTATAATGTAAATCATCGGTATATATTGAGCAGGCAAGAATCGAGCCATTGCTGACGATCAGTCTGGAATCATTGAAGGCAACCCAAGCTTTTCCTGGTTGGGAGGAATAACCGCTACTGGAAACAGTCATCTCTCCAGTATCGTAATTTAGCCGGATGCGGTACAGATAATTCAAACCGGGCAAATAGGCGGTATTGATCGAAGGATTCAACGCGCAGGCACTACTGGTAAGATTAGCGATGTTTTCTGTATCCACAACCATGCCTGTAGCGTTATTCCAGACTTTTAACATTCCCGAGTAGTTTTGCGCGTTGCTGACCAGGAGATACTTTTCCCCAAAGGGTAAGATCGTTCCAGCTGGCATCGCAAGATCCGCTATTTGCGTTGATTCCCCGGTGTCAATATCCAACGAATCAATGATACCGCTCGGGTAACCCACTAAGAGCGCTGTGTTATCCCAATTGAGCCGTATAGTGGAGGGTGTCTGTTCCAGAGCATAGTCTCTTTCACAGCTCATTGTGTCAGCGTGATAGGCAGTAATTTTATTGGCGACATCCAGGATATACAGCTTGCCGCTGACACTGTCCATTGCAAAGGCTTTAACCCGCTGGGGGATCAGTTTATAGCCGATCATAGGGTTGATATCAATGACAAACGAAATGGAACCGATGTTGGACTCGCCGTCACCGGGATCAATTCGGAGGTTGTACTGGCGGACTATATTGGCAAGAACTTCAATCTCGCAATCGCCGGTAAATATCATTGCCACCCCGTCGAAAACCTGCAGATTGAGCTCCCAGTAACCTTCTGCAAGGTCGTCGATTTGGCCCGTGGCGGTATTGTTGCTAATGGGCAGCTGGCGCGTGATGATGTCCTGCCCCTTTTGTCTCAGAGTGATAATCGCCCTGGTAATCTCAGATGGGTTCGGGGCGTCGGATTCAACAAGCGATGATAAATCTATGGAAATGCCGACGCTGCCCGTTCGCGCGCAACCAATAAATGTGACCATGATCATGAAGATCAAGAGTAACGCGATTAAAAAACGTTTCACACCCAGACTCCCCCTTATCATGCCCCTGGCTGATTGGCTGATATTGAGGTTTAAAGTCTGGAAACGGGTTAAGGCCGATATTAAATGCAATGGAGCCGGTAGTGGGCGGGTCGGTGCCTGGATCAACTAGAATGGTGACCTGTTGCACTAAACCAGCAACAATTTCAATATCGCGCTCGCCGGTAAATAGTGCTGTGGTACCATCAAAGACCACCACTTTCACTTTCCAGTAACCGGCAGCGAGGTTGTCCACTCTTCCGGTGGCCACGTTATTACTTACCGTAAGGTCCTGGATAATGGTGTCATAACCGGTGCGCGTCAAGGTCACAGTGACTTTGGTGATGCCAGCCCGGCTAACGGCTTCGTTTTTAAGAAGCGACGAGAGATCCATTGCAAAATCGAGTCTGCCCTTTTTGGCACTGGCACAGCCCGTGACAGCGATGAGGATCATGATGAGCAGGGCGAGCGCGACATAAGTGCGCTTCAATACAAGCCCCCCAAATGCAATGCCGTCAAAAAATTATCAAAAAAAAACCAACGTACTCCAAATTTCTGTTGCACCATGAAACACAATATGATATCATTCTAACGAACGTTAGATTAAACAAGTTTTTCGGCAAAACTGGTAAAACTGGTGAAACTGGCATAACTGGTAAGAAGGGCTAGACGATAAAGGAGAGGGGGGCGGTTAATTGTGAAAATCTATGTCATTTGCGATCTGGAAGGCACTGCCGGAGTGGTCGATCACCGTCAACAGTGCTGGTTTGACGGCAAATTCTATGAGCAGGCACGTCGTATGGCAACGCTGGAATTGAACGCCCTTGTTGAAGGTGCACTACAGGGTGGGGCGACCGAAATTGCGGCCTGGGATGGTCACGGCCCGTTCCCCGGAGGCATTGATGTGGAGTTACTGCACCCGGCCTGCCGTTTAGTAATGGGTGCCGGCGAAAGCGGTCCGGTAGGGTTTGAGGGTTTTGATGCCATGTTCCTGTTAGGCTTTCATGCCATGGCCGGAACACCGCGTGCTGTTTTGGCCCACAGCTTTACAGGCTTTATTTCTGAATGTCGCCTGAACGGACTCATGCTTGGAGAAATTGGTCTGAACTGTGCCACATTGGGAATGGCCGGTATCCCATGCGTCTTTCTAGCCGGTGACCAAGCTGCAGCTAATGAAGTTCGCGCGCTGATACCAGGCGTCGAAACCGCTGTCGTAAAGGAAGGGTTATCGCCATCGCCCGTAGGAGTTTTTACACAGGCCCCGCTGATTTCGCTTTCGCCTGTCCGTGCACAAGAAGTTATTCGCGAATCGGCTCGACGTGCCATGAACCTTGTCGGGAAAATAGCGCCATTCCGCATCGAACCGCCTTATACCGCACAAGTGCGCTTTACCGAAGAAAAATACGCCGATCAAAATGCTCAGAGGGCTGGCATCCTGCGGCTGGATCCTCTGACAGTAGAGAAATCCGGCAATGAACTGGACGGGATCATGCCTTTTTAGGCACGCTTTGCGGATGGGCCCCGGGATTGCATGATATGTCATTCTGCGCTATGATCCTAACGAAATGTTAAATGGAAGAGTGTGTGGCTATGACAGATAAAGAACTGCGAATCCGAATCAAAGAAATAGCGGTTGATCATTTTAACAGGCATGGCTATCATGGAACCACGATCCGCAACATCGCAAAGGATGTCAATTGTTCACTTCCGATGATTTATTACTACTTCAACAATAAAAAGGAGCTGTTTGATGAGATCATCAAAAAGGACTACTTCAGCCTATTGACCAGACAGGCTAAGCAGCTCCAGACTGAAGACATCGTTGATTTTTACACCCAGTATGTTTACGGGATGAACCAGTTAAGCGATTATGATAAAAAGGTATATCGCCTGGGTGTTAAGGTCTATTTATCCTTTGACGGTGATGATGAGCTGATGAAAATCATGGATGAATGGGAGCAGTCAATTCTGCCCAGGCATTATCAGTTGGTAATGCCGCATCTTAAGGGTGTGCAGGATGGGACGGTGATCGTGCGAACGCTGGTGCACCTCTTGGAAAACCTGATTGAGCAGATTGTAGTCAAGAACCGGTTCCTTTCGGAAGAGGAGATCCGTGAAGAGATTGCGATAGTGCTGCAAAGAAGCGGGGCCTAGCAAGATGATTTACATGGCAGTTTAGCATGGATTTTAGCAGGCGGCCTGACACGGGACTAGACGAGAGCATCCTCAGCGTAATGAGCGTAATCCAGCCCTTGCGAACTAGGTCTAACGAACGTTAAGAAAACAACCCAGATGAAACAAACAAAACTACAATAATAAAGGAGCGTTTAAAAATGGAACTTGAGAAAAAACTGGCTATTATGCAAAACACTTACGCCGCATCAATTGCTGAAACTGTTAATACCTATGAAAAGTTAAAGGTGCTTGAGCATGTTGTGGCAAAGAAAAAGGAAAGGCAGTCGCAAACGGCACCCTACATGAACCAGCAGTTAGGAATTGAGAATATTGAGGGAGTCTTTTCGAGACTGGCCGACACCTTCGGCTGCGCTAACTGGGCCTTAGAAAAGGCAGTAGACGGATATATTGCTACAGCAACAGTCTGCAAACTTTGTGCCCTCTCGAAAAGAATGGGTGGTGCCAATCCATGCCATGGCTGGTGCCTGGATCCTATGAAAGCAATGATCACGGCTGTCACGAACAATGAAGTCGAAAATGAACATATCACAGTGCAGAGTACGTTAATGGATGGAGATTGCTGCAAAATAAAAATAGCGGCAGTTTAAGGCAGAATTCGGCCAAAGAAGGCTGCTGAGTAGAGTAGCGATGAAGGCAGCCTACATGCAGAGACGAAGTCCGATCCGTCTGAGTAGTTTTATACTCCCCTTTGGGTAGTACCCGAAAAACAAAACTTCGGGTCTATGCAAAGGGGAGCTTTTTATTTAACAAACAGCCACAGC
>DHDG01000047.1:76616-92650 GCA_002399265.1 Firmicutes bacterium UBA4882 | reverse complement strand
CACAGCCACAAAAACGGATTACCTTTGGCCAAGAACGCTGTCGCACTACACTCCCGCTCAGCTTTGTCCGAGGAACAACCAAAAATCTTCGACAAAAAGAAGGAGATTCACTAATGTATTAGAAATATAGCAGTAATATATTACAGGCATATCATAAATTTATTATGAGGTGATTATGTGTCGCTAGCTGAAAATGCAGCTAAAAAACCCCGGACGGCCAAACCGGGTTCGCTCAAAGAAAAAGCCTATCAGATCCTGCGCCGGATGATTCTGACCGGTGAGTTTAGGGGCGGGACGCAGGTAGTTGAAGCGGACTTGGTTACCCGCCTGCATATTGGACGCACACCCATTCGGGAAAGTGTTCTGCGACTTGAACAAGAAGGGTTAGTAAGGATTGTGCCACATAAGGGTATTTTCATTAATGAGATGTCACTCAAAGAAATCCAAGACCTCATCCAATTACGCTTTTGTCTCGAATTATTCGCGATTCGCGAAGCGATCAGCTACATTACCGACAATGATATCGAAGGAATGTCTCAAATCGTTGATCTCCAGGAGCAGGCTATGCAGGAATGTGATATGTACGAATACATGGAGCTCGACCAACGTTTTCATCAGAAGATTTTTGAGATAATCGGCAATGATCGGATGCTGCGCATCATGGGTAATCTGAGTGATCAGTTGGTAGCCTGCGGTATTCGCGGATTGCGCAGGCAAGAGCGTCTAGTCCAGGTGATTATAGAACATAAGGAGGTGGTGCGGGCATTGAGCAAACGGGATGCAAATGCTGCTTTCGAAGCTGTCAAATTGCATCTCGAACGTGTCAGGTGTAGCTTAACCGATCTGTAATGTGAATTACATCAAAGTGTCTGGCCGGAGGCTTTGGCACAGAAGGCGAAAAGGGAGGACATCTAATGGCTACGAAAAAATCTTTGAGAATTCTCATCTTGTTGGCCGTAGTATTAGTAATTGCAGCGGTTGTTATTGTGTCGCAAATGTCACGTACCAAATCAGAAATCGTTATTGGTGTAGTTGGCGCCCGTACCGGTGATAATGCTGCGCTCGGAGAGAAACAGGCCAATGGTGCCAAATTGGCGGTTGAAGAAATTAACGCCAATGGCGGAGTGCGCGGCACGGAATTGGTGTTAGCTCTGGAAGATTCCCAGGGCCTTCCAGCCCAGGCGGTTGCCTGTCTGGATAAGCTTATTTATCGTGAAAATGTTTTGGCGGTAATTGGTGACTGTCAGAGTTCTCCGACCCTCGCAATGCTGCCTGTAATTGCCAAAGCAGAGATCCCGTTGCTGGCGCATGGAACCAGCCTAAGCATTACACAACAGAATAATCCCTGGGTATTCCGTACCAGAGCAAATGATGTTGTTAAATTTAGTTCCCTGGTCGGCTTCCTCGTTGGTGAAATGAACTATAGCAAAATCGCTGTATTTCATGATTCAGCCGACTACGGTATTGGTGGTGCCGATGCCATTATCGGCGGGTTGGCTGAGCGCAGCATGGATGTTGTGGCTAATGAATCCTGGACCCCTGGAGATAAAGATTTCAGCTCCCAGTTGATTAACATCCGCAATACCAAACCCGATGTAGTTATTTTCATTGGCCCGATGGTTGATATGGGTCTGGCCATGAAACAAGCGCGCCAGATTGGCATCGAAGCCCAGTTTGCCGGCGGAGCTGGTATTGAATCTGAAACCACAGTAGGCGCTGCTGCAGGGGCTGCGGAAGGGCTTATTTTTGCGGCCGGATTCATTTCATCCAATCCTGATTCTAAGGTGCAATCATTCGTATCTAGTTTTGAGGAACATTTTGGTTACAAACCAGATGACTTCGCAGCTACTGGATACGACTCAATTTATTTGCTGGCCGCAGCCATTGAAGAAGCAGGTACCGATCCGGCCGATATTCGTGATGCGCTTGCCAATCTCGAATATCAGGGCGTAGAAGGTACCTTTGATTTTGACTCCGTCGGTGAAGGTCTCCATACAATGGCATATGGTAAAGTCGCTAATGGAGTACCGACTTACTTCGATCCCAATAACCAATAAGGGTGGCAGCTTTTCCAAACGCATGAGAGATAGAGGTGAATCACACCACCATGATAATCCAACTAATTATCTCCGGTCTGGCTATCGGCAGTGTATATAGTCTGGTGGCGTTGGCGCACTCCCTAATCTGGAGCGGTGTTCGGGCGGTTAACTTTGCTCAGGGTGAAGTATTTATGGCGGCCGCGTTTGTAGCATTAACGGCTTTGTCCGGGGCCGGCCGCCTGCCCGCCCTTCCCTTCGGGGCTGCTGTTCTAGTGGGAGTTGTTGCGGCTTCGCTGATCGGCTTGGTAATTTACAATGTTGCTATTAGGACCACCTCTAAAAAAGGGTTTCTATATGCGCTGGGCGCTTGTATCGGCTTTTCCACATTACTACAGAGCTCAGCCATTCTGATCTGGGGTTCAACAGGCGAACAGTTTCCGGCGCAAATTTCAATGGTTCCGTTGCGCGTTGGATCAATTTTTATTGCGCCACAAGATCTCTTTATCATGGGGATTAGTCTGACGGCCATGATTATTCTCTACTTCTTTCTTTCCAAGACTCGTTTGGGAACGGCGATGCGCGCAGCTGCGCAAAACCGTGAAGTGGCAGGTTTGATGGGCATCAGCCATCGCCTTACGGATTCATTGACCTTTATGGTCGCCAGTTGCCTGGCTGGCCTTGCTGGTATATTACTGGCTCCAAAATTCTTTGTAACACCTCAGATGGGCAGCATGATTAGTTCCAAGGGTTTTACTGCAGCCGTGCTGGGTGGTTTCGGGAGTATTCCTGGCGCGGTGCTCGGGGGGTTATTGCTCGGCGTTTTGGAAAATATTTCAGCAGGCCTAATTTCGTCGAGTTATAAAGATGCAATTTCATTTTTAATCATGGTTCTGATTATTATGTTTAAGCCAGAAGGACTATTGGGAGTCAAGGGGGGCAGAAAAGCGTGAAGGCGAGACATCATGAGAATTTCATCACCCATGTCCTACCCTTTATTCTTATAGGAGTTATTGCCCTGGTGCCACTGCTGACGAGAGATCCCTATCTCATGCATATTTTGGTACTGGGCGGTATTTATGTGATTCTGGCTATAGGGATGAATATCATCACCGGCTATTGCGGTCAAATCAACCTTGGAATGGCCGGCTTTTTCGCCGTTGGTGCCTATACTTCGGCATTGCTTACGACTAGACTGTCACTAAGCTTCTGGCTGGCCTTGCCTACCTCGGCACTTGTTGCCGGTGTTGCCGGCGTCTTAGTCGGAGTGCCGGCCTTGAAAGTACGCGGAGGCGTTTATTTGGTATTGATTACCACCAGCTTTGCCGGTATTGTTCAGGTGATTCTGAATCAGTGGGTTTCATTGACCAAAGGTCCGATGGGGATTGTCGGAATTCCGGCCCCGGCTATTGGTAACGTATTGATTTATGAACGTATACACTGGTTCTATTTGACTTATGCAATAGTTGCCGTGATAGTATTTTTGGCAATTAGGCTGGTTGGTTCGCGGATTGGTCGCAGTTTCGTCGCCTTGCGGGAAAGTGAGACATCAGCACAAAGCATCGGTATCAGCCCGGCATTCTACAAGGTGCTTGCTTTTGTCTGCTCCGCCGTCTTGGCTGGTATTGCCGGTTCTATTTATGCTCACTACATGACTACCATTAGCCCGGATGCCTTCGGTTTCAATCTTTCAGTATTGGCGCTGATCATGATCGTGGTGGGTGGTATTGGCAGTATACCAGGTTCGATTGTCGGTGGTGTTGCATTGGCGCTCTTCCCGGAATGGCTGCGTGCGTTAGGCCCATATCAATCAGTAGCCTATGCGGCTGGTATTATTCTGGCAGTTGTCTTTTTACCTAAAGGACTTCTTATGATGGGTGTGGATGCGGTCCAGCTCATCAGGAAATGGTTCCTCGCGCCTGATGAAACCAGCGAAAAGGAGGTGTCCTGACGGTGCTGCGCGTGCAAAATTTGACGAAACGATTTGGCGGGTTGGTGGCCGTAGACAATATTGACCTTCATGTGCGCGAAGGAGAAATCCGCGGGTTGATTGGCCCGAACGGTTCCGGAAAAACCACATTCTTTAATTTGATCAGTGGATTCGACAGGGCAACCTCCGGTAAGATCGAATTCATGGGTTCCGATATAACGGCCGGCAGCGCTCATGGGCTGGCACGCAAAGGCATAGCTCGCACTTTCCAGCATATCGATTTATTCAAAGGCATGACGGTACTGGAAAATGTGACTGCTGCCGCTCAATGCCATGCTAGGCCACGATTTTGGAGTTCATTATTGGGAACCCCCTCAGTTCGTAAGGAAGATCAGGCATTGCGTAACCTGGCTATGGAACAATTGGAGTTTGTCGGTATTGCTGATCATGCCGACGACTTAGCCAGCAGTTTGCCATATGGACTACAGCGGATTGTTGAAATCACCAGAGCGCTGGCGACAAGACCGGCGTTGCTTTTGCTGGACGAACCAGCTGCCGGAATGAATCCAACCGAAAAACAGGATTTGGTGGAACTAGTGCGGCGAATCAATGCCAGCGGCGTGACCGTCATCATTATTGAGCACGATATGAGGCTGGTCATGGGTCTGGCGGAAACGATAACTGTTTTGGACAGCGGCTCCAAGATTTGTGAGGGGCTGCCAGCGGAGGTACAGGGTAACCCGCGTGTAATAGAATCATATTTGGGTTCTGGCGGGGTTGGTAAAAAACAAACGCACGCGTACGCGGCAGAACCGTCGGGCGCTTTGGACGTTTCAGGTGCTTCCCAAAACCCGGCCGCCAAAGGCCAAGACAGTTTTATTTTAAGCGTAGATTCATTGAACAGCTATTATGGCAATGTGCGGGTACTAAAAGACATCTCTTTCAAGATGCGGGAAGGAGAATTTACGGCGCTGATTGGTGCCAACGGCGCAGGCAAGACTACCTTGCTGCGCACGATTTCCGGTATGATGTCTCCCCGCAGTGGGCGGGTGCTCTACAAGGGCGAGGATATTACCGGACTTTCTTCCGACCGTATTGTAGCCCGTAATCTGATATATGTTCCAGAAGGGCGCGGAGTGTTTCCGGCACTATCCGTGCAAGAAAACCTTATGATGGGGGCTTTTCGGCGTTCAGACAAAGAGGCCATAAAGGAAGATCTGGAATATGTATTCGGTCTTTTCCCCAGGCTCAAAGATCGCCGTAACCAAAAAGGCGGATCACTAAGCGGAGGTGAACAGCAGATGCTGGCTATCGGACGCGCGGTGATGAGCCGACCCCGGCTTTTACTTTTGGACGAGCCCTCTATGGGTCTGGCACCCAAACTGGTTGATGAAGTTCTCGAAACGGTAATGAATCTGCATGATGAGGGGTTAACGATTCTGCTTGTGGAACAGAATGCGCGTGCCGCACTGAGCGTTGCGGAACGTGGCTTTGTTCTGGAAGTGGGTAGCCTGGTTCATGAAGGACCGGCGGCCCAGTTGTGCGATGACCCCGCCGTCAAAGCCGCCTATCTGGGTGGCTGAACCGACTCGCAGCCTTTGCGGTACTATCGCAGAAAGTGTTTTTACTTGCATATAATTATTATGGAGGCTACAGCTATGAAGGATGGTCAATTAAAAGCAGTCATTACGGATTATGATTATCCTGATTTGGCAATCGAAACAGAAATTCTGGCAAAAAACGGGATTCAGGTCCTTGGCGCACAGTGCAAAAGTGAGGATGAGTTAATCGCAATCGCGCAAGATGCTGATGCCTTGCTGGTACAATATGCCCGTGTTGGCGAACGTACCATTAAAAATATGCCGGACTGTAAAGTTATCGCCCGTTACGGTATCGGGGTTGACATCGTAGACGTTAAAGCCGCCACCGATGCCGGTATAATTGTCACCAATGTGGCGCATTATTGCATTGATGAAGTCGCCGATCATGCGGTGTCCATGTTTCTTTGTCTGGCCCGCCGTTTGCGTGAGTATGATACGGCGGTCAGGGAAGGACGCTGGCATTGGAGTGCATGCGGAGCACCGATTTCCCGCCTGAAAGGACAAGTTGCCGGTGTGGTTGGTTTTGGACAGATCGGCAGCAGGATTGCCGCCCGGCTGAAACCATTCGGCATGGAAGTCGTAGTTTATGATCCTTATATCGCTGATGACAAATTAGCGGAATTTGGTGCCCGAAAAGTAAACATGGCTGAATTGCTGAGTGAATCCGACGCCATCTTTGTACAAGCTCCGCTAACCGATGCAACCAGGCATATGTTTGATGCGAAAGCTTTCGCAGCCATGAAGACGAGTGCTATTCTGGTGAACACCTCCCGGGGTCCGATGGTTGATAATCAGGCTCTTTATGAGGCGCTTGTTTCCGGACAGATTCGCGGGGCGGCATTGGATGATCTTGAAGACGAGCCGGCCAAGAAACGCAACTGGCAGCCAACTAATGCACTGCTGAAACTGGGCAATATTCTGGTTTCGCCGCATGCTGCGTATTATTCCGAAGAAGCCATTATCGAAGCACGCAGTACCGCTGCTAGTGAAGCCTCCCGGGTGCTAATCGGGCAGATGCCGCTTAATGTAGTAAATAGGGAAGTGCTTGTCTCACGCAAATTGCGGGCAGTTAACCTGAGAGAACGCTGCGGCGCATAACGTGGCGCATGATGCAGCAGCTCATAATGATGCGGCGCATCAATAGGAAGATCAGAATTGTAGAAGGGGAGAAATGCTATGGCCAATACCAACAATAATGATAACAAAGTCATGCCGGTAATTCATCCACATGCAGCTGTTGATTCGGACCTAATTGCGGGATTTCGCGAGCTCCTGAAAGTATACAGTCCTTCGTGCATTATTTCGGATTGTCAGGTACGCGAAGGCGTGATGAATTCAGATATTAAGCTGCTTGATCGCAAAACCAGGTTTGCCGGACCGGCATTAACCGTAAAGCTATATCCCGGAGACTTGGTTGATTGTCTACATGCTCTGGCAGTAGCTCAGCCAGGGGATGTCATTGTGGTTGATGCAGCCGGCGAAACTGAAACTTCAATTTGGGGCGGCCTGATGGCCGGTTTGTGCAAAATGAAAGGTGTGGCTGGAGCGGTTGTGGATGGATCCATTCGCGACACGGATGAAATTAGAGACCAGGGATTTCCGATTGCTTCCAAGGGGATCGTCCCCCGCTCCACCCATTCTCCTTACTCAGGCCGTCTGGATACGCTTGAGATTAACGGAACGATTACTTGTGGCCGCGTAGTCGTACGTCCGGGTGACATTATTTTGGCTGATGAAATTGGTATCGTTGTCGTCCCGCAGGAGGATGCGCCCGCAATTCTCAAGAAGGCGCAAGCTCAGGCGGAGCAGGAAGAAAAAACACGTGCCAGGATTAAAGAAGGCAAATCGGTTGATGAGTTGCTAGCCGAATTTGGTCGACTTTAAGGAACACCTGCAGTAGGATGTGAAAACGATGCAGCAGACTGAAGTAGTTCATGTACCCTATGGACGCGGTACCGTGGAGATTAAAGTTCCCAAAGAAAACTTAATGGGAGTCTTCGCGCCTCCCGGCGGCCCGGCAGCCCCAGACCCGGAAGCGGAAGTTGCCGACGCAATCGCCAACCCGATTGGCTGCAGCCCGCTGGCGGAGCGTCTAAAGCCCGGTATGAGTGTCTGTATCTTGGTAAGCGATATTACCCGACCTGTACCGTATCAGTATATTCTACCTCCGTTGCTGGCTTATTTAAACCGCGGCGGAATTTCCGATCAGGATATTACTTTGCTGGTTGCAACCGGGCTGCACCGGCCTAACACAGATGAAGAACAAAGGCAGCGCTATGGCGCCGATATCGTGAAGCGGGTGCGGGTTGTTAATCACTGTTTTAACGACTACGATCATTTGGTCTCGCTGGGGGTGACCAGTTTCGGGACCCCAATTGAGGTAAACCGGCTGGCGGTAGAGTCTGATATTTTGATCTCTACCGGATATATTGAACCGCATCAGCAGCTGGGCTTTACCGGGGGACGTAAAAGTTTATTACCCGGCATAGCCAGTGAGCGGGCTGTCATGCACAACCATAGCGCGGACATGATGGATCATGAGCGTTCAGTCAATGGATTGCTGGAGGGGAACCCCCAGCATGAAGATTCCATGGAGTTCGCACAAACGGTCGGAGTCGATTATATCGTCAATGTGATTTTGAACCAGGAAGGCAAGCTATACCGCGCGGTGGCGGGTGATTTAAAAGAAGCGTATTTGGCTGGCGTAGCCCTCTCTCGTGCTATTCGCGAGGTCGTCTTTCCAGAGCTTTGTGATGTGGCGATTACGGCAAGTGGTTACCCGCTTGATCAGGTGGTTTATCAGGGACCAAAGATCTCATCATCAATTTACCGCATTCCGCGCCCAATCATCCGGGAAGGCGGTACCGTGATTATTCCAATGGAAGCGACAGAAGGCATTGGCTTCCATACAGAATTTTTTGACTTGATGAGTTGCTGTGGCAATAATCCGGAGGCTCTGATTGCCAAAATGTATGCAGAGCCATCTAAAGATCAATGGGGTGCTCAGATATGGGCTCGTATGCTACAGCACCTGCGCATGGTAATCGTCACCCGTAATATGAGCGCATCTCAGGTTGAAGCCATGGGCATGTCTCATTTTACATCCCTGCAAGCAGCAGTGGATGATGCTTTGGCCAGGTATGGCGCCAAGTGCCGTCTGGCAGTTTTTCCAGAGGCACCCAGTGTATTACTGCGGCTGGCAGAGGATTGAGTGAGGGGGCATACACCATGAGCAGAAGCTATGTCGTCGCCATTGATGGCGGTACGACCAATACCAGGGCCCGCGTATTGGCGGATGGCAATAAGGTATTGGCATCCAGCAGTGTTGCTGTTGGGGCCCGCAGTACATCCGCCCTCCCGGGCGGGTGCGATAATCTGAAACAGGGTACTGCTGATGCAATTTGCAGTGCTTTGCGGCAGGCGGGTATTGAAGCATCCGAAGTGGCTCTGGTTGTTGCTTCAGGTATGATTACCTGTGAGGCGGGTCTACTGGAAGTACCGCATATACCCGCGCCGGCAGGTATCAGTGACTTAACCGCGGCGGCAAAGGCGAAGTTAATCCCAGAGGTGTGGCCGGAGCCGATTATCTTTATTCCCGGTGTCAAATGCGTACCACAAAGGCAAGAGGAGCCAGCACCGGTGCTTGCGTCCGGATCCGCGCTGCCGCGTTTTTCTTTTGAGGATTTGTCAATCAGTGATATGATGCGCGGCGAGGAAAGTGAGTCTTTTGGGATTCTTGAGCTTACCGGCACACAGGGACCTCTTTTGCTGGCCCTGCCGGGATCCCATTCTAAATATATCCTGATTGATCGGGAGAGGCGGATCGTGGCTTCAACATCAACTTTGGCTGGCGAGCTGGCCGGTGCGGTGGCTTCGGGGACGTTGTTGTCGCGTTCACTGGAATCGGGTATTGCTT
The DNA here is from genome assembly GCA_002399265.1 of Firmicutes bacterium UBA4882. GTDB lineage: Bacteria > Bacillota > UBA4882 > UBA4882 > UBA4882 > UBA4882. The sequence continues at coordinate 83,167 of DHDG01000047.1, read as the reverse complement.
TAGATGACTTTAGACAACCGGATGCGTTAGCCGGATTTGAGGCTGCCATGCAGCAGGGGCTAACCAGAGCGCTATTCATGGTACGCTTGCTGGACCGGATTGCCGGCGCTCCGCTGGCTACACGCCGCAGTTTTCTCTGGGGCGCCATCGGTGCTATGGATGTGATGGCATTGCTCGGTAATCGGGCAATCCGGCCATATTTAACTGAACAGAAGCATGATTTTCGGATGTTAATCGGCGGTTCATTACCTTTGCGGCAGCTGTTTGGCTTTTTGATGCACAACTGGTTTGGCCGGAACGGCGAGATCGGAATCGAGGTTTTGTCGTCCGATGTTGCTGATCAGGCATCCGCAGTGGGAGCCGCGCTAATAGCCAAACCACTCATTGCTGCTTTCCCACGGGGGTAGAGGCGGATTACGGATTAGCGTAACCCCTTTGGAACAAGGAGGGGACTATAGAAAATGGATCAAACAGCTTTATATCAGAGGATTAAGGATGCCGGTATTGTCGCCATCATTCGGGGACAGAAACCCGAATTGGCCGCGCCGATTTGCGATGCATTGCTGAGCGGCGGCGTGCGGGCGGTTGAAGTGACCCTGAACACTTCCGGAGCATTGGATATGATTACATGGCTGGCGACCCATTATGGTCAGGAAGTGATTGTGGGAGCCGGTACTGTTTTGGACGGAGCCTCTGCCAGGGCGGCGATTCTTGCTGGCGCGTCATTTGTGCTGACACCGGCGCTTAACCCGGAAACGATTACTATGTGTCACCGCTATTCTATCCCTGTCTTTCCGGGAGCAATGACGCCCACCGAAGTGTTGACGGCCTGGGAATTAGGGGTTGCTGCGGTTAAAGTATTCCCGGCAGGCCGCCTGGGACCAGGCTACTTTTCGGATTTGCGCGGTCCGCTTCCGCAGGTTGATTTGATGGCAGTTGGGGGAGTTACTATCGAGAATGTCGGCCAATTTATCAAGGCCGGTGCAGTAGCCCTGGGAATAGGCGGCGAACTTGTGAGCCGCGCCCTAGTTGAAGCCGGCGACATGAATGGTATTGCGGAAAGGGCACGCGCTTTTGTGGAGGCTGTTCGCGAAGCGCGCAATTAAGTGGCAGGCGCAGACTCTTTTGGCAAGCCCTGCTTCTTTTCATTGCCGGATGAGTATGTTATAATATAGGTTGCAGCGGCCCCGTAGCTCAGAGGATAGAGCAGCGGTTTCCTAAACCGTGTGTCGGAGGTTCGACTCCCCCCGGGGCCGCCATAACATGAATTGATGAAACCTGCGTAGTGACGCAGGTTTTTCCAGTTCCTGGGGATGGGGACAAACCACAATGAAGGCGATCGTAGATCCAACAACTCCTTTAGCAAAGCGGCAGTCTCTTCAGCAGTTCTCCCGGAACTGAGAACAATGCGATCGACATGGCCGCTGCATCTCATAATGTACAAAACTAGCATTACAATTTTCTTGCCTTTATGCAAAAAGAAAGTGGAAGCATCTTGGCCTTTTTGGTTTTATCGCTGATATCTTCAGCATTTTCCATTGTCTCTTTATCAGTCTGTTCAGCCATTTGCTCAACGACAAATCCTGCTTTTGCTAAAGCGTTGATATACGATGATATTTTTCGATTGCATAATATTATTTCACTTCCATCAATAGGCATGCTAAAGTATGATTCATCAAAATAGCTTTTATTAAAAATCAAGGTGTTATTTTCTATAACATCTTTGCGTTCGTTGCATGACCAAGCCACACAGTAATTCAATGTATGATGCCAACTGAAAATAAATATACCATTTTTCCTTAAATAAGATGCTATCTTTCTGAATGTACCTTGCAGGTCTGTTGTCCAACCAATTCCATATATTGAATAAACAAAATCAAAGTAATTTGTTGGGATATTTAATTCTGCTTCCATAGGTGAACAAATAAATTTCGCTGTATATCCGTGCTCTTTCAAATACGCATCAGCATTTTCTAGTTGCTTGTGAGAAATATCCACTCCCCACAATTCAGCGGCACCTTTATCAGCGTGGTATTTTAGGGAGTGACCACTGCCACAACAAATTTCCAATAATTTTTTTCCAGAAACATCGCCAAATAAATGTAGATCATCTTCTGTCACAAATTTTACTCCATATGTTGGGAGCGCCGTAGTCCCAAACCATAAATCTGCCTTTGAGTCCCAATACGTTTTATTGGTTTTTAGTATTTGTTCCATATTCATAAAGCGCACGTCCTCCTATTTAATAAATAGATCAGAATCACCCCGACATTTTGTCGGGGTGATTACTCTTAGAAAGGGGACCAGCATACTTCTGCTTCGCTTTGCCCAAGACCGGATATTGGATTGGGTAGACAGATCATTCCTGTTCCATCCGAATTCATAATGTAGATTTCAGATAACCCCCTTGGGTCATCGCCGTAAATCGAATAGTACATCGAAAAAGCAATTTTCTTTCCATCGGGAGACCATGAGGGACCATACGCATCACATTCCAAATTCGTCAACTTGACTAAGTTTGATCCGTCTCTGTTGATCACATAGATTTGAAACGGTGTGAAGTTCATTCCGTCCTTACCGGCAGAAAACACGAGTTTCTGCCCATCTGGAGACCAGCGGATATACGTCATGGCGAAATCAGTCTGCGCGGTAACAGGATCTTTAGATGTTATTCGGGTGAGGCCAGTACCATCCGGGCGCATGATGTAAATGTCGTATTTCAGAGGCGGCGTCAAAGTCGGCGTGTCCTGATCGGGTGCTGAAAAAGCAATCCAGTTACCATCAGGTGACCATCGGGCTGCTGAAGGCAAAAGTCCGCTTAGGGGAATATCATGTCCGGCTAAATTTGAGTCATATATATCGATAATGCGCAAATAGCCCATACAGCCATCATCAGGGAAATTCGGACCTAATGCATAAAAGAGCAGCCTGGCTCCATCAGGAGACCAGCTTGGCTCCTGAAAAAGGAAACCCTCTTGGGCAGCAATCAAGGTTTTATCAGTACCGTCCAGATTCATAAGCCAGATTTGGCTATCAACCCAGCTATCTCCATAAACCACATATGCAATTTTCGATCTATCGGGAGACCAGGAAGGCTGGGCACAGTTTCCCGAGAAAGTAAGTTGATTCCTATTGAGGCCATCCGGATCCATTACCCAGATGTCATTGCGATAATCTGTATCATCGTATTTTGTAAAAAGAATCCGGTTACCCAGGTTTGAAGTAGCAAGAAAATTAATAGTGGCCGACCGCCTAACCTGAACTGATTCAGGAAAGAAGAACCATCCCTCCTTAGCGGGGGTTATATTTACTCTTCCGGATACCTCCGTTTTGTTCCACGAGCCATCTGCAAGAGTCTTGGCAGTACCGAAGCCATCGAATGCAATTGTGACATCGGGGATCCCTATGTTGCCATAAACCGTCCTTATATTACCTTTAAGGCTATAAGGCTTACCGCAGCCCAATGCTGTCAGTGCCAGAAAAACCAAAAGTAGCACTATTTTTGATTTATGCCACATTCAAAGTCACTCCCCCTGTTTCCAAAGAAGTCCGACATTAAGGTATGAGACCACTTCATATGAAGCATGTGATTCTGCCCAAATGTGGGAAGTCCTTCCTTGGAATATTAATGCAAAGATCGGTTTTCTGGTTCTAGTCTCTAAAAGCCCAGGCGTGGCAGGCCACCGGTAGATGGGTGATCAGCATCTCCACAGGCATACCTACTGCAGGAAACGACTGGGAAATGCCGAAGTAAACATGAAATGCCAGATTTAGAAGAGTTTTTTGAAGAGCAAAAGATTTGCTTCACAATTAGTTAGGAGCGATGTGTGATGCCCCTTGAGACTGGTATATGGCGAATAAATGATAATACAAAGCCAATCCGCATTATTCCAACGGCAATGGATTTTGAGAAGCGTCTTGAAGACATTCTCGAGGAAGACATTTCGATTATCTCTGAACCGCGCAAGTGGATGATCATTGGACGCCAAGTTCAGACCGCCTATTCGGGTCGCATCGATTTACTCGCAATCGATCAGTCGGGTGCGATTATTATTCTGGAGCTTAAGAAAGATAAGTCGGATCGCGAGGTTGTGTCGCAAGTTCTCGATTACGCCGCTTGGGTTAAGGAGCTTGCGTATGAAGATTTGGCCACTATATTTAGTAATTATGAGGAACAGAAAAAGAATGGTACATCGAATCCTCTGGAAACTGCGTTCAGAGACTCCTTTGGGATTGAGATTCCTGAAGAGATTAACACAAATCACGAAATGGTCATTGTTGCGTCAGAGTTGCACCCTGAATCTGAGCGAGTCGTTCGCTACCTACAGAAAAACTATGGCGTTCCCGTGAATGCTGTTTTTTTCTCATTTTTCAAAGACGGTGATGCCGAGTATTTATCGCGTTCATGGTTGGTTGAACCATCTGTTGGCGAAGAGTTGGACCAGGTAAAACCAAAACGCTGGAATGGTGAATACTATGCTTCCTTCGGCTATCAGCAGGATGTAGTGGAAGCAGGCATGAAGTATGGCTTTCTGGTTGCCGGCGGGGGTGATTGGTACGCCAGATCGCTGGATATGCTCAACCCCGGAGACCGTGTCTGGGTTCATATGGGAAGTGGAAAAGGGTTTTGTGGAGTTGCGACTGTAGTGGAGCCTCGTCAACCGGTTGATGATTTTATGGTTGATGATAATGGTACGCAGAAGTCAGTACTTAATGTTGTACAAACGAGACTTCTTACTATCAGGGAGAATCCTGACAAAGCGGATTATGCAGTGCGCCTTAAGTGGATAAAGAAGATCCCCTCTTACAAAGATGGCATTTGGGAAAAGGGATTTCTCGCAAATCAAAACTCAGTTGCCCGCCCAACTTCCCCAAAATGGGATTATACGGTGGAGCGACTTAAGACAATATGGGGGATTTAGAGCGCATACGGGCATCTATAATTCCCGGATTGAGTCCGGACACGTCACTGGTAATGACCGAGATATCACTGCCATAACCCGTACTGTGCCATTTTGCAAAAAGAGTCCTGCTACCCGAGCTTGGAGTAGCAAGAACACCTGACTTGACCCCCATAGCAAAAAGTCGAATTCTGAATCCCGGAAACCATTATAAATGGACACCCTTTTACTGAAAACAGGAAAAAGTGTGGTCACTGATTGGTCAAATCAGGCATAAACAAAGGAGCCTACGCTGTGGTGGCGCAGGCTTTTTTAATCATGAACACCTGTTCCAGGAATATGCCGATCAATTCACAAAAGCAGTAGAAACCTTGGAAAACGGACTCGAGGGTTCCATTTCAGCAGTTTTTCGCGGTGCGCAAGAAGCAAATCTGCGACAGCAAGTACTTCACAGTACGGGAAAGAAGAACCATCCTGTATGGCCTACCGCAACCCGATGCTGTCAATGCCAAAAAACCTAAAGTAGTACCACTTTTGGTTTGAGCCACATGTAACACCGTACCCTTTATTATATAGATAGTTCGGCATTAACGCATAAAGCAAAAATGCAATTCTGTTCAAAATGCGCCTGTTCAGATGCGGGAAGCCTTCCCCATTATGTGTTCGCAGTTGTAGAGCGTTTCCTATTCGCGATACGATCGATCACTGCAGCAATCAGGAAGATTGCCGCACCGATAGCTGCAAGATCGGTAGCTGACACTAATCCGACAACGCCGATAAACTCTGCGATAAAGTAGACCGCGCCAAGGATCAATCCTAAGGTTTTATTAAGCCAACAGAGTATGCCAGCCACAATCAGGTAGGCCGCAACTATAAAATAAACTGCCGGATGCGCGGTCAGCAACTGCTGTGATGATTGATCGAAGAAAATGAAGATCATCGCGACTCCGAGTAAAGCGAGGTAAACGCCCACAATTCGAGGGTACAGACGATTCATCTAATTCCTCCTTTATCCATCATAGTTATCTATTAACAATTGTAAATCATTTCAGGCGAATTGTCCATCTTGAGAAAAAAGGAAAAGGCACTTACCGCATCACTTTGTCATATGGCTTTCCCTTCCGGTAATCTGCAGCATGTTCAAGCGCACTACCTACCGCACATCTTCCTCCACCGCATCAACCACTCATACTGCTCATCAAAGCCCGCGTCTGACATCCATGACGTCCCCCTGAGCGGCAGGCGGTATTCTGTTATTGTCGCATTCAGCTCATAGTGTCTGATCGCGATAAAATCGAATATTGCTTCCGCTTCGCGGTCACTCAAAGTTCTTTCACTGGAGTAGCCCTGATAAAACCGCTCAAACATGCGCCGGGTGTTATCGTAAGCGGAATCATCCAAGCGGTTGAAATTGGTTCTGTCACTTAACGTGGCGGCATCAATCACCGGGTAGGCATGAGAGGCAATATCAAAATCAAATAAAATGAATCGTTCTCCGGCCTTAATCATGTTACCAGAATGCAAATCCCCATGGCAGAATCCGTCCGGAAGCTGCTCCATACTGCGCCACAGCTTGTCTCCGTAATCAGCAAGGTCGCTGACTTTAGCATCACTATAGCCATATGCTTTCATTAAATTAATATAGCGGTC
>DHDG01000047.1:72856-76324 GCA_002399265.1 Firmicutes bacterium UBA4882 | reverse complement strand
GGCATTTCCAGCATCATATATAGCGCACCTGACTCAACCGATTCCGCCATCGGCACAATGGGTACTACCGGATAATCCAAATTCCGCAAATAGCTTATTACTTCAAGTGATTGCAGAGCCTCATCAGTGGCTTCGCAGCGGAAAAGCTTAAAGACATATCTCCGATCATCGTTTTCAAGAAAATAGACACTGCCGATCATATCCCGATACAGATAGAGTTTGGTTGCGTTAATGCGGTAATGGTTATTGATGGCCGCCAGCAGGCTGGAACACTCCGGATAAGAGTGAAATATTGTTATCATTTTGACATATGACTTTCCTTTCCGGTAATCTGCAACAGGTCCAAGCGCACTACTGCCACATCCGAAACGGCCTCTGGGCTTCCGAGGAAGCGTTTAATGACCGGTTCTGGATTGGGCTCAAAATGCCTGATCATCAGAGTCAGGGCTTCTCGCTTGGCTGATTCTTCCTTCACAAAGGCTGCCTCGGCCGCGAACTGCACCGTGCGGAACCGGTGATCGCATTCGCCTTCCAGATAACCTCCATCTATGAATACCTGCCCCCACACTTTGGGGTTAGCAGACAGATAATCGAATTTCTTACCCTGCCCGGCACAATGAAAATAAATGGCTGTCCCAGCTTCATTAAGTGCATAGTTCACCGTGACAAGGTATGGTTCGTCATTGCGACACATGGCCAGAGTGACAACGTTTCCCTCGCGGAGAACCGTCAGTAATTGATCGCGATCAGTAATTGCTTTTTCGGGGCGGCGCTGATGATACTGCATTTATGTGGCATCCTCCCATCTGCTTTTGAACACCAAAAAATTCGCTCTCAGGATATCGTTTTCCTTTCATTCGCCGTATCAGTTGAAGGCGCGCTTCATGCAAAGGGTATATGTGGGAAACATACGTTCCCGGCATCATCTGACGGAATCGGATGCTATATTAAAGTCAGGAAGTGAATAACCCCCATATTCACGCACCTTACTTTATTGGAGGTGGTCTTTTTGAAAAAAGTATTGCTAATTGCGGTATTAGTGCTTGTTTTTTCAACGACTTTGTCGACTGAGGCATTCGCTGCTCCCAGTATCGCAGTTAAGAGTGGTGCTATGGCAGGACTAATTGGCCTGGAAATGGGAATTGCCACTTCTCAAAACTTCAGTATTATGCTGGTCGGCGGTTTTATCGGTAATGGCGCTTGTATTAGCGTCGGAACCCGCTACTACTTCCTTCCCGAAGGTTGGCGTCCGTTTCTTAGCGGATATCTAGGAATGGTAATTTTCGGCGACCCATATTACGGCGTGTTGGCTGGCCTTGTCACGACGTTTACTGGGGGAGTGGAACATGTTTCTGATTCAGGATTCCTATTCACTGCGGAGCTTGGGATTGGCATGAGCGGCGGATATTTCGCCCCGGCGCTGGGACTCTCACTGGGGCGCAAATTTTAGTGCATTCGAGTACATTAATGATGGCGGCATTCGTAGAGCGTGCCGCCATCTACGTTTCGGATGACATTCTCAATAAAAACGGGCAAGGCATATTTCGCCAGTAACAAAACTTAATCATGCGCCAGACGCAAGACCATGCGCCAGGCGCGCCGCCACGCGCCTAACGTGCTGACATCCACATATCTCACATAGAGGAAAACGCTTTGCCTGACAGGAATAAGACTCATATAAAGACGATAGTTGCCGGTAAATCGAAAGGAGAGTTGTTATGAAAGCAAATCGCTCTCGCACGTCTCGGCCAACGGCTACGCGCCTGTCCACCCCCGTGTCCGCTTGCACACGCACATCCGCCTCGGAACGGCTGATCGTGCTCACTCAGAAATGGTGGTTTTACCTGATTATCGCCCTGTTAACATTCCTACCGGCCTACACAGCTAAGCCTTACGACTCCAGAGAGTCCGCCGGTGTGGTAATAGCCGTCTTGTCTAATGCCATGGTCTATTCCTGGAAAGCATTGCTTCCGGTATTTAAGATATTGCCCTTGCTAATCTTCGGAATGCTTGCAGTATGGAAAGATAAAGCCACCCGCGTTTTCTACTGCTATGGCGCCCTAATTTTTCTGATAACCGGGCTATTTGAAAACATGGCAATTACGTCCGAATACGGGTTTGCTGCGCTCATTGGTAATATAGTCATCTGTTTGATCATCGCGGCGGCCTGGCTTTGGGAAGCTATTACTAAGCATAGCGATTTTAACAGGGTCTAACTGAGTTTCAGTCGTCTTTGGGTTATGCCTCTGGCCTTTATGGCGTTCTGGTATCCCGTAAACATGGACACACTCCAACCTGATTTCGGCCTGCATTACCTGATAACCTCGGAAGCCGGTCTAACATTCTGTATGATGCTTCCGGTCTACCTGTCTGTCATGCTTTTGTTTTTTCCCGATGTCAACCTTGTAACCTTACGTATTAGCAGCTTCGCGGGGGTTCTGATCGGGCTTTTGAGTATGATGCAGTTTTTTGTATTTAATAAGGGCATGGAATGGATGGGTATCCTGCATCTGCCTTTGCTGATAATCTCCAGCTACGCCTTTGTCTTGTCCTTTAGGAAACGGTGCCGGTGATCACAACTTGCCCCGCGCACCATCAAATGCCATGCTAATAACGTTTTATTAAATTGACGATAAGCGCTACTAATGATAAATTTAGAGTATAGGAAGTTTTGGATCCCGAATCAGCTGGAGGTTGTTTTAATGGCAGTTCCACAGGGAACGCTTGGACCTCACGGACCGCAGGGGCAACATGGAGAGCTCGCAATCAAAGAAGCTCGCAAGAATGTAATTCATCTAGCTTGGCCAGCTGTTTTTGAACAACTTCTCATTCAGTTGTTCAGCATGGTGGATATGATGATGGTCGGCGGTGTCGGTCCGGCAGCCATTGCTGCGATCGGCCTGACAAACCAGCCGGTCTTTTTGGCGATGGCCGCCTTTATGGCTTTGAATGTTGGCACAACCGCAGTAGTGGCGCGGTTTATCGGGGCCGGCAAAGTGAACGAGGCTAACGCCGCTGCCCGGCAATCGCTTTTGATTGTCGGTGTTTTGGGTGTTCTGGCTACAATTCTGATCTATTTCACGGCCAGGCCGATTGTGGCGTTCATGGGGGCGGAGGCTGATGCCATTGAATATGGCGTAACTTACCTCAAGGTAATTGCTTTAAGCTTCATTCCGCAGACGATCGGTATGACAGTTACCGCGATCCTGCGTGGTTCCGGCGACACCCGCACTCCGATGCGCTATAACATCATTGCTAATGTAGTGAACGTCATTGGCAACTTCTTGCTGATTAATGGTTATCTGGGCTTTCCACGCTGGGGTGTCTTCGGGGCGGCGGTTGCCACTGCCATCGGCAGGGTGGTTGGCATGTTTCTAGCGCTCTACGCCATTTCCAATGGAAAATCTATTTTACACGTTTCGTTCAAAGATAAGTTTGTCCCCAACTTTGATCTAATAAAGCGGATTG
>DHDG01000047.1:64133-72625 GCA_002399265.1 Firmicutes bacterium UBA4882 | reverse complement strand
TTGGGTACCACAATTTATGCCGCGCATCAGATCGGCATTAATATAGTCGGCCTTTCATTTACTCCGGGTATGGGCTTTGGTATGGCTGCCAGTTCACTGGTAGGCCGCAGCCTGGGGGCCAAGCGTCCGGATTGGGCGGAGCTTTATGGCTGGCAGACGCGGCGGGTTGGCATGTATGTAGCGGCTTTCATGGGACTGGTCTTTTTCTTCGGTGGGGAATATTTGGCGGCGCTTTATACCACTGATCCTATTGTCATTAAAAACGCAGCTCTAACGCTGAAGATCATTGCCTTTGTGCAAACCTTCCAATCATCGCAGTTTATCCTGGCCGGCGCGTTGCGTGGTGCCGGCGATACGCGCTGGCCGTTGATATCCACTATTGTTGGAGTGGTAGGGGTACGGGCGTTGCTGTCGATCCTGTTTGTTAACGGATTCGGATGGGGCCTGACAGGTGCCTGGGTGGCAATGGCGCTTGATCAGTTGACGCGCTCGGGCTTCATTTACTTCCGCTACAAATCAGGGCGTTGGAAGACGACGAAGGTATGAGAAAAGGACACAGAGGGACGGTTCTTCTGTGCTATTCCGGTTTTTGCGCTCCGGCAGCACAGAAGAACCGTCCCTCTGTGTCTTGCTTGACAGGGAGCAGTTCATCTGTCACTGTCTTCTTATCCCCGTTTCAATCGGGTGTTATTGTGGCGTATTTCGCAAATACGGGTAGCCGTCATTAATGGCCGGGCTGATATCCCAAATCATCCCAAAACCCCACCCGCTATAATTGTCGGCATTTTGCATTTCCGCAGTAGTCATAGGTTCGCCTTTGCCTGTATCAGAACATTGGGAAGTCTCGCTGTCGTAATAGCAGTCTGTAATAACTGCCTCAACTGATGTTGACCTGTATCCGACGAACCCGCCACGATCGGCAAATGGAACTGGAACTGAGCCTGTGGAATAGCATCGTTCAATTATTGATCGAACTAGATAACCACAGAAACCCCCAAGATCCTCTCGCCCCTCCACATCGCCTCTGCTGTAGCAATCCGCAATTTGGCAGCCATAAGCAAGATACCCGACAAACCCACCGATTGCAGTGTTGAGAGCATTTCGCGGAAGGCGTATAACATCGCCCAAAGCGTAACATTGATTAATGGAAGAATCTGTAGCGCTGCCTAATAGCCCACCAAATTTGTTGTTACCAGTAACGCTCCCGATCGCATAGCAATGGGTAATGGTTGCACCCGCGGCAGAACCAGCAAAACCGCCAAGATTAAAAGAGTCATCGTTTATTATTATTGCCACTGTGGTTGTATCAGTATGACAATTGCTAACGGTGCCGCTCAAGCGGCCAAACATCCCGCCTGTAAAAATGCTCCCTTTAATAGCGCCTGTGACGGAGCAGTTATCCGCTAGAAAGGTAGGGACATCCTTGACTTCGCCAACCAAGCCCCCGACGCGGTTATATCCCGTAATATCCACATCAGCTAAATTCAGGTTTTTGATTTGCACAGCAGTCGTGATTAAGCCGATAAAACCGACATATTCCTCATCAGGTCGGTAGATATAAAGATTGCTGATAGTCTTGTGATTGCCGTCGATTTGTCCCTTAAAACTAGCAGTACTCTTTTGCCCGAGCGGCAGCCAGCCCTTGCCGCCATTATAACTTGTGGCAGCGGTGGCGCTGGCGTCAATATCTTTTGCTATGCGGAAGCAAGCATCCAGATGCTCCCCGATAAACTCCAATCCGTAAAGGTTATGAATCAGATAGGGATCCGTCGGGGCCCCGGCACCGGCCACATCTACGGTGAAGCCCTTTTTGATGCTGGTGAGATTAGTAGAAGAGAAAGTCAGATTATAGTTGCCTTCGTAAAACATCAGATTCTCAAATACGGCGACACCATTTGCATCGGTTTGTGCTGTTTTGGTTCCTTGAAAGGGTTGGCTTTTGTTTTCCGTGAGATTAATGGTAATGTTGGGGATCGGACGCTCGCCCGCTTTTACGGTCATCGTAACATTGAACGCCTGCCCGGCGCGGATAACACCGGGTCCGGCGGTCACTTCGAGCGCCGCCTTGGCGAAATGGGCCGTTATGTTCTTATCAGAAGTGATTAGTAGCTCCACAGGGTTATCTGGCCCGCTTAAATCGCCGCTCCATTTGACGAAGTAAGTGCCCGCTTGATTCGGAATGGCAGTCAGACGGGCGGTCTGACCGTGTGGGAATCCGATTTTGCCTGCATCTGTTACCAGATCAACCTGAACATGGCCGGACATGACAGGGTTAATGTTGATATTAAGCGGGTGGTTTAGCGTGGTAAATACTGCGGTGATCGATTTATCACTATGCATGAATATCTTATTGTCAGTTGTGACGGAATCGGCATCCCTGCCAGCCCAGTGGTCAAAAACACTGTATTTGTCAGAAATCGTTTGCAGCTGCACGAAAGTATCTTGTTCATAATTATGCTGACCTGGCTTCGGCAAGGTGGTTCCTTCACCCTCAACCGCAATTGTCAATGTATATTGTTTTTTACTACAACCGGCACCCAACAGTATCAGACACAACATTAGCAACGGAAGAGCTGTGCCACGAACTGTGCGCTTTAGTCGTTTCATGCAGAAGCCTCCATTCTTGTTGAGTATCAAAGGATCAATGAGACGCCAATATTCCAATATTTGGCATACTCTCGCTATTTGTTTATTCATTCATGATGATAATGCAAATTCCTTTGAGAAAAAGAGGATAAACCAGGCCGGCTATGTCACTGCCAAGTGCAATAGGATTGGTAAGATTGATCGAATTAAAAGAAACCCCCGGTTATGCCGGGGGTTTTCGGATCATCGAATCATTATCATCGCATCTTTCTGCTCTGAGGGTTGCGCACAGCAATCATTCTGCTGGCGTGTTCCGCAAATACGGATACCCATCATTAATGGCCGGACTGATATTCCAAACCGCCGTTAAATCCCACTCGTTATAATTTTCCCAATCCTGCATTTCCGCGGTGGTCATGGGGTCGCCATTACCAGTATCGGAACACTGGGAAGTATCACTGTCGTAATAGCAGTGTGTAATACTTGTAATACCATAGGTTAAGGCTATAAAACCACCATGGGTGCCAGAAGATGTAACAGCACCGGTGGAATAGCAGCGCTCAACTGTCGAGTCCGCTAATTGGCCGCAGAAACCGGCGACACTGTTTTTCCCATCAACAATGCTTCTGCTATAGCAATCCGCAACAGTACTACCCGCCTGAAGCCATCCGGCAAAGCCCCCAATCATAGAGCTTTCAGCAACTTCTGTGAGGGAATTAACATCAGCAAAAGCGTAGCATTGATTGATTGAACAGCCTTCCGTGGTTCCTAAGAGTCCCCCAACAGCATACTGACCCGTAACACTCCCGAAAGCAAAGCACTTGGTGATAGTCGCTGAACTGGCGAAACCCGCCAGACCACCAGTATACCAGGCACCAACGCCTGCTGATACAATTGTATCAGTATGACAATTAGTAACGGTACCACGTAAGCCCCCAAACATCCCGCCTGTGGAACTCGTTCCGGCAATATGACCTGTGACGGAACAGTTTTCAATTAGCGATGTATCGTCTGCTGTTATGCCGCCAATCAGGCCCCCAACATATTCTCTGCCGATCATGTCGACACCGGTTAAGTGCAGGTCCTTGATCAGCACTTGTCTGATAGCAGTCCTGATTGATTTGATAAATCCGACAAAATCCTGGTTTGGCCTGTTAATATACAGCCCGCTGATAGTTTTGTCATTCCCGTCTATTTGTCCAGAGAAACCGGTTTCGGTTTGTCCGATCGGTAGCCAGCCCTCTCCGCCATTGTAAGTCGGATCTGCAGTATCACTGGCATCAATGTCATTCTCGATACGGAAACAGGCATCCAGATGAGTCTCGATATACATCAGCCCGTAGAGGTTATGAATCAGGTAAGGGTTCTCTACGGAGCCGGCTCCTGCCACGCTTACAGGGAAAAAGTCTGATTCAATATTACTAAGGTTATTGGAGGAAAACACCAGCTTATAAGTACCTTCGTAAAAGACAAGGTCATTAAAAACAGCCATGCCTTCAGCATTGGTCAGTACAGTTTTAATACCTTGGAAAGGCAGCCCGTTCTTTTCTGTAACATTAATTGCAACATTAGGTATCGGCGTCCCATCCGCCTTTGTTGTTACTTTCACTGTCGGAAAACCACCCAGGGTTTGTCCGGCGATACTGGCTGCAGGCTGAGTTACAATTTCCATCTTCGCTTCCGCAAAATTGGCGGTAACACTTTTCGCGGAATCAATTAATAGCTCCGCTGGGTTTTCCGAGCCGCTCAAATCGCCGCCCCAGTCGGTGAAAAGATAGCCTGCGGTGGTCGGAGTGGCGGTCAGCCGGACAGTCTGGCCATGTTCGTAATCTTTGCCTGCTTTGGTTACCAGTTCAGGCGTGACTGTGCCGGTGCCTTCCGGGTTAACGGTGATATTCAGCGGATATGTAAGTTTGCTGAATACGGCCTTAACAGATTTGTTGCCATTCATTACGATCGTATTCGCACTTGACACAGATGCGCCGTCCGCTCCGCCCCAATGATCAAAAAGGCTGCCGGCGGCGGGGATCGCTTTCAGGGTTACCACCGTATTTTCCCCATAAGTATACTTGCCCGGTTTCGGCAGAGTGGTCCCATCACCTTCAACACCGATCGTCAGGGTAAATTGCGGCTTTTGGCCACAGCCGCTGCTCAGTAAGATCAGGCATAGCAGGATGATCAAAACACTTGAGAACAATAGCCTTTTCATGCGCATGCCTCCGTCCTTGGTCATGTTGTACTTTGCCATATTGATTCACTACATTAATATAAATTCCCTTCCGGCCTTCCATGGCAAAATAAATTTCATGTATGGTATATTATAAGTGAAAAGTAACATATGAGGGAGAGATTACATTAATATGCCGGTCTTCATTGGCAAAAGAAATTTAGGAGCGTCTACTTTGCTCGTACTCACACTGATGGCGTGCCTGGCCGGGATTGTATTCGAAAGCACAGCCGTAGCCGCCAGTGGCGCAGACAATGCGAGCGTTGCAACGCAAAACCCTTCTGGTGTCAGACTAATAAAAGTGAGTGACTCTGTATGGGTCCATACTTCGCATTTCAACTACAATGGCTGGCCCACGCCATCGAACGGGATGATCATTGAAACCGCCACAGGGTTGATTCTAATTGATACACCCTGGACATGCGAGCAGACTGCTGAATTGCTGAATACGACCTGGCAAATGTTTCTTAAAAAACCGGTATTGGCAGTGATCACTCATGCGCACCAGGATCGCATTGGCGGGATCGCCGTACTTATCGCTGACAACATCAGGGTAATCAGTACTCCCCAGACTGCCCAGTTGGCTGAAGGAGCAGGCTACCCAAGGCCTGAATCCGCCATTGACCAGGAAATGATGCCTATTACAGTCGGGGCGTCCGATTCCATTATCGAAACATATTATCCCGGCCCGGCTCACACAGCGGATAATATTGCAATCTATTTCGCCGCCGAAAAGGTATTGTTCGGTGGATGCATCGTTAAGTCGCTGGATTCAAATAACCTCGGGAATATCTCGGAAGGTTCTGTTGCCAACTATCAACAGGCAGTACAAAACTTAATCGATCGTTACAGTGATGCCAGTATCGTTATCCCAGGCCACGGCAGCTGGGGCGGCCGCGAGCTTTTGACTCATACTTTAGACCTCGCCAAAGCTGCGTATTAAGATTAGCTGCGTATCAGGACTACGTTTTATGGCTGCGTCTTAATGCCGCATCTTGCTTCCGCTTCCTGAAAAACCGAAGGGGCGGACGCTGCCTTATACCCAATATAAACTACCCACAAATATGCAATTGTCTTCGGAATCATAAGGATCCCAATAAGGCTGAAGGTATTGGCAAAAAGAACAACCGGCAAGTAGCAGGCAAAGGATATGATAACGGCTATGCCTATCTTCCTGAAAACATTGTCGCTGTGCCTTTTAGCTTCCTTTAGTGAAATGTAGACAATTATCGCGCCAAGTATTGCAAACGGAATGTTTCTGTAAATACCCCAATCAAGCGGTGCATTGTAAAGTGTCCACTGATTCTGTGGCATAAGGCTTAAAACTAATCTTGCAGCAGCAAGTACGCCAACCGCTATTCTTAATTTTTTGTCGTCCCTGATATTGAATCTTGTCTCCCAGATTAGGAAGAGAAGTACATAAAATGCTGTCATAGTAATGGAGGTAATCGCCTTTCCAATCCCAAGAACTGCAGCGTTTGCCTCAAGCCCTGTAGTCAAAAGCGCGTAAATCCTTGGCACCAGGTGGAAGGAATCACCGAAGCCCAAAATAAATCCCATGTATCCGAATAGCCTGACTATCCTGCTGTTCTTGCCCCACTTGATCATTTTAATTGACATATAGAGTACTGAAACCAAGTACAAAATGCTAAATAACACTTCAAAATACTTCATGAAGAACGCCTCCATATTTTTTTGTTATCCGATCTTCGTAAGCTTCCAAGTGAACACTGTTCATTTGTGTTCATAAGAAAATCATATCCTCAAGATCTCAAGATATGATTTAATCCAAAAGCTTCCTAAGAACATCCTCAAAGAAGTCATAATCATAATTCCTGTTCTGAACCATTGACATGAAGTTTATTACTATAAAGGAAGCCATTTTCTTAGCTTCAAATTCCGCTTGAACTTTGTCAGGGGCCTTTTCCCCAAGCAGTTCTTCAATCATGGCAGTAAGCCTTCCAACGTAAATGTGCTCCCTTTGGATACCTCCTTCCACATAATCAGGAGATTCATAAAACTCCCTGCTTAGCCATACTGATTTAAACCTGCCTACAAAGCTAAGCACCTCCTGAAATATGCACCTTAACCTTCCATAGAAGTCCTCCCGAGATTTAATAATTACCGCTGCTTTATCCAAAAACTCCTGCCAGTAGCTGGTCATCATCTCAAGGATCAGTTCCTTCTTGGTTGGAAAATAGTTATAAATAGTCCCAATAGAAATGTTGCACTCTTTTGCAACCCTTCTGATGCTTACACTGGAATATCCTTCGTTATAAAGGATCTTTCTGGCCTCGCCAAGGATTAGCTCTCTCGGATTATCAATCATTCTTGACAAAATTCAAAACTCCAATTCGCAAATGAACATCGTTCACTTAACATATTACCACCATGTAAACTGTTTGTCGAGAACTTGTTTTAAAGCCAGGTATCATCCTCAGAGCAATAAAAAATGTTGATAACTTATTTTTATCAGCGTATTTTAAAGCAGGCAGGAAAGTATTACCTGTGGTGGAAAATATAATTTAATGCGACAAATAGAAAAAGTCGGGGGGATCGGAATTGAAAAACTCCAGGTGTTGGGCTTTATTAGCCATTGTTTGTATGCTGGCCACGATTTTGATTGGATGCAAAGAGGTTACTCCAGTTGTTTTGGAGGCTTCAGGGCAGCTACGCCAAATCAGCCTGAGTTGGACAGAGAGTAAGAACGCTGTCGGCTACAATGTCTATCGCCGCACCGGGTCAACCGGTAGTTTTGTAAAAGTGACCGGGACGCCTTTGGTCAAAACAGTCTATGCCGACGCGATCCCGTCTCCTGCGGGCGATGGCGTTTTTTACTATTACTATATCACTGCCATTTCAAAAAAAGGCGAAGAAGTTCCATCCAATACAAGCAGCCCCCTCTAATATCGGTCCGTCCTGGTAAGAGCGTTAAATACGAGTCCCTTTTTAAGCATGTCAGCACTGAAGAGCCGTCCCCTTGTATCATAAGGGTAGGAAAGGGCAGGACTTTCCGCAGGCGTCGGCGAAAATCCCGGGAAATATGGGAATATCGACTATCAGTACTGGGGGGATTGCTATGGGAAAAATATCGGATGTAGTTTTATATACTGAGCGGTTGATCCTACGACCCTACTGCCCGGAAGACGCGGAAAATGTCTTCAGGGTCGTCAGCCGCAAGGAGATTGCTGCCACTACTTTGATGATTCCGCATCCCTATCCGCGCGCCAAGGTCGATTGGTGGATCAACTTCACCAATAACTGTCGCCAAAAAGGAACTGCTTGCGAGTTGGGGATTTTCGTGAAAGATACGGGTGCCTACATTGGCAACACAGGGTTCCCGGCGATTCTTCCGGAACACCGCAATGCGGAGATCGCTTATTTCATTGATCCGGATCGCTGGAATCAAGGTTACGGCACAGAGGCATGCCGGCGCGTGGTGCAATTTGGATTTGAAATGCTTGAGCTGGAACGCATCTATGGCAAATGCATGTTCAAAAACGTCGGTTCCAGACGCATTATGGAGAAAAGCGGTCTCCTTCTGGAGGGGATCGCCAGACATGGAGTTTGCAAATGGGGTCAGTTCGAAGACATCTGCCATTTTGGGCTGATCCGTGCAGATTGGGCAAGACAAGGGGACGGTTCATGCGTCTGAAGACACAGGGGGACGGTTCTGCTG
>DHDG01000047.1:62199-63970 GCA_002399265.1 Firmicutes bacterium UBA4882 | reverse complement strand
ACAGCAGAACCGTCCCCCTGTGCGCCCCAACTGTTACTCCTCCTTCGGACTCCAGCGCACGATCAGCCAGCCGCAGGCGACACCAAAAATGGTATTGGCGATGAGCATCGACCAGTTAGTGCCCAGATCTGATGGGGCAATGGATGGCCCTCCCAGAGCATAAAAGTATCCATAAATAGCAATAAACATGATCGTATTGGCAACCAGCATTCCTTTTAGCCAGGAGTAACTTCGTCCGGTCCAATGGATAATATAGCAAGTTGTTATGCCCAGGATAGTACTGGCAAACTCCCAGATAAGAACGCCGAAAACGGCACCCCAAAAGGTTTTAGTCAGATCAGCAGGAAGGTACACTCCGGCAGATAGTTCAAAGCCGTAGTACTGACTGAGGCCAATTACCACCGAAACGGCCTGAAAAATTAGTTGCGGTATTGTTGCCGCAATACTGGCCAAAGCCCCGCGGGCTATTTTATCCTGAACCACCAAATATGTATCCTTCCCGTCAAATTACTCTTAGTGTAGTTTATCCTGTGACGGCAAGCAGTACACCGAAATATTGCATGGTGTTTTTATAATCGGCTGCTACATACTGGAGGGCATACAGAATGACAAGTTGCACATCACCACCATTAATCAGTACCGGAAACCTCAAGCAAGGCTGTTTGAGTGGCCAGGTTGCTGTGGTCACCGGTGCCGGGAGAGGGATTGGCTTTGAGGCGGCCCGCGCCTTGGTTTGGCTGGGGGCGCGCGTCGCTATCGCCGAAATTAACCCGCTCACTGGGAAAAGTGCTGCTGACAGCATCAACTCCGAGTTCGGCCCGCCGGGGAAGGCGTGCTTCATCCGTACTGACGTAGGTAACGCCAGAGATGTACGCCGGCTGGCGAAAAAATTGGCTGGCACATGGGGGGGACGGGTTGATATTGTCCTGAACAACGCCACCCTGGCACTGGTCGGCCCGATCCATGACACGCCGATCAGAGATTGGGATTTGAGTTACCGGGTAAATATGCGCGGGCCAGTCTTGTTAGCGCAGGCCTTTTTACCCGGCATGCTGGCCCGACACTCAGGAACTTTTGTTTGTGTTTCCTCCACACCGGGACCGTTCATGGGGCCTTATGAAACAATGAAATCCGCTCAGGCTGAGCTGGCTAATATCGCAGCTGGGGAAACCGAAAATAGTGGGGTACATATTTTTGCGATCGGTCCAGGTATTGTCCGTACGCCGGCGCTTGCGGATGCAATGCCCAAGCTTGCGAAGCTTTACGGCAAAACGGTTGATGAGTTTTTTGCCATGAGTGCAGCCCACGAACTATCTCCTGAAGCAGCCGGTGCCGGATTTGCGGCCGCCATTGCACTGGCCCCCCGTTTTCACGGACAAGTGCTTGGATCGAAACAAGCGCTACATATAGCGGGAATCGATCTTCCCGAAAACAAGAAAGGGCAATCCGTAGTTACGTCTCCGCCACCAGCTCCCGAATTTATGGAACAGGCGGCTGGCCTATGTCGTGAAGTTCGCGCAACATTGGAGGAACAGTCGCAAGGGTGGCAGGAACGCTCGATGTTCGAACGCCAGTGGGTGGTGCGGGACTTTCGTAAAGAAGCGGGTATGCCTGCGGAACAATGGCTGGAAGCTCTGGCGAGACTGCAGGATCTACTCTCCGGGGGTGACTGGCAGGGTGCCATTAACCTTAGGGTGCCACTACAGCAGTTGGCACACTATTATCAGCACTTGGCCAAGCTGGCTGAGGGTTACGAGAAAGATCCCGAAAC
>DHDG01000047.1:61666-61967 GCA_002399265.1 Firmicutes bacterium UBA4882 | reverse complement strand
CCCTGGAACAACCTGCCTGATCATTCATAAGATGATACAGGCAGTTTTTATTTAGGAAGGTGACATGGTTGTCCGGTTCATTTTTACCACCCGAGTTTGCAATACTTCCTGTAGCTTTATACAAATCATTGCAGGGAAAATACTTTGTTGGCTATGCTGATAACCTGACAGCCAATCCCGGGAAAAATGCCTGGGCTGGTCTTTTTAACCCAGTGGGTTCTGGCGTCATTCTCTACGTCAACGTTATTACAGTCACAAATGTGATGGGCATTCCCTTCGCGGGTGAGTTTTGGTTTAATGC
>DHDG01000047.1:52574-61505 GCA_002399265.1 Firmicutes bacterium UBA4882 | reverse complement strand
ACTGCTATTCGTCCCCTCCCAGAACCGAAGGTCGCCATTCTGGAATTATCTGAAGCATCTCCTGTTGATCCGTCTGTCGGAACGAAAATCTATTCGCAGCTGGTCGCTGAGGAGTCGACGGTTGTTTTTGAAGAAAACGGCAAGTATATCTTTCCCGAGGGCGGATCGTTGGTTGTTCGCCTTAACGAAATTGCGAGCGAAACAATCGGGCGGGTGGCTTTCGGCTGGTGGGAGGAACCTTGCTCATGAAGGAGGAGACTAATAATATGAACCTGCCTGAAATTGCCGGAATCCCAATCGATTTGTACCGTTCCATGCAAGGACGATTTTTTGCCGGTCTTGCGGAAGATCTGCAGTTTGGCAATGGAACAAGTGCCTGGGCTAGCCTGACTAATCCCATGGATTCAGGAGTTAACCTTTTTGTCTGGGCTTGGGCTATCACTGATGTACTTGATACAGCCTATCGGGTTCAGATTTGGATGAACGCCATGATGCCAGGGATACCGCGCATCTCACTCAATGTGGCACCAACCAATACCGCATACATGCCGCTTCCGGTTCCCCGGGTCAGGCTGGAGTATGCTTCCATGGCAGCAGGGGACCCTGTTGGCGGGGTTAAAGCTTTCGTAAGGCGCGGCCAGCCGGGGGTCTCCATTTACAGCGTGGAAGACGGTAAATTTATTTGTCCGCCGGGAGGATCCTTCGCCATATTTCTATCCGACCCGGAGACTCCCCAGATACGTGCTTCCGGAAAGATCTTCTATCAATGGTGGGAAGAAGAAACCGTCGGGATTTAACCCGACGGTCCCTGCTTATTGCCATATCAGGACACAGAGGGACGGTTCTTTTGTGCCATTTTTCGTTCCCAACAGCACAAAAGAACCGTCCCTCTGTGTCACTTTACATACTTACATCCCGGAAGCCTTCGCAAGTATGGCCTGGCCTATCATTTTGGCCATATCAACAATGCGGCAGGAATAACCCCATTCATTGTCATACCAGGCGAAGACTTTCATGTAATCATCGTCGCCCATGGTCATCAGCGAGTCAACAATCGCTGAGCTGGGATTATGGTTAAAATCGGATGAAACCAGCGGTTCAGTACAATACTCAATATAGTTCTTCATGTAAGTTTCGGAGGCTTCGCGCAGAGCTTCGTTGACGATTTTTACGTTGACACTCTTTTCAAGCAATACCGCGAAGTCAATTATTGAAACGTTCGGTGTCGGAACTCGTAAGGCAATACCATCCAGTTTGCCAGCCAATTCTGGCATTACGATGCCGATCGCCTTCGTGGCACCGCTCTTGGTGGGGATAATCGATTGGCCGCAAGCCCGTGCCCGGCGCAAGTCTTTATGGGGGTTGTCTAAAATCTTCTGATCACTGGTATAGGCATGAAAAGTAGTCATAAGTCCGCGTTTGATACCGAATTCTTTATTTAATACAAGTGCTACAGGAGCCAGACAGGTTGTCGTACAAGAAGCTCCGGAAATAATGTGATGTTCTTCCGCGTTATAAAGGTGATCATTGACCCCCATGACCATCATGAGATCAACGCCGTCAGCAGGCGCGGTGATCAGCACTTTTTTGGCGCCAGCTTTCAGATGCTGTCCAGCCAGTTCAGCAGTACGGAATTTGCCGGTAGCCTCAATGACAACATCGATGTCCATCTCGCTCCAAGGCAGGCGGGACGGATCGCGGTCGGCGGTCAGCCGCACACGCTTCCCGTTTACCAACATACTGTTTTCGTCAGGTCGGATATCGGCTTCGCATCGACCGTGAATAGTATCATACTTGGCCATGTGTGCCAGAATTTCAGGTGAATAACTGGCGTTCACGCACACAATTTCAAGGGTCGGATCTTGCAGAGCTCTACGAAACACCATGCGGCCGATCCGTCCAAAGCCATTGATCGCTAACTTGACTGGCATAGTAATCCCCTTTCCCAAGACTTATGATCCTACCTTGATCTTATGATGAGTATCCAGATCTTACAAGCGCTGGAAAAGGGCTATTTTTCGGTTTAAATCAGAAAGCGGGACGTTTTCTGTCCCGCTTACCGGATAGCTCAAGTATGCGCTGAAATCGGGCTAGGCTTGGCAGAAATCGCAGAAGTAGACACTTCCGCCAAGATAGGCCTCTTTTCTTATTCTATTGTCACAGACCGGACAAGCAGTTCCGATAGTGTTTTTACTGAGGACGGTAACATAGCCCCCAAAATTCCCAAACAGGTCACGCTCGGTATCACGACCTCCCAGCTCGGTCATTTCCCGTAGTATCGATTTAACGGCATCATACATGTTTCGCATCTCCGGTGCAGAAAGGGTTGACATTTGGCGTTTTGGGTGGATACGCGCCTTCCAGAGTATATCCTGCAGCACACCATTACCAAGGCCGGGAATGCGTTGTTCTGTGGCAAGAAATGCCTTAGCGGAAAGATTTGTTGCGCCATCCTGCAATAAAGCGTCGAAATAAGTCCGGTCGAACTGCATCGTTAGCGGAGAGGGTTTTTTCATGGCGGCTGCTATATCGAACATTCCACCATCTTCACCGTCCCGGAGACAAAATAGGACGCCCCACATATGAATAGTGGCAGTCAGTGCCGTGCGGTCATCTAATTCCAGCAACAGCTGATGTTTTTGGGGCAGGCGCTCTTCAGGTCTATGCCAGCGCAGACCGGTACTCACAATGATGATCATTTCATCGGCTGCAATCGCGACGTGACCTCCATAGGCGACGGCTGTGCCTATAGTCTTACCCGCCAAACGCTCGTTGTAATCGGCAGGATCACCTGTGTACCAAGCGAATTTATGCGGCGAGTGATTGGCCGTGGTCGAGATAATTCGCTTGCCTGAAATGTTTTCATTAATCTGGCGGGCCAGGACGACCGCTTCGGGCAGTTCGAGCATAGAAATCCCCCTTTGCCGGATTACTGTAATTGCTTGTATCTGCAATCATTATAGCGCAATGTTTTGACAATAGTATGTCAGTTTTACGATGTGTTGCAGCTGTACGTCATCCGTTGCCGTCCAACCACAGTCTGCCGCCGATGTCTATATTTCCGGAGGAAATTTACACAGTGATATGGAAATAACTGCAGTAGCAGCCGGTTGTATTCAGCGCCAGCCGGAAGGCTCAAAAGGAGGGCAGCGATGAGCAGTTATAAATTAATCATTGGACTGATTCTCATTGTTATTGTTTTGGGTTTATCGCTAACGGCAGTTTATTTTTTGCAGAATGGTTTTGTGGTGCAGGCGGTTACCCCGGATTACAGTACTGCCCAAAGTCTGGTGACCGCTACTGGCGAAGTACGCCTGATTTCAGAAGCAAAAATCACTGCCCCTAGTTCAGGGATTATCGAGCGCGTATTGATTTCTGCCGGGGATTTGGTAGAGGAAGGGCAGGATCTTTTAATTTATGCAGTCGATAACTGGCAGGCCGAGCTATCCCAGAGCCGGCTGGAGCTTAAAATACTGCAAGATAATCTTGCGCAGCTGGATCGGCAAAACCAGGAGAATCTGCGTCGTATTAATACGGAGATCACCCAGAAAGAAGCGCAGCTTGCTGCGGCGCGGCTCCAGGAACGTGAAATGGAACAGACGCTTGTAGTACAGGAGAATAATCTCCGGAAGAATCTTGCCGATCAGCAGCTTGCCGTGGCAGAACAGGAGCAGGAGGTAAGCGTCTTAGGACTTTATTTGAAGCGGGGGCAGTCTCCAAAAGAGATTATGACAAAGCACTTGAAAGGCTGGAGTTGTTAAAAGTTGATCTTAGTTGGGCTGAAGAAGAGCTAACGCGGTTTCGGGAAGAAACCGTTCCGCTCAAGCGGCTCTCAATGCAGGCACAGCTGACTCAGATTCAGCTGGCTTTGCAGGAAACACGTCAGAATCTGCAGTCTCTGGCTAATCCGGAAGACCAGAAAAGACTGGATCGGGAACGGATTGCCCTGCTACAAAAAGAAGCCAGCAGTCTGGAGCAGCTAATTGGCCAGGCACATGTTAAAGCGCCTTCTGCCGGGCGTGTTTTGGATATCAAAGTTGCAGGAGGAGACCAGGTAACCAAAGGCTCTTTATTGATGGAAATTGGCGATATCAATAAGCCGCAGATTGTCCTTTTTGTCCCGGCTGAATCGTTTCATTTACTTGCAGTGGATGCTGTCGTACATTTGAATTTTGAAAAGCGCAGCCCGATTATGGGAAAGGTGTCCCGGATTGCCCACCAGGCCGAGAATGGCATGGTTGAAATAGCTGTAAATGTTGAGGCATGGGAGATAACACTGCTTCCGGGCACAAAAGTCAGCGGTGAAATCGAAGTAACTCGCCCGGACATCTTATTGCTTCCGCCCCAGGCGGTTGTTGCGCGTAAAATCCCAAAAACATCACCAATTCTTCGTACCGGTGAAGATACAGTCTATTATGTATTTGCCGTAGATCGAAAGACCCGCAAAGTAACTCCCCGGCGCGTCCAAATTGGGGAAACCGGTAATGGGTTTATCGAAGTTCTAAGCGGAATTGGCCAAAACAATGATATAGTCGTTGGAGACGAGGCAGCTCTGGCCAGACTCAGATCCCAACTGGAGCAGTGGGAAAGGAAGAATGTCAAAGAGATACGGGCTACCTTTGCGCCGGAAGGATAATTTGCCGGCTAGAACAGCTTGGATATACGAGGGTGTGTAGCAATGTATGGATATCTGATACGCCGTTTTTTGACAGTATTGCTGCTGATGTGGGTCATGACAGTTATTATTTTCGGGCTGGCTTCCATATCCGGGGGCGGAGTCGACAGACTATTTCCGGTTAACGCCGTGACTCCTTTTGACATTGTGCGCCACAAAGGCATCAATGAGACTGATACATCACCTGCCCAACAGTATTTCACTTGGCTGAAAAACGTTTTTTGGGGCAACTTCGGCAATATTGCCAGCTTCCGTGGTGATACGGTTTTTGATTCCGTCTCCGAAAAGCTTATTCCAATGTTCAATGCCAGTTTGCTTTTGGTCGGGACCGCGCTTTTATTTTTAGTAATCCTCGGTTTCTTATTGGGTACTTTTGCCGCCGTAAAACCGGATCATATTGCTACTAAAATAATTAATTTTTTCTGTATGGTGAATACCTCGATACCTGATTTTGCCATTGCCATTATTTTGATGATGGTTTTTGCTGTGAGGTTAAGGCTGCTGCCGTCTTCCGGGATGTCGGATCCGCTGCTCTACGAGTCGAATTTTTGGCAGCACTTTCTAGACAGACTGCGTCATCTCATTTTGCCGGCGATCACGCTCTCTTTCACTTATGTGGCCTCTTTTACCGAGCATGTCCGCAAGACGATCAGCGGAATACTGCAGCAGGACTACATCCGGACTGCCCGTGCCAAAGGCCTTTCAGGACGGATCGTCTTGTCAAAACATGCGCTGCGAAACGGCCTGGTTCCATGCCTGGCTGCCGTTTTCGAATGTTGATTGTTGGAGGAATCGTGCCGGTAGTCTTATACCGCGTGTATTTATACAGAATTTATGAGAATATCGGCAGTTTGTCTTGGATACTGGCTGGAATGGGAGCATGTCTACTAGGTGTCAGTATTCCTCTGCAACTAAAATATGCGCGGCGTAAGAAAGACAACAATCTGCTGAAAAACGGCTTGATTTCGGCGGCTGCGGTGCCAGCCGCGGAGCCTCATTCCTGGTTTCGGCTTAACTTTAACTTGCGGCTTCCCGGCAAGAATCAGGTGGCCTCATTCTTCAGCCGCCTGATGAAACCGTCAATTATAATCGGGCTATTGGTTATCTGGGCATTGGTGCTTGGCTCTTTTTATCCGGTGTTTCTCGGTTTTCAGAAGGCGGAGGATATGCCTCTGCAAATCGGAAACATGCTGAAAGCACCCTCATGGCAATATCCTTTTGGAACTGACGGGTATGGGCGTAATTACCTGCTGGTCATTCTTCTGCTGGGCCGTCAGACTTTGGGGATTGCATTTGGCGTATCCCTGATCAGTACAATACTCGGGACGGCAATTGGTGTGTTATGCGGTTTCCTGCAGGGGGTCTTTGACCGCGTTGTCTCCGGTATCCTGGATCTGGTCTCCTCCATTCCGAGTTATTTTTTTATCTTTTTGATCATTGGATTGACAGGAAGTTCAACCAGCATGATTATGGTTCTGTCTATTTTCGGCGTCGCCGAATTATGCCGTGTGGTGCGCGCGCAGGTTCTCGCCATACGCAACTTCCTGTTTGTCGAAGCTGCCGAAGCTATGGGAAACTCTGCGGTGCAGATTATTGTGCGCCACTTGCTGCCTAATCTCTTGTCGCTGGTTTGGGGACAAAGTATGATCTTGGTTGGACGGACAATGCTGCTGTTATGCAGCCTTGGGTATCTAAATATACTTAGCTTCCCAACCTGGGGCTCGCTGGTCGCTGAATCTGTTAAGAGTTCACAGTACCTGTCAAGCTGGTGGACCAGCATTTTTCCGATTGCCATGATTTTTGTGGCGGTGTCGGCTGTATATTCGGTCGGGAAAGGAGTGTTGAGATCCTTTGACCCGTTTGCGCGTTAATAAGACCGTTATTTTACTGGCAGTCCTCATTTTGGTTAGTATCATCATCCATATTTTTCTGGCCGGTGGCGCAACAGACGCGAAAGAGGATTTCGCGCTGGCACCATGCAATGAGGTCGGCCGCGAGGTGATTCTCAATCAGCGCCCGGCCTGGTTTTTGGATGCCCAGGGCCGCATCAATC
Source organism: Firmicutes bacterium UBA4882 (assembly GCA_002399265.1). GTDB lineage: Bacteria > Bacillota > UBA4882 > UBA4882 > UBA4882 > UBA4882. The sequence goes on along the minus strand of DHDG01000047.1, from coordinate 54,777 downwards.
TCTTAACGCTTGCGAAGCACAATCAGTTGGAGTTCAACCTCCTGACTACGCGGGGGCAGGTGGCTGGACGGCATACAATTGCTTTTAATGAAGACACGGATATTGGCTATATTGCAGGTCTAGGCACCGCACCTTTGGGGGCTGCCTTTCTGATCACTGAGAAGGAGGATGGCTTGTACCGGCCCAGCCTTGTCTGCATTATGGCAGGCACAGGTACTGATGTTGGGGCTGGCACAGACACAGGCACCCGGGAGAAGAATGGCAGTCACTCAGTCAGGCCGTTTGATCTTTTGCTGGAATGGCCGCGCGACATCGCCGGGGTACTGAGCGGCGGCGAATTACATTTAGCATATGTGCTTAAAGATATTGAATCGTATAAGCTTTATTATCAGAAATGTATCTTGGGCGAAGGGCCTGCATCAGGTGCGAACAGGAGCGGCGGGGACGACGAAAATGCATCTGGGCGCGCCGCAGCAAAACCACAACTGATTTCCTCTGCGGAGATGCTGGGACTGCCCGCCATGATTAGAGATCATTCCGGCCGACTGCATATCACCTGGAAAGAGAAAAATGGGACCGGGACCCAGAGCTTTCAGTATTATGTTGCATTGAATCCGGAGGCTGAGGCGGAGACACAGGCGGGGGCGGCGCGGGAAAAACTAAAACTGGGCCAGGCGGCAGTCTATTTCGGGGGTCAGGACGGTCAGCGTTATTATTTTGAGGATGTCGGCCCTTCCATGAGCCTTGACCCCGACGGCGCAGTTTATATCACCTGGAACTTTTCTTTCTGGCATACATTTTTCAATACCTTTGATTCCAAGGCATATTTAGCGAAAGTAACGCCGAATGGCACTTTGGCGGATTTGTGGACCTTTCAGGGTAAAAATGGATTTGCAGTCGCCGGTGACGTGACGGTTAATAGTCAGGGTGAACCGGTTGTTTTCTGGGAAGACTTTAATAACCGACGGGTTTTTATCTATTGGTCAAGGTATGATACAATTCAGGATAAGTTTTCTGAGCCAGAGCGGTTCATTCCGTATTACGGAAGCCATCGTCTGGTTTCCGCGGGAATGACAGCAGCAGGCGACATGCTGGTTCTTTGGAAACAGCTTGGCTCGCATGATAAGATCTTTATGCGCAACAGTAGCCAGGCGATACTGCCTCAATGGGTTAATCATTGGTCGGCATGGATCGTTTCTGGGGGGGTCGGCGGCGCAGCCCGGGAAATCATTTTTATTGTGCTGTACAGCCTGGCCGGTGCGGTAGCCTTTCTGGGCGTTAATATTCCAGTATTAGCGCTGTTCTTACTGATCTATTTTCTGCTGGAACGCTATAACATACTAGTCAAGGTCAACTTCTTGCTGATGCTCTCCATCTCAATAATTCTACTGGTTTGTCTGAAAATTGAGGTGCCGGCCTTCTATGCCAGCGCGACATCTGAAACTGGAATTATGCTGATTGCGATTTTGACAGCAACCCTGGCGGCTTTCCTGGCCGGTCACAGACACTGGTTTGAAGGCGGCGAAGAAATAACCTACCTGAGATTCATAGTTATCTGGATTTTCTGCGATTCATTCTTGTCAATACTAAGTACGGCACCAGGGATGTTTGCGCCGTAATAGAACGGAGCCGGGCATGTGCCCGGCTCTGCCGATAATGTGCGCCATTAGTTCGATAAACCGTATTAATTCTTATGACCCTGCAGGAACTTCCCATGTGGATCACGGCCAAAGGCCAGCCGCTTGGCCCAGGTGCTCGGGTAGGAATGTAACTCCCTGGCTGCGAGCGGCATGGGCGGTCTATTAAGGCGCAATCCGCTCTCTTTTAGAACCCTAAAGATCCGTTCGGCACCTTCCTCCAGCGACCAGCCTTGTTCGGCAAGAGCACCGCCGTTCAGGCTGATTTCCAAACTGGCCTGCAGGCGCATGATGCGGAACAGACCGCTGATCAGCGCGGCGTCGCCTGTCAACAGCCCGGAGAGCAGGCTGCCCCACGGGAAGTTAATGGTAACCCGATCCGCCAGGTTGGTCAATTCGCCGGGCAAACTCAGCGCATTGGCAATTACAAACAGCGCGTTCTGCGGTGCTTTGCGCGAGTTATCGCATAGGTTGCCGCGGCAGGCGTCGATTCCGATTACCAGCCTGTCGGGCGTTTTGGCCGCGGAGTGCCTGACAAAATAGCCATCTCCGGTGCCAATATCAAT
>DHDG01000047.1:39806-52357 GCA_002399265.1 Firmicutes bacterium UBA4882 | reverse complement strand
TCCCGCTCCATTCTGTAATGTCTTTTAATAACACGACAGAATGAGTGGTGGTGCACGGGAGCGGAAGAGGACGATTTGGCGAACAACGCAAAATAGGGCGCTGCGTCAAGCACCGTCCAAATCATCGGGAGTCGGTTTCAGATTTACTTTTTGGTTGCTTCTGGCCTGATCATGAGTGACTTTGATAACAACATTGATCAGTTGCTTGCGACGGTACAGTCCGGTCATGGCAAAGGCCAACCGGGGAATGCCGCTGCCTAAAGCTTAACAGGGAGGCCTCGCCAATTGTTTTGGTCTGTTCATTTTAAATGAACCCCTTTCTAATGCAGATTTCCTTCTGCATGCCAGCATTATACCACAATATTGCAGCGCGAACTTATGAAAATGCAAACCCGGGTGCAATTGTAGTTGTCACAAGGAAGGTGAGCGAGAAACCTGGTGTAATTATCTGGCAAAAATATCCGGTGTGATCATAGTTGACAATGCGAGAAAGGCGCAGTATATTGGATATGGATAGACAATAACGCGGGTCGTCTACTCTATCTATAGGCAGAACATGAGGTGTCTATTTTGGACTTATCCAAGAAATTTTGGGAAGCAGATCTATCCGACATCAGGCGCGGCTATTATATTGATGTTCAGAAACAGACACAGTCACTGTCTCAAGTGCCGGCACTGGCATCTGCACTGGCGTCGGCAAAGTCGTATGTCTGTCTGATCTGCGGAGCGGTTTTTGAAAAAGGCATTATTTATCCCATGGAAGGAGTGCTTTATGAAGCTGAGCGTGCAGTTCAGGCGCATATTGCCGCGGAGCACGGCTCGCTGTTCGAGTACTTGCTGGGCGTCGCAGCCAGCAGCGGCGGGATCACCGAATTGCAGTCCGAATTGCTCAGACAGTTCCATCAAGGCACTGATGATGCTGAGATCGCCAAATTGCTGGGTCAGGGAAGTACCTCCACAGTCCGAAATCATCGTTTCAAGCTCAGGGAAAAGGAAAAACAGGCCAAGGTGTATCTGGCGCTGATGAGCCTTGTCGGAAAACAGGAAGGTGCCGACGCACTGGTCGGAGTACACAGAGGTGCAAAAATGGTTGACGAACGCTATGTCTTTACCGAAAAAGAAAAAGAGCAGATCATTCATAAGTACTTTGAGGATAATGGGCAAGGGCCGCTAATTGACTGGCCGTCAAAAGAGAAGCGCCGGGTGGCTGTTGTGCAGCATATCTCGGCGAAATTTGAGCCCGGACGCCAATATACTGAGAAAGAAGTTAACGAGATTCTGAAGCAAGTCTACGAATTAGATTATGTGATCCTGCGTCGCTACTTAATCGAATACGGCTTTTTGGATCGCACCCGCGACGGTAGCTCGTATTGGGTTAAATTGTAAAAAAGGGACGCAAAAAAAGAGACCGGGGTTGCCCGGTTTCTTTTTTTAAGTATGGCAATTAAGCAATAATACTTCTATCAAGCCTCTTAATCCGTAATTCTATCAACACAGCTAACCTCCATATAATACTTGGCGGTCGTTTCAGGTGTGTATTTCATACTGTTATCAATCCACCATTTAACTGTTTCGGCAAAGCTGCCTACGAGATGGTTTAACACGAAATCAGCAGGGGCATTCACATTTGTCCCATTTAAATACTTGGAGAACATCTCGGTAAGGTATCCTTTAAAATACTTCATAAAGAGTTCGCCGCTTTCGCAGGATAAAATGCCGACGATGTTTTTTTCGCTGTCCTTCAAATGATGGAGAATATGCGTGAGCTTTGTTTCAAGCCCATTGTTATTGCCTGAAAAATCATGGGTTTTTTCTGATATGAGGTCATCCGAAAATACATGGCTGAAGATGTCGGTACACATTGCTCTGAGTAACTCGTCTTTGGTATCAAAGTGCGCATAAAAAGTGCTTCGGCCAATGTTCGCCTCATCAATAATTTCCTGTATCGTGATATTGCCGTACCGCTTTATTTCAAGAAGTGTACTGAATGCCCTGAAAATAGCGCCTCTTGTTTTCTGTTGCCTTCTGTCCATTGCAGTTATTCCTCCCGTACAAATAAACTAAAACGTTCGGTAACGTACATAATAGTCATTTTAGTTATTGAATATTGCTTCGAAAAGCCATATAATCATGACGAACAACATGTTCGGTAACGTACTAATTGTAACATTATTTAACCAACTAGGCAACTGGAGGGCTTTATCTGATGAAAAGAATCAGTGATTTTTTAGCCGGAGTACCTATGACGATCGTTAGCGGCGTGTTTCTAGCTGCAAGCCTTATTCTTATGCTGATGAAAATGGAAGTTCCTGTTGATCCGGCATGGGTTTCAGTGATTATCAGCGGGATTCCACTGCTATATCTGGCAATATGGAGAATTATCCATAACAAAGGAATGAGCAAGATCTCTTCTGCACTCTTGATTTCCATAGCCATGATTGCAGCTGTCGCTATTGGAGATACTTTTGCGGCCGGAGAGGTTGCATTTATCATGGCGATTGGTGCAATTCTGGAGGAAAAAACAGCTGAACGATCTAAAAAGGGACTTAAGGAGCTCATCAGCCTTGCTCCGCAGCAAGGACGCAGAATTAATAATGGAAATGAAGAAATGATTTATGCGGAAGAAATCAAAGCAGGCTATATTCTGCGAGTTCTTCCCGGAGAAACCATCCCCGTTGATGGGAGAATCATCAGTGGAAATACATCAGTCGACCAGGCTATCATGACCGGTGAATCACTGCCTGTGGACAAGGAAGTAGGCGACAGTGTCTTCTGTGGCACCATCAACCGTTTTGGTGCAATCGACATGGAAGCAACTAATGTTGGTGAGGACAGCTCATTACAGAAGCTGATTCGGATGGTTCAGGACGCAGAAAACAAGCAAGCGCCAATACAGCGCATAGCAGATAGATGGGCAACTTGGCTTGTGCCGGTAGCATTATTAATTGCTATTGTAACGTATTTCGTTACGCAGGATATCGTTCGTGGTGTTACCGTACTGGTAGTGTTTTGCCCTTGTGCTTTGGTTCTGGCTACCCCCACCGCTATCATGGCTGCTATTGGGCAGGCTGCCAAACATGGGGTCATCGTTAAATCAGGCGAAGCTCTAGAAAAGATGGGCAAGGTGGACACCATAGCCTTTGATAAGACCGGGACTCTTACATTCGGAAAACTTGAAGTTAGTGACACGATTCCTTTCTCGAAAGAACTGGATGAAAATGAGCTGCTTGTTTTGGTAGCTTCAGCAGAATCCCGCAGTGAACACCCTCTAGGAAAAGCTATCGTAACACATGCCAGGGGAGAAGACCTCGTCTTAAAAGATGCCGCAGGGTTTCGAATGGAAGCTGGCAAAGGAATCTGCGCCAATGTTTCTGGACGAAATCTGTTCTGCGGCAGTGAGAAATATCTAATAGAAAAAGGAATCGATATCCCGCAACAGGTTAGTGATACTCTGCATGAGCTACGCAATGAAGGCAAGGCTTTGGTTTTGGCTGCTGCAGACGGATTTTGCCTGGGCGTGATTGCACTCTCCGATGTACTGCGTCCCACGGCAAATGCGATGGTCGCCCTGTTGGATGGGATGGATACACAGACGGTACTGCTTACCGGTGATAACAGCAGAACGGCTGATTACTTTGCAAAACAAGCGGGTATTACCTCTGTGCAGGCGGAATTATTGCCGGAGGAGAAAGTACGGCACATCATACAATTGCAGCAGGAGGGCAAGTCCGTCTGTATGATTGGCGATGGCGTAAATGACGCTCCTGCACTCAAAATGGCATCTGTAGGTGTTGCGATGGGAGTCATGGGCAGTGACATTGCCATAGAGGCTGCGGACATTGCCCTCATGAGTGATGACATATCCAGGATTCCGTATCTGAAACGCCTTTCCAATGCGACCGTGCGCACCATAAAATTCGGCATTTCTCTGTCCCTATTTATAAATTTCGTGGCAATAATAATGTCATTTATGGGATGGTTGACCCCTACAACGGGTGCATTGGTGCATAATGCCGGATCCATATTTGTAGTATTGATTGCAGCGTTGCTGTATGATAGGAAGTTTGAATATTGTTGGTAAGGACATGAATGTCCTTACCAAATTCCTGTTCCAGTTTGGTCTGCTAATTGACATCAAGGTCGGCTTGTTCAAAGTGTTCGGCCTGGAAGATATCAAGTACAGAGTTTTGGTGCCGACACTAATGTCGGCACCAAAACTATTATCGATAGAGGAACAACGATTATAATGAAAGAAATACTCCATAATAAAGAAACTGCGAGGGGCAGCGAGCAATGATAAATGACCAGCCCGATAATACGACTGGGAAAAGGAATTCTGTTTTGATTAAATCAAAGCATCGTGTGCAAAAGCACGGTGAAGTCTTCACGCCTCAGTGGGTGGTTGATAAGATGATGGCTATACCGGGAATCAAGGAAAAGGCCGAAGAAGTCTTTGCGACGTTTCTTGAACCGAGCGCTGGTGAAGGTGCTTTCCTGCTTGCCATCGAAGACATGAAACTGCAATTTGTTACCGATAATCATAGCGGACATGCATGGAACATGTATGCCCTTTGGGCGCTATCAAGTATTTATGGCATTGAGTTTCTAGAGGACAATCTCGAGGCTGCCAGACAAAATATGCTTCAGCTGTTTTTAGATTTCTATGAAACCGCGCACGGTGCTCCGCTGTCTAGACAATCAGATCTTTATAAGTCAGCCCGCACGATCATTCGGGCAAATGTCGTACAGGGTGATACTCTTACGCACAAGAATAATTCCGGTGAGGAAATTGTCTTTAGCCGGTGGAAGCCTGTCGAGGAGTCTCCGCGGCAGGTAAGGCGCACCGCCTTTTCTTACTCGTCGCTATTTGGGGATGATGATATCTCAAAAAGCGGCGTGCAGTTAAGCATGTTTGATGAACAGGGACAATTTGAGTTTGATGGTATGAATGCTGAGGGAAAACCGGCTAACGACTGGCAGGAAAGCTTTGCGGTCGCGGATATCGAACTGCTATGGAAAGAAGAGAAGGACATGTCTGCTAGGAAACCCAGCAAATTCAAATTTGATGTTGTGATAGGCAATCCTCCGTATCAAGAGGAAGTGAAGGGAACAAGTGATAAACCCATTTATAATTTATTTATGGATGAATCTTACAAGATCGCCGAAAGGGCCTGCTTCATTACACCGGCACGTTTCTTGTTCAATGCAGGCAAAACACCAAAAACATGGAATCAGAAAATGCTTGAAGATGAGCATTTGAAAGTCGAGTTTTTTGAACAAGACAGTTCCAAAGTGTTTGGGAATACCAGTATTATTGGTGGGGTCGCCGTTACCTATCGTGATTCCGATATGAACTTCGGAGCGATTGGGACATTCACTACTTTTCCGGAGTTAAATGAAATCCTGAAAAAGGTAGTAAAAACGAATAGCGATAGTTTTAGCAACATCGTTTTTGGACAAAACATCTATCAGTACACCGATAAATTGCATAAAGATTATCCAAATGCTGAAAGCTTATTGAGCAAGGGGCATAAATATGATGTTACATCTAATGCCTTTGACAGATTGGCTTTTGTCTTTCTTGATAAAAAACCACATGATGCTAATTTATATATTCAAGTATTAGGCCTACAAAACAATAAGCGTGTGTATAAATGGGTTCGCCGTGATTACATCTCCGAACACGTAAGTTTACCCAAATACAAAGTGTTTGTTTCAAAATCCAACGGCGCTTCAGGAACGTTATTTGATGCAGCTGCCAGGATGATAAGTTCGCCGTTATTAGGCACTCCTTTTGTAGGTACGACACAAACGTTTATAACAATTGGGGCATTTGACACTAAAGGCGAAGCAAATGCTGTTCTGAAATATATATGCTCCAAATTCGCCCGTGTTTTACTGGGAGTATTAAAGGTAACACAGGACAACACATCTGAAAAATGGCTGTACGTCCCGCTCCAAGACTTCACCCCCGCATCCGACATCGACTGGTCGCAGTCAATACGCGAAATTGATCAGCAACTATATAAGAAATATGGGCTCGATGAGACCGAGATAGAATTTATCGAATCGCATGTAAAGGAGCTGGAATAATGGCTAGCACAGCGATTAAAACCATCGACCAGGCGAGCCCAACCATCTATGCATACATAACTCCGAATGATGTGTCCAAAAAGGGCTGGGTCAAGATTGGTTATACAGATCGTGATGCTGAAACGCGCATAAAGGAGCAAACACATACCTCGGATACAAAGTACGAATTGCTGTGGTCTCACGACGCAAGATATGACGGCGGCGAATATTTTACCGATGATGACTTTCACTGGTATTTAGTACAGTCCGGCATTGAGCGGGGGAAATTCGAGAATACAGGCAGGCTTTCCGAATGGTTCTATTTTGGCGAAGGCAATGAGAAACAGGCGGAGGAGCTTTTCAGGAAATTTATTTTCAGAGATTACGGCCAGATTCAAGACCCTGCCGCAGGAACACAATACCAGCTTCGAGAGGAGCAGGCCGATGCCGTTAAGCGTACACTTGCGTATCTGAAATCCGGGAAGGAACCGGCGGACTTCCTTTGGAATGCTAAACCGCGTTTCGGGAAGACTCTCGCGACCTATGATTTCATTCGCAAAGGCGGATTTAAGAATGTCTTGATCGTCACGAACCGTCCGGCTATAGCAAATTCCTGGTACGACGACTTCATGAAGTTTATCAAGTGGCAAGAGCCTCATATGTTTTTCGTGTCTGACAGCGATTCTCTAAAAAACACAAGGGTATTATCCCGTCAGGCGTACTGCGACATCATCATAAACTCCAATGATGAGCAAGAATTCAAACAAATAGCCTTTGTCAGTCTGCAGGATTTGAAAGGGTCAATCGCATTTGGCGGTATATATGACAAGCTAAAGTGGGTCGCAGATTTAAGATGGGACCTTCTCGTCGTTGATGAGGCGCACGAAGGGGTGGATACATCAAAGACCGACTGGGCATTTTCAAGAATAATAAGGAAGTTTACGTTGTATATGTCTGGTACGCCCTTTAAGGCCATTGCCAACAGTAAGTTCAGTGCGGAACAGATATTTAACTGGTCATATGCTGATGAACAAGAAGCCAAAAGAAGCTGGGATTTTAATAAGGGCAGTAATCCATATGAACCATTACCACAGCTCAATATGTTTACCTTCCAGCTTTCCGCGATGATTGAAGAGAAGCTCCTTGAGGGGCAGACTATCGGGGAAACCACGTATGATTTTGCGTTTGATCTCAATGAGTTTTTCGCTGTTGAAGAAGGAAAGACTACCTTCAAACACGAGAAAGATGTGAAAAAGTGGCTGGAGAGATTGACAAAGAACGAAAAGTACCCATTCTCAACTCCTGCCCTGCGTAAAGAGCTGAAGCATACATTCTGGCTCCTCGACAGAGTCGCCAGCGCAAAAGCGCTGGCAAAACTACTCGAGAACGATGCGGCATTCATGCACCACAAAATAACAATTGCTGCCGGGGATGGTAAGGATTTGAACGAAGAGGCGGAAGACTTCGTTTCAAATGAAAAGAGCTATGATAAAGTACGCAAGGTCATCGCTGAAAACGAGTACACAATCACGATCAGCGTCGGACAATTGACTACAGGTGTAACCATCCCTGAGTGGACAGCAGTAATGATGTTGAGCAACATCGCCAGCCCCGCTCTGTATATGCAGGCCGCATTCCGCTGCCAAAACCCATATCACTACGAGAAAAACGGCAAATACTATAAAAAAGAAAACGCCTACATATTCGACTTTGCGCCTGACCGAACGCTGGTGATGTTCGATGATTTTGCCAACAAACTACTCGGCCAAGGCAGCGTGAGCGACAAGGATCGCCCGGAAAATATCAAACGGCTGCTTAACTTCTTCCCTGTCATCGGAGAAGATGAGCACGGCACTATGGTACCCCTCGATGCTACGCAGGTTCTCACAATTCCAAGAACCATCCTGGCGACAGAGGTGGTTAAGCGCGGATTTATGAGCAACTTACTGTTTGCCAATATTTCCGGGATTTTCGCTTTACCAAAAGAGATCGTCGACAGCATCTTAAGCGAGCTTCCAGTGGAAAAGCAGGGCAAGAAAGACACGTCTGCTACCACCATAGATTTATCGGGTATTAAGATGGATGAAGACGGCAACGTGGTTGTGCCAACCGAAACCATTATCAGTAAGAAGAATGAGTTATTTGGTGACAAGGTGTATGATGTCTCGGCCATGACAACTGCCGTGGAAACAGCTGTTGGCGGAATCTCATCGGAAGCACACGTCCCCCTGGATGTTACCGCTAAGATCGTCGATGTTGCTATGGACCTGGCGAAGCCAATTATAGTGGATACGGTCAAGACCGGCTTTGACCTGACAAATACACAGGCGGACAAGATCGAAAAACAGGTCAAGGAGATTATTACCGAAAAGGTAAAAGCGGTCGAAAATGATAATTATAGAAAGCAATTCGAGGTCAAGCAGAAGGCCGCAGAGGAAATCAAGATGGTAGAGGAATCGCTCGCAGAAGATGAGATCGAGACAGCCATCAAAGAGATAGAAGCCAAGCAACGAAAGGAATTCGAAAGATTGCGGGTTGAGTTCACCAAAAACCTGAATGAGACGATCAAAGAAACGATTGAGGAGCAGAAGACTGTTCAAGTCGAAGAGCAAGCTCAGATCAAGGCAAAGAAAAACAAGGATTCCAAAGAAGAAGAGGTACGCGGACACTTGCGCGGATTTGCCAGGACCATCCCGAGCTTCCTGATGGCATATGGCGAGCGCGGTACAAGGCTGTGCAATTTCGATAACTATACCCCTGAGGAAGTATTCCTCGAGGTAACCGGTATTACTGAAGAGCAGTTTAGATTCTTGCGAGACGGCGGTACGTATATCGATGACATGACCGGAGAGGAAAAACACTTTAGTGGCGGCCTATTCAATGAAATAGTATTCGATGAAGCGATCCAGGAATTCCTGAATATACGCGAAAGACTCGCAGATTATTTTGATGAATCCCATCAGGAGGACATCTTCAATTATATCCCGCCGCAGGAGACCAACCAGATCTTCACGCCGAAACAGGTCGTAAAGATGATGGTACAGAAACTCGAGGATGAAGACCCGCATATATTTGAAGACCCGGACAAAACCTTCATCGACCTTTTCATGAAGTCCGGCCTTTATATCACGGAACTGGTAAAGCGCTTGTTCAATAACCCCGTGATGAAAGAGAAGATACCGGACAATGATGCGCGGCTGAAGCACATCCTTGAAAAGCAATTATATGGGCTTGCACCCAGCGATATCATCTACCATATCGCCACAAATTATATTTTCAGCTTCGATGCAGAAAACAGGATTAGCCGAAAGCACTTCAAGAGCGTCGATACCAGACCTGCTGTCAAGGAGGGGAAACTCGACGAGCTCTTGGTTGCGACTTTCGATGACTTGAAATAGTCAAGCTATGTACCTAATTTCTCGACCTTCCGCATAAGGCAGAATCATCCCTTGCGGTTGATAATCTTCCAGAAACCTGATCTGTCTGAGCCAATGCGCCAAATGATTCCCGAATCGCGGAGGTTTTTGATTTCCCTCGATATCGTACGTGTCGATAAGCCCGTAGCCTCTGCCAGTCTCTTTTGCGTAGCTTTCGGCTCGGCGGATATGGCATTGAGAATTTTCTTGGAATTGGCTTCTATGTCTGTGTCGCTATCATCGCGAATATCATCGCCATTATCTACGCCATTATTTACGCCAGCTTCATCGCCGCTCAGCGAACGCCAGCTACTTGAACGCGCAGAATGTCCTTGCCATCGGCGCGGAGCGGTTCAAGAACAACAATGACAGCGGGCTCAATACGAGTCTTTATTAGTTCGCTGACTTGCTCGGCGACCTTTTGTATACTCTCAAGCCCGATGGCGATCATCTTCCGACACTCCGATATATATGCTGCCGCCTACGCCGTTGGCAAATGCACTGACGGTTCTCAGCCAACTGCGCGGTCTATTTGCCCCGACGGAAGATTTGAACTCATATTCAGTTGCTTCGGCAACTAGTAGTTGGCTAAGCGTCGACATTCATTTCACTTTCTCAGGCTCCGGATACGTCTGGCCGAACAATTCCATGGTAATCTTTTTGATGCGCTGATCCTGAACCGGGCGATCCCCGGGACCGCGTTTGGCGGCCGCAATTGCCTGTGCATGTTCCATTCCGCTGCTTACTCGGCCGAAGGCGGCATAACCACCATCCAAATGGGGCGAGTCACCAACCATAATAAAAAACTGCGAACCGGCTGAATTCGGGGATTGGCTGCGTGCCATCGAAAGTACGCCGACAGTATGTTTCAGGTCGTTTTTAGCAAACCCGTTGTCTTTGAACTCACCTTTGATGCTGTATCCGGGCCCGCCTACTCCGGTTCCGTTCGGGTCGCCGCCCTGAATGACGAATCCAGGAATCACACGGTGGAAAATCAGACCGTCATAGAATCCTTTGTTTGCGAGCGCGATGAAATTATTCACCGTATTGGGAGCTTTGTCGGGATACAGTTCGGCGGTGATTATACCGCCATTATCCAGCTCAATAGTTGCGACAGGGTTTTTCAATCAGATTCCTCCATTTCAGTTGGCTGGCGTGCCGGCTGGCAACTTGTTATGATTATCAGATTCAATTCAGCATCGACGCCATAATTCCTTTTGCCTATTTGTCCACGCTTATTATGCATCAAAGGAAATTAAATAATGGCAGAGAAGTAGAACAAAAAAGTCGCGGTCAATTAAGGAGGCGGGGGATGGGAATGGTTATGCACATCGACGGCCGCTGGTTCAAAGAAGAACAGCAACGCACCTTGATTCTCAGAGGTGTCAATCTGGCGAGTAATGCTAAAATTCCGGTCCGGCCCAATGGTGCCACGCATCTTCGGGAGCACGCATTCGAGCATCAGGATGTGTCGTTTGTCGGCCGTCCGTTTCCGCTGGCGGAAGCTGATGAGCATTTTGCCCGCCTGAAATCCTGGGGTTTCACATTTTTGCGTTTTCTGATCACTTGGGAAGCGGTTGAACACGCCGGCCCTGGAATTTATGATCAGGAATATTTAGATTATGTAGCGGCGATTGTGGAGAAGGCGGGCACATATGGGTTTAAGCTTTTTATCGATCCGCACCAGGATGTCTGGAGTCGCTTTTCCGGCGGTGACGGCGCGCCCGGTTGGACCCTGGAAGCGGTTGGCTTTGATATGACGAAATTTGGTCCGTCCGGAGCGGCCTTGCTGCATGCGGTGCATGGCGATCCGTTCCCGCGCATGCACTGGCCGACCAACGGTTCCAAACTTGCGGCCGCCACGATGTTCACTTTATTCTTCGGCGGCCATGATTTCGCGCCCCAGACCAAAATAGAGGGCGTCAATGTTCAGGAGTACCTGCAAAGCCACTATATCAACGCTATTAAGCAGGTGGCGCTGCGGCTCAGAGGCATGGAGCATGTCGTCGGGTATGATACGCTCAATGAACCGGGTTCAGGCTTTATTGGGAAAGATGACCTGCATGCGCACTGTGGGCTGCTGGAGTTGGGCGAAAGCCCAACCCCATATCAGGCGATGTTGCTCGGGGCCGGTTATCCCCAGAAAGTGGCGGTGTATGGCATTCGTCCCACTGGGTTGCGACCGGTCAGCCAAAGGGTTATTAATCCGGACGGTGTCCGCGCCTGGCAGGAGGGGTGCGACTGTATCTGGCGGCAAAACGGGGTTTGGGATCTGGATGCCGCTGGAAATCCGCAGTTGCTGAAGCCGGACCATTTCAGCATCGTGCGCGGGCGCAAGGTTGATTTCACCAATGATTATATGACTCCTTTTGTGCGGCGTTTTGCCAATGAAATCCGGGCGGCCGACGTCGCTCCGCGGGCTTTCATTTTCTTTGAAACTGAGCCCAATCATTTTCCGCAGGAGCTGACGGCGGATGGTGGCGATGCCAGGGGGGAGGGGTCAGACGTCGCAGGCTTGGTGGAGCAACCGGAGCAACCGGAGCAACCTGCGCAACCCCAGCAGTATCTGGTGCATGCCCCGCACTGGTATGATGGCGTAACCTGCTATCTGAAGCGCTACCTCCCGTTTGCCGGTATTGATGTTCATAATATGAAAGTGGTGGTCGGGCGGCGCCGGGTACAGCAGTCCTTTATCACACAGATGCGGCGGCTGCGGGACAGCAGTGGCGGGCTCCCCACCCTGATCGGCGAGTTTGGGATTGCTTTTGATCTAAATAATAAAAGGGCTTATGCAACAGGAAATTATCAGGCGCAAATCAAGGCGATTGATCGGAACTTCCGGGCGATGGAAGCCAATTTACTCAGCTACACGCTGTGGAACTATAACCCCGACAACACACACGCCCGCGGTGATCAATGGAATGGTGAGGACTTTTCCATTTACAGCGTTGATGATGCCGACGCACGCAATGCGGCGGCGGGCGCGGGCGACCTTAATGCTGGTGGGCGGGCCTTGGATGCCGTATTAAGGCCCTATGCCATGCGGACCGCCGGCGAGCCCCT
>DHDG01000047.1:19304-39564 GCA_002399265.1 Firmicutes bacterium UBA4882 | reverse complement strand
CGCAAGTAACGGCACCCACAGAGATCTTCGTACCCGAGTGGCATTTTCCTGGTGGTGCCTATGAGGTCGAGGTTTCCGATGGCAGCTATAGCACAGATGCGGCCAACCAGCGCCTGATCTACCGCCATAGTGGGGAGCGGCCGGAGCACCACATCATAATTAAGGCTGGGCGCTGCTCTTGCTCGTGAAATACTTGCGGTCCAGCCAGGTGCCTAAAATCAACAGCCCCATAAAGATCAGGCCGAAAATGGGCTGCTGGGTAATGCGCGGCAGGAGCGGGTAATCCATTGATCCATGCGCGGCGGCAACCAGCCAGAGGTTACCACTGAAGGCGTAGATTGTCCCCAGGATGATCCAACTGATGAAGTTGAGCCCCATGCGTCCGAGCGTGGAACCGGCTGCGCGCCCTGTGGCAATATAGCCCGGCAGGTGCCAGAGTGCGAATAACAATGCGACAATCAACACGACCAGCCAGGTCTTTTGCGCGGGTAATTTTTTTTCCAACAGTTTATAGATTACACCGGCAAAGAGTAGTTCTTCGCCAAAACCGGTCAGCACCCAATTGTTGAGCAGAGGGCGCCAGGAGTAACTCTCCCGCAGGAGCGCCTGATTAGAGCCAAAGATTAAATCGGATAAAAAGCCGATTATCAAGGTCGCAACATAGCCTGCTAACAAAATGATCAGTGCTTTGACAAACTTGCGCCAATCCAAACCCATTGTCCCTATATATGCTTTGAAGAGAATAGCTAAGGATAGAGCGGTCATGAAGATCGCACCTTGTGCCATAACTAAGGTTGTCTCATTGTAGCCGGCTTGCTGGTAAAGGACAAACCAGACAAAGAAAATGGTGCTAAACGCGAAAAACAGGGAGATGATCAGCGGGCCATATTTTTTAATAGCCGGCGCAATGAATTTGACAATCCGAAGCATTTTAGCTGTACTTTTCATGATTATTTCCTTCCTATGCGAAATACGATATCATTTTTGTATCACGTTTTGTTAGATTACGCAACTGAGTTAAGGTGGATTCCTGTAGGTGCGCATACGGATGCGCACGCAGATGCGCGTAAAGACTGCTCAGAAAGTTTTTGACATTAGTTCTCAGCGTCCAGTGTTCAGCAAGTGTCAGCTGGTTTTTGGCAGCGCGTACCGCGTCGACCATCATGGCGAGCTCCGCGGTTACCTGTTCTTCAGAAAGACCGTTCTCAACTGCTGATATGACTGGTATAACCGTGCGTTCATCCTCATTATAAAGGTAGGCAATTTTATGAGTACAGATTTTCTGTAGCAACACATGTAAGAGATTCTGCAGGTGTCCCTGGTTGCCACTGATTAAGCGGTGCGCAATCAGGGAGTGAACTGCGTCTGCCGAATGAGCGACGCTGTGCGCCCAACCTCTGCCCTCGACATAACCGCGTAAGTCTTGTTCTTGACTGATTTGCCGGATTAATAGATCCCTAAGAGCAAGTACCGTGTTTGCGCCCATAAAGTCAAGGCGACAATCAGCCTCAATCAGCAAGCTGAGGATTAGCAATGAAAAGGTTCTGGCAAAGACAGTGTCAGTATCTGATTCGCCTAGACCGCAGACCAAATGATGATCATCAATGATAATATCCAGCAAATTCCGCAGTTCGGCTTTGGTCAGCAAATCATTATTGATGATTACATAGAAGGCCTCGAGGACTAGGTCATCCCGCAGTTCGGGGTCAGGTGATCCGATGAGTGGCGCCATGGCGAGGCATAATGGAAAGAGCGCCTTTTCATCTTTGAGAGGCGCAAAGTCAACCGCCCTTAATTGCCGGAGTTTCAGTTTCAGCTGGTATGTGTCCATTTGGAGTTCATCGGCTCGAAATGCTTCCATTTTGATTCCTTTCGGGACTCGCTGCATTTGGTATGATAATGCAAAGCGGTAATGCGCGGGACGACTTACGCTATAGATTAATTATAAGAGAAAACTGCCCAAAGGAGAATAGCGAATGTTGCTAACCTGGGATGGCAAGCGCAAACCTGATTGGTCCGATTATAATAATCCCCGGCCTGCCATGTTGAGGGAGACATTTGGGGGCGGCGGCGAGGGCGATTGCGACCTTAGAGGCGGCCTGCTTTTCGAGGGCGATAACCTGGCGGTTATGGCTCGGCTTCTTGCTGACGGGTACGCTGGTAAGGTGCAGCTAGCTTATTTGGATCCGCCGTTTGGGTCGGGTGCGAATTATGTCAGGAAAATCAGGTTGAGAGGTGATCAGGTTGGTCGCGCTGAGCGCGATTTGGCTAAGTTCGAGAACGGCTCTATGAATCAGCTTCAGTATACAGATCAATGGTCGGAAAGCAGCTATTTGCAGTTTATGTACGAGCGGTTGTGGATGGTCAAAGAGCTGCTGGCTGACAATGGCAGTCTCTATCTGCATCTGGACAGCAATGAGGTACATGCCATCAAGCTGATCTGCGATGAGATATTTGGGCGGGAGTGTTTTCAACGCCAGATAATCTGGCGGATTGGCTGGATTTCCGGTTATAAATCGGCTGCCCGCAACTGGATTCGTAATCATGATACGATTCTTTTTTATTGCAAGGATCCGGGCAAAATGATTTTTAACAAGACTTATCTGCCATATCAGGAGGGGTATCTGCGGCGGGGCAGCGGAAGCTCTTCTGGCAAGAAGGACCGTCCAGCAGCAGGCAAAGGCTATCCTTTGGAAGACACATGGAATTGCAGTGCCGCTGATCGCATGGATTCCATTCAGATCAAAAGTTTCAGCAAGGAAAAGACCAGTTACCCAACGCAGAAGAACGAAAGCTTACTGGAGAGAATTATCCTGGCGTCGTCCAACCCGGGCGATTTGGTAATGGACGTTTTCGCCGGGTCCGGGACCACCGCTGCTGTAGCGCAAAAAACCGGGCGGCGCTGGATTGCTTGTGATGCCAATCATATCGCGGTGCAAACAATTAACCGGCGGCTGCAGGCGATTATTGGGGCGAGTGGCGATGAGATTGCGGGCGCGAACCCTTCCTTTTCGATTTGGGAAATGGGCGGCGCAGGTGGGGATGAAGGCGGCGGCGGCGGTGGCGGTGGCGGATCAATCGTATCTGTAGACTGCCGCAGGGATGGCGCGGACGTAATTGTTGCGATCATGGGATACTCTAATCTGGAGTTGCCAAAATTGACCAAAACGGACTGGCGTTCCCTGATCGAATGGGTTTCTTTGGATCGCAATTATGACGGCCGCACTTTTAACGTCTATCTTTCGGACATCCCGAAAGATATCAAGCAATATGTCAGCGGACGCTACACAATCCCTAATGTTCCGGGCGGAGCAGTCATTGCCCTGAAAGTCATCGATATCTTGGGGCACGAAACCTTGTGGGTGAAATAGCACAGAGGTGGGACGGGAACTTTGGGGACGCCAGGGAACTTTGGGGACGGTTCTAAAAGTGCCAAATAAGTCCGCACCTTTTGGGGGCGGCGTCGAGGGAGTGTATGAAACCATGGCAGACCGCGATCGCAATCACAGTAATGTTTTTTTCGTCCCGCTGGCGGACAACCCCTCTGCTGCGGAACAGGCGGCAGCGGTGGTGAAACTGATCGAAGCGGCCGATGCGCTGAGGATCATTGAGCAGGGTGATTTTACGGCCATCAAATTTCACGTGGGTGAAGAACATAATACCACACACATTTGTCCGGAAGTAATCCGGGCCATAGTGCAACAGTGTCATGCGAAAACGCCAAATGTATTTCTAACCGAAACTTCCACGCTCTATAAAGGAGAACGTGAGAACGCGGTCAAGCATTTGACACTTGCGAACAAACACGGCTTTAGCTTCGAAAACATTGGGGCGCCTTTCATTATGGCCGATGGCTTGATCGGTTCAGCCGAAATTGAGATGCCCATTCCGGGCGAACTGGACCAGTCGGTGCGCATTGCACGCGAGATTGCTTTCACTGATGCCCTGATCGCGGTCAGTCATCCGACTGGACATGTGGCGGCCGGTCTGGGGGCTTGTCTCAAAAACCTGGGAATGGGTTTGGCGAGTCGGGCTGGCAAAATGAGGCAGCATTCCTCACTGTCGCCACGCGTGAAAAGCAAGGAGTGCCGCTTGTGTGGCAAGTGCATTCGCTGGTGTCCCAAGAATGCCATTATTGAAGGTGAAAAGGCGGCCCGCATCGATCCGGATAAATGCATCGGCTGCGGGGAATGCATGACTTTATGTCGCCACGATGCGATCGACTGGAATTGGGGTGTCGATGCCATCACGATGCAGAAGAGCATGGTGGAACACGCTTACGGCGTCATTAAGGACAAGCCGGGCAAGGGCTTTTTCATTAATGTACTGGTGGGGATGACTGCTAATTGCGATTGTATCGCGCGTAATCAGTCTAAGCTGATGCCAGACTTGGGGATCCTGGGGTCGTTTGATCCCCTGGCAGTAGATATGGCGACGATGGATCTTACCGCTGCCGCCGATGCCGAAGGGCGCCCCCTCCCAGCCATAGCAGGGCGCAAGGTCGGCGCGCAGGCACAGTTGGAACATGCGGCCCGGTTGGGACTTGGCTCCATGGAATATGAGCTCATTCGGCTCGCTTAGATCTAGAACAGGCGAGCTGGAAGGACACAAGGGGACACAAGGGGACACAAGGGGACGGTTCTCCTGTGCTGCAGAGCGTCATAACCAGAAACAGCACAGGAGAACCGTCCCCTTGTGTCCCCCCGTACCTGTGTCCTTAGAAGACGGCGATGATTTCGGCGGCTTTGGCGCGCTGGTTTCCTTTGCATGAAATGTTGCGCCGCACTGCGATTGTTTCGGTGATGTGTTTGCCGTAAATTTGGCGGGTTTCAGGCGTATCATGATTAGAGACGACAACTGTCGCGCCGCGCCTGGCAGCTTCGCCAGCACACAGCGCCAGATGTGCCTGTTCTTCGCTCCTGAACGGGGCGGCAGGCGCATACGCCGTGAAGGAAGCGGTGGCGGAAAGCGGCACATAAGGCGGATCACAATAAACGACATCCCCGGCCGTGCATTGTTCCAGAACCGCTTCGAATCCCAGCTCTGTAAGGCGGGCTTTTCTCAGCAGCGGTGCTGCTTCTCGCAGCTCTGCCTCTGGAAAGGCAGGACGGCGGTATCGGCCAAAGGGAACATTGAAGCTGCCACTGGCACTAAAGCGGCACAACCCGTTGTATCCATGTCGGTTGAGATAAATAAAAAGGGCGGCTCTCTGCAGAGGGTCGCTCTCATTGTTGAAGACCTTGCGCCAATAATAGTAGCGCTCAGCGGTATTGTTTTCCGGCACAAACAATCCGGCGCATATCTGCACCAGAGGATCCAGTTCAAAAGCAGCCACCCTGAAAAGATTGATC
Organism: Firmicutes bacterium UBA4882; assembly: GCA_002399265.1. Lineage (GTDB taxonomy): Bacteria > Bacillota > UBA4882 > UBA4882 > UBA4882 > UBA4882. Next base: position 34,213 of record DHDG01000047.1, on the reverse strand, counting down.
AAATCGCTGTTGATATCATTAAGCCACACTTCATCAACTAAGCCTGCTGCAGCTATGGATAAGCTAAAGACCGCGCTGCCGCAGAAAGGCTCCACGACCCGCCTGGCAGGCCATTGCGCTTGCGAGGCCAGCAGCGGGACCAGGCGCCTTTTGCCGCCGGGCCATTTCAGGAAAGGCCGATAATTCGGTATCGTCATCTATCGGTACACCGCCATCATGCATCGCTCTCAGAAAAAGAAGGACAGCTGCGTGAGCGGCCAAAAGCGGACGAATGCGCGCCCAATCATCAGGTCCTTGGCGAGGAATCCGACCGAACCGCGGCTGTCGTTGCTATTATTACGGTTATCTCCCAACACAAAGAAAGTATCTTCCGGCACCCAAACCGGTCCGTAATCTCCGTAAATGGGCTCTGATAAATAAGGCTCGTCAAGGAGTTCGCCATTGACCCACAATTTTGTATCACGAATCTCAATACAATCTCCGGGCATGCCAATCAGCCTCTTGATGAGTGCTTCATCGCTCCAATCCTGTTCAAAGACTACAATGTCACCTTTTTCGAAATTGTTCAGATGCACTGAGACTCTTTCGACCATGAGACGCTCACCGGTATGGAGGGTTGGCTCCATGGACGATCCGACAACAATGCACGAGCGCCCCACATAGGTCAGGATGAAGGTAGTTAAAATTGCAGAAATGGCTAAGGTTTCGATCCAGTCACGTAGCCACTTCATAAAGCGGGTCTCCATAAATTGCGCCTCTTTTCAATGCTATTTGCAGACAAGCCAGAAAGCCGGCATAATCGCCACCAAGGCATTAAATATGCCGGCCTTTTAACTCCGCATTTATTACTTCTATTGCTGCAATGTGATGATCGCGGCAATTGATTTATAACTTCAACTGCTTGATCTTTTTCAACGGCGCATCCATTATTCCTTCAGATTATAGCTGGTTTCCAATTGAGCGCTTGGCAAACACGCTTTCCTTTACCTTTAAGACTGGAAACGCATCCATTTTTCCACCTCAAAAGGATATTGAAGATCTTGTATAGAAAAGCTTTATCTACATCAAATCGAAATATTTACCGAAATGCTTTATCATCGAGAAATGATCCACGTTCCCCCGTTATTATAGCATAATAAGGTTCAATTACTAAACTGTCAATTTAACCTTTAAACTACGGGTGTAATCAGCAAATCAACCTTGAGCTAAAACTAAATGGAGGTAGTAACAATGCAATTCCGGAAATTTGGGAAAACAAATTACAGTCCTTCAGCACTGGGGTTTGGGTGCATGCGCTTCCCGGTAATCGACGGCGATTCCGCCAAGATTAATGAAGATGAAGCCATCGCGATGATTCGTTATGCGATTGATCAGGGAGTCAACTACGTTGACACAGCCTACAATTACCATCGCGGGAATAGTGAAATTGTCACTGGCAAGGCACTGAAAGACGGGTATCGGGCCAAGGCCAAACTGGCTACGAAGAACCCGGTTTGGAAAGCCGAGGCACCTGAGGACTTTGATAAATTTCTCGACGAACAGCTACAGAAGCTTGATACTGACTATATAGATTTTTACTTATTGCATTCGCTGAATAAGAATGTCTGGGCGAAAATTAGCGAACTAAAGATCTTTGACTTTATTAATCGCGCGCTGAAAGACGGGCGTATCAAACACATCGGTTTCTCTTTCCATGACAATCTCGAGACCTTTAAGAAAATCGTAGACGCTTATGACTGGCACTTCTGCCAGATTCACTACAACTTTGTCGACCGCGATTATCAAGCCGGTCATGAAGGGCTGCAATATGCCGCGAATAAAGGACTGGGTGTCGTCATCATGGAACCGCTGCGCGGCGGCAAGCTCGTGACCAAAATACCGGCAGAGGTTGCACAGATTTGGAACCGGGCTGCGGCAAAACGCTCTCCAGTAGACTGGGCCTTGCGCTGGGTGCTGAATCATCCAGAGGTGTCGCTGCTGCTGAGTGGCATGTCGACCATGGAACAGGTTCAGGAAAACGTCCGCGTCGTTGAAGATGCACTGCCGAACTCACTTACTGATCAGGAGTTGGTATTATTCGATGAAGTGCGGGCAGTTTATCAACAGAGGATCAAGGTAAACTGCACCGGATGCGAGTATTGCATGCCCTGTCCGCAGAAAGTTGAGATCCCGGACCTTTTCAACCTTTACAATGATGCCCATGTCTATGGGACTGTTGAGGAAGGCCGTTTCTTTTACGGAATGCTAAAAAAAGGCGAAGTCGATGCGTCGCATTGCGTCGAATGCGGAAAGTGCGAGTCGATCTGCCCGCAGCAACTGCCAATTATCAAACATCTTAAAGAAGTACGCGAAATGCTTGATGAGAAATAAATTTGCCTGCCGCGCCAGGTTTATCCGGAGGGGTTCATATTTGACAGGCGGTGGCTCTTTACAAACCAGTGTGGTTTGTGATAAATTATATTGTGCGGTCGGTGTCTGATGACTGACGATTTTTTCATGCGCGCCGCATTGGCGGAAGCTCAAAAAGCATATCAGGCGGGCGAAGTACCTATCGGAGCAGTTATAGTGCGGGACGGCGCGATATATGCCACCGGGCATAATCTGCGGGAAACCGGCCATGATCCAACCGCCCATGCTGAAATTGTCGCGATCAGGAACGCCGCTACCAGGCTTGGGCATTGGCGCTTGAGCGGAATGACGCTCTATGTGACCATTGAACCTTGTCCGATGTGCGCCGGAGCTCTTGTTAACGCCAGGATCGCGCGGTTGGTCTTTGGTGCGGCAGATCCAAAAGCCGGGGCTGTTATTTCACTAATGGACCTGGTGCGGGATAAACGCTTGAACCATCGTATGGAAGTCACCGCCGGCGTGCTTACAGAGGAATGTGCCGACCTAATGTGCCATTTCTTCCGGATGCGTCGTGGGGAACAAGCCTAAAACACAGTTTCGCAACTGTGATTACGAGACCAGACAGTCCATGGAGAGATGGCTGAGCGGTTGAAGGCGCCCGCCTCGAAAGCGGGTAGGGATTTACGTCCCTCGCGAGTTCGAATCTCGCTCTCTCCGCCACTTATATAGCTGTTACTGAAGAGCCAGGGGCAGAACTAAAAAAGCTTTCAATTGCACAAACTGAATATGTTAGATTTTGCGGAGAGATGGCCGAGTGGTCGAAGGCGCACGCCTGGAGAGCGTGTAGGGTGCAAGCCCTCGCGAGTTCGAATCTCGCTCTCTCCGCCATTTATTTACTTTTGGCCGTGCTAGATGGGGAGGTAGCGGTGCCCTGTAACCCGCAACCCGCTATAGCGGGATTGAATTCCGTTTCGCGGCGTCTTTTCGTGGGGTCTTGGCACGGACACGTGGCGTTGACGATTGGGTCCTGCGCAATAAGACTTTGTGAACCCCGCCAGGTCCGGAAGGAAGCAACGGTAAGCAAATGTTTTTATGTGCCGCGGGGTTACCTGGTTTGAGCTAACGATCCGGGTACCGCCCGGGAGAAGCCGTCAAAAATCGGTGCACGGTCAATTTGTAAAGGCTGTCTCAAACGAGGCGGCCTTTTTGTCAATATTTGTGTTCTTGTTATTTTTTCTGATAGGGCAGGAAATTGATTCTTCTTATGGAAGGTTTCATAAATAGACGGAGTGTGATTGGATGTATGTATCCCTTTACAGGCAATGGCGGCCCCAAAATTTTGATGAATTTGTAGGGCAAGAACACATCGTCAGAACACTGACACACGCACTTGAACAAGGGCGCACCACTCACGCTTACTTGTTTTGCGGACCACGCGGTACAGGCAAGACTACTACCGCGCGCATCTTAGCCAAGGCGCTGAATTGTCACGATCGCAAAGGAGCTAAACCTTGCGGCAAATGTTCTTCCTGCCAGCAAATTACGGATGGCAATTCTTTGGACGTTTTTGAAATTGACGGTGCTTCCAACCGGGGCATCGATGAAATCCGCAATTTGCTTGAAAAAGTGCATTTCGCGCCTGGTGAAGGCCGCTTCAAGATCTATATCATCGACGAAGTCCATATGTTAACCAATGAGGCGTTTAACGCCCTCTTGAAAACTTTAGAGGAGCCGCCCGGGCACGTGGTTTTCATATTTGCCACAACAGAAGCCCACAAGCTACCTGCCACAATCATTTCCCGTTGTCAACGCTTCGATTTCCGCCGCTTTAGTCTGAGTGAGATTACCGATTCTCTGGAAAAGATGATTGCGTCTGAAAATCGTACCGCCGAACCGGCCGCATTGGCGATTATTGCTGAACACGCCGATGGCGGAATGCGTGACGCCCAAAGTTTGCTGGATCAATGCTTGGTTTTTAGCTCAGGCATCCTGAAGGCCTCCGATGTACAGGAAGTGCTAGGCATCATTGATCGACGCACTTATATTGATTTGGGCCAGTTTCTGGTTGCCCGCGATATGCAGGCGGCATTTGTGCAGATCGAGCAATTGAACGCGATGGGCAAAGACCTGCAGCAATTTGCGCGGGGCGCCGTATCATTTTTCAGGGATTTGTTGTTTTTCCAGACTCTCAAAAGCGCTCCTTCTGATGCTTATCCGGAATCAGAACGCGCTGACATGAGAATGCTTGCCCAAAACCTGGCCCCGGATGTAATCGTGGCTGCTTTGGATGCTTTCATACATGTCGAGCGGGAGGCTAAGGATCTGGGTGATGCCCGTTTGGCGCTGCAGCTGGCTGAAGCACGGCTGTTTGTCAGACAGCACGACAGTTTGGGTTCGGACGGTAGGAGCGATGGTTCAACAGCATTGGCATCTGCGCCCGCGGCATCCGCGCCGGTAGCATCCAGAAAGTCCGCGAAGTCCGCGAAGTCCGCGAAATCCGCGGCGGCTGATATGCCCGCAGCCGCGTCCACAACGCAATCAGCGACTGCGACGCACATGTCACCCGCGATGCCGGTGATTAGCCTGAATGAAATCCGTGATCAATGGCCTGCTATTATGGAAATGCTAAAAAGGGAACGTATCTCATTGCAGGCTTTTGCCTTGGAGGCAAGGGTGGTCGGCTTAGAGGGAAATGTCCTGAAACTTGGTTTTGAAGAAAAATATGCTCTTCACCGCGACAAGGTTCAATCCGAAAATAAGCTTGTGGAGCAAGTTATTCATAAAGTTACTGGCGTACCTTTGCAGATCAACTGTGTATTACTGTCAGAAACAGGTAAGGTGGATACTTCCTCCGGAAATACCTCCTGGCAAGGAGAACCGGCAGTTAAAGCAGCACTTGACGTTTTTGGCGGAGAAGTCAAACAAAGCGGAACTGGTAAGGACGGTAGGGGAGGAAACAAAAAATGATGGGTAATGTTCAGAAGGCACTGAAGAAGCTGCAACAGGTTCAGGAAGAACTCGGAAATATGACAGTAGAAAGCACAGCGGGCGGCGGAGCAGTCAAGGTCGTCTTTACAGGATCCCAGGACTTGCAGTCGATTACCATCGATCCGGGCGCTGTTGATCCGGATGATGTGGAAATGCTCCAGGATCTGATCGTGGCTGCTGTCAACGAAGGGTTAAAGGCCTCGCGTGACCTGGCTCAGAAAGAAATGGGCAAAGTGACCGGCGGGTTAAATATTCCGGGCATGCCGGGCGGATTATTTTAATTATCTGAACTGGAGGAGAAAAGTTTGTTTTATGCCCCTCCGATGGCCCGGCTGATTACTGAATTGTCCCGATTGCCGGGGATAGGGCCAAAGACAGCACAACGTCTGGCGTTTTACCTGCTGGGACAGGACAAACAAGACGTACAACGCCTGGCGGATTCATTGATTGAAGCTAAAGAAAAAATGTCGTTTTGTCCGATTTGCGGACACCTGACGGATGTACACCCCTGTTCCATTTGCACAGATGCCTCCCGTAATGCGTCTATTATCTGCGTGGTGGAAGGGCCAAGCGATGTGATCGCACTCGAAAAAACACGCGAATTTAAAGGGCGTTATCATGTCTTGCACGGGGCAATTTCGCCACTGGATGGGATTGGCCCTGAAGATCTGCGCATTCGGGAACTTCTGTCACGTATTAACGATGATATTAAAGAAATAATTTTGGCGACCGATCCTAACATTGAAGGGGAAACAACAGCTCTTTATCTCACTAAACTGCTGCGCCCGCTGAATCTCAAAATTACGAGACTCGCGAGAGGAATACCTGTTGGCGGGGATTTGGAATATGCCGATGAGGTCACACTTATTCGTGCTTTGGAAGGCCGACATGAGGTTTAAATAAGGCAAAACGTCGAATGCGACTATAGCGTCTCGGATGACGCTAAAAATAGAGGGGGAAAGGAGGCCCCAATGTTTGAATTTTTCAGGCATGTTTGAGAAATACTAGCATGGACGAAAGTTAAAAGGAGCGTATCTTATCACTATTAATTGTAAGGAGTGTCAACATGAAACGGTTATTAGAACAGACTAGAAAACTCAACAGACTTTTGCAAAATTCTGCACGTGAAAAAGTTGAATTTGTGCAGCTTACGGATGTCTTAAGTGATGCAATGAAGTGTAATACTTACTTATTTGATCGTAAAGGAATGCTGCTTGGTAAAACATTTGCAGCTGGCTTTTCGTGTGACAAACTCAAGGATATAATTGATTCCAACAATATACCCCCAGAAATGAATGAATGGCTGATGAGCATTTGGGAAACACGGGCGCTGGATCAGAGCCGGTCGAAGCAGTGTCTTCTTTCTAACGATGATTGTGATCGTGATATGTATCATCTCATTATGCCAGTAGGCGGCGGTGGTCAGCGTCTGGGAACCTTCATCCTGGCCAGAGCTGGCAAGGAATTTGACGAGAATGACATCGTGTTGGGCGAATATGCGGCCATGGTTACTGGTATGATGCTATTTGTTGAGAAATCCGGGCGCGTTGAAGAGGAAGCCCGTAAGCGCGCGGCGGTTCAAATCGCCACCAGCACGCTTTCGTACTCTGAAATCGAAGCGCTGCAACATATTTTTGATGAACTGGGTGGCGACGAAGGGCTGCTTGTAGCCAGTAAAATTGCAGATGATGTTGGCATTACCCGTTCGGTGATTGTCAATGCTTTACGCAAACTGGAAAGCGCCGGGGTTCTGGAATCCCGTTCGTTAGGTATGAAAGGCACTTATATCCGGGTGCTCAATGATTTGCTAATCAGTGAAGTGAGAAAAGCACACTAAAGTCATAATTACGGCCCGTCCGCATAACAATGTACCAGGGATAAGCTGCGAGGTGCGGGGTGATTGAGGTGGACGGGCGGATCATTATCGGGTATGTCGTTGCGATTCTCTTTTTATTCATAATCGGAAGGTCATTCTTTAAACCACTTAATACTGTGGTGCGGTTGCTCTTGAATTGCGTTGCCGGTGTGCTGGTCCTTTTTGGCTTGAACGTCGTCGGCCAAACATGGAGTCTGGGACTTCCCTTAAATCCCTTTACTGCGTTAGTTGCCGGGTTTATGGGCCTACCGGGCGTTGCTTGGTTACTGGCCCTGAAATACGCCATTTTGCCGTAACGGAGTGAAAACAAGTGGTGGATGCAGTCGAGACCTGCATGATCTGCGAAACACCAGCGTATTCTGGAATTACCTGCACCGGCCATCGAATTTGCGAGAACTGTCTCTCCCGAATCGAGGTTGCAGATCCGGCCAGTTTCGAGTACAGTATGATTATGCAAAAAATAGGACAGATGTGGCGCGATTTGGGAATTGCGGAGGAATGCCAGTATCGGGAAGAAGAATAGACAAGGCGATTTAGCAAGGCGATTTGGTGGGGCGCTGAACAAAGCGCTGATAAAGGCGTTTGACAAGGCGTGAGAGAGCTGTCCATGAGGGCGGCTCTTTTTTATAGGGGTGCGCAAGGCGGGCGATACTTGGCTGGCGATGCTGATACGCTCGCGGCGGCGGCAGCAGCGGCAGCGGCGGCGGCAGCGGCAGCGGCAGCGTAGCGTCAAAATCCATCCTGAAAAGGAGTCGCCGCCAGAGGCGGAGAATATAAAAAGATAATCTGAAATGGGTTGCTTTGAACTGGGTTACTTGATGAGATCGAAAGCCGCGATAAATTTGGTTAAGGTCGAAACAAAAATGAGTAAATTTAACGAGGCGCGTAGTCAGACGCACGCGCCGCTGGCCGAGGCGATCGCTCAGTATGCGGCCGCGAATACAATTCGCTTACATACGCCCGGGCATGCCGGCGGACAGGGGTGGAATGCGAGTTGGCAGCGCGATTTTGCCACTGCCGGAGCTTGGGACATTACCGAGCTGACTGGTTTGGCGGACGGACACTCGACCGAATACTGGGTCAGTGCTGCGCAGGAATTGGCCGCAGAAGCATTTGGCGCTAAGGCGACTTTTTTCCTGACAGGCGGCTCGTCGCTTGGGATACAGACGGTGCTTACGGCTTGTGCTGGTCCGGGAGACGAAGTGCTTCTGCCACGCAATGCGCATCAATCGGTTATCCATGGATTGGCATTATGTGGTGCCACTCCCCGCTTTATTCCGGTGCCGAGTTCTCCGGATGGTATTCCCGGAACCATTACGCCGGAGGCTCTGGAGGCGGTGCTGCGCGCAACGGTACGCCCTCGGCTGGTCGTACTGTTAAGTCCGTCCTATCAGGGATTCTGTCCTGATTTGGCAGCGTTGGTGGCGGTCGCACACCGCGCAGGCGTTCCGGTTTTTGTTGATGAAGCCCATGGCGCTCACTTTCCGTTTCATGCCGCTTTTCCGCCTTCGGCTGGCCGGTGCGGCGCAGATGCCTGGGTACAGAGCGCCCACAAAACACTCGGCGCTTTTACCGGAGCGGCACTGCTGCATATTGGGAATGGGGCATTTGCACCGGATGCAATCCGGCGCAGCCTGCAGATACATGCTACGACGAGTCCATCTTATCTTTTAATGGCTTCGATTGATGAAGCGCGGCGTATAATGTCATTAAAGGGGCAGGAGCTTTGGGGTCAGGCGATCCACTACTGCGAGCAGATTAGGCAAGCGGCCGCTGGTCTTGAATATATGCAATTGGCCGAGCTGGCGACAATGAGGGATTACGGTGCCGCCGCCCAGGATCCGACCAGAATAGTCTTTAGGGTTCAGGGACTCTCCGGAGTAAAGGTCGCGGCTGCGTTGCGGCGCAATAACATTACGGCTGAATACGCTGATAACCGCCATGTCTGTTTGATCATACCTTACTCGCTTACGGAGGCTGCGGCGCAGAATATAGTCGAGGTTATCACAAAGCTGGTGGAAGTAGTGCCAGTGGACTCGGGAGAATCGTCCCCGGGAGGAGAATCGTCGCCGGGACAATCGCCCCCGGCTGCGCAAGGCAGGGGTGCGGCCATATCATTCCCGCCTCTGGCCCCGATGGTCATGACTTTGCGGCAAGCATTAACCGCTCCATTTGAGGAAGTGAAGCTCGCCGTAGCAGTCGGCCGGATTGCAGCTGCGATCGTGGCATTTTATCCGCCAGGCATCCCGCTGGTTATCCCTGGCGAAAAGATCTCCCCGGAGATTGTCGAATACATACAGGAAATGTCCCGTCAAACAGGAAGTTATCCGGGACCGGCCAGCGAGGGACGGATCTGGGTTGTTGCTGAAAGTGCGGTGAAAAGCCGATGAACCATAGACCGATGCATGGTCTGTTTATTGTCCTCGAAGGACCAGACGGTACTGGTAAGAGTACGTTAGCTAAGTTGCTCGTCGCTGACTTGCGAAGCCTGGGTCATGATGTGGTTGCTACCCGTGAACCGGGCGGTACGCCGCTTGGCCAAAAGATCCGAGAACTGATCCTGAATAGTAAAGGACCGGATTTGGGCCATTGTTCGGAAATGCTGCTTTATGCCGCCGACCGGGCGCAAAATATCTCTGAAATCGTGCAGCCGGCTCTGGCACAGGGGCGCGTCGTTCTGGCTGAAAGATATGTCGACTCTAGTCTGGCTTACCAGGGTTATGGACTGGGGTGGGATCTGGAGGCCATCCGGAGCGTCAACGAGATTGCGACGGGTGGGTTAAGACCGCATCTGACGATTTTGCTGGACCCCGGACCGCATGGCTTGGAGGAATCGCTCAGCCGCGCAGTTAGTGTTTCGGACACCGATAGTGACAGCGATAGTGGCGGTGCCGCAGGGGGAGCCGGGAAAAAAGAAAAAGGCGGCGACCGCATTGAAAAGCGCGGAACGGCCTTTTACCGCCGGGTTCGGGAAGGTTATTTACAGCTGGCGGCCCAAAACACAGATCGCCGCTATGAGATTGTCAATTGTCACGGCCTATCAATAGCCGAATTGCAGAAGATCTTGCTTGATATTATTGTCCGCGTGATTGCCGAAAAGTCTGTCTGAATGCCGGAAGAGGTGTTTGATTACCGGAAGGAGGAATTGGCATGCGTTTAGTTATTGCCGTTGTGCAGGATCAGGATGTGCATCGATTATTAGCACAATTAAATGAAAAGCGTTACAGCGTGACCAAACTGGCCAGTACCGGAGGATTTTTGCGTCAGGGTAATACTACTTTGCTGGTGGGTGTGGAAAAGGAACAAGTCGCCGAGGTAACAGATATCATTAAAGAAACCTGCAAGGCTCGTGAGCAGCTGGTGACTCCGCTGGCGACCATGAGCCGCACGAGTAGTTACATGCCGGCCCCGATCGAGGTTACCGTTGGTGGTGCCACTATTTTCGTGCTTGACGTTGAAAGTTTCGCCAAAGTATGATAGTGATGATGCTAATGTGGCAGGTCTTTGCCTGCCGGTGCGTCAAACCGTGGGAGTGAGCGGATGTTTGCCGCATTTAAAGATATCTGGGGTAATCAAGCTTTGTTGGCTGGCCTTGGCAAAGCAGTGGAGACCGGCAAACTGGCACATGCTTACCTGATTATGGGGGCGGAAGGCACTCAAAAGGAAACGCTGGCGCATGCCATCGCCTCTGCCATTCTTTGTGACGCGCCCACTGCAACCGGTGGAGCGTGCGGTCACTGCAGCAGTTGCGGATTTCTTCGCGGCGGCGGACACCCCGATTGCCACGCTATTTATCCTGACGGACAAAGCTTAAAAATTGAACAGATTCGTGCGTTACGGGATGAGGCGTCCTTGCATAGTTTCATGTCGGAAAAACGGGTGTTCCTTATTTTCCAGGCAGAAGCATTGACAGATCAAGCTGCCAACGGTTTTCTGAAACTTCTGGAGGAACCGCCTGCTGGAACGCATTTTATTCTATCCACCGGCCAGGCGGCCCGCCTTCAGCCGACCATCCTTTCACGCTGCCAGATACTGAAGATCGATCGCTTAGGTATTGCGGAGCTTGGGGCGGCACTGCACGCCGCATTTCCGGATCTTCAGCCGGAAGAAGCGGCGGAGATCGCCAGGCGCAGCCAGGGTCTGCCAGAAAGAGCCCGTCAGGCGGCAGCCCCCGAAGCATTGGCGCGTCGCCAGAGCGACTTAGCCCTCCGGGAGCGGATTATGCATGGCGACTTGACGGACTTGTTCAGATTGGCTGAGGAAATGGAAAAGAACAAGGATGAGGTGGAAAGACTATTAATTAATCTCTCGGATTGGTTTGGCACTGATCTGGGGCTGGGACAGGCAGACAGCAGCTTTTCGGCCGGGCGGATCCGCGCTATTGCGCCACTGTTGGAGGAGATCGCGCTTTCCAGGCAGTTAATCAAGAATGTTAATGCACGTTTGGTACTAGACGTGCTGTTCATCGAAATCCTGCGCTTTCGTGGGGTTTTACAGGGTGGCAGGGCGTCATCATAAAAGGGATGTGTCATATTTGTATAAAGTCGTAGGAGTCCGTTTTAAAAGGGCTGGCAAAATTTATTATTTTGATCCGGTCGATATTCCATTGGCGGTTTCTGATCCTGTGATTGTTGAGACCGCCCGCGGCATTGAATTTGGCAATGTGACGGTTGGCCCGAAAGAAGTTGGGGATTCCGAAATAACCCAGCCGCTAAAAAAGGTTCTGCGGCGGGCGACGCCTGAGGATCTTCAGATTGCTGAGGAAAACAGTCAGCGCGAGAAGAAAGCCTTTGAGATTGGGCTGGAGAAAATCGCGCATCACAACTTGGAAATGAAACTAGTCGACGTAGAGTTCACCTTCGATCGCAGCAAAATTATCTTCTATTTTACGGCGGATGGCCGCGTGGATTTCCGCGAACTGGTCAAGGATTTGGCCAGTGTGTTCCGTACCAGAATTGAGCTGCGTCAGATTGGGGTGCGTGACGAGGCAAAGATGATCGGCGGTCTGGGCCCGTGCGGACGATCATTATGCTGCGCGACTTTCTTGGGTGATTTTGAACCGGTTTCCATTAAGATGGCCAAAGAGCAAAACCTCTCATTGAATCCAGCCAAAATTTCAGGGATCTGCGGCAGACTGATGTGCTGTTTGAAATATGAAAGTGACTGTTACAAGCAGAATAACGGTGGCTGCAAGGGTTGCCGGAACAAACAGGAATATGCCTCGGAGACTGATGAAGATCCGGAAGACGCTGTCGCTGAGATCCCGGAGGATTGACTTTATGGCTGATATGACCGATCCAACCGCCCGGATCAACAATGGGGCTGCGGTGGCGCTTGCTCCAGAAGAAAGGATCGATGCGCTGCTCGATGGGCGACTGCGGATTATCCAGCATCAAGATGCCCTGCGGTTTTCTTTGGATTCGATCTTATTGGCTGATTATGTAACCCTGAAAGTCGGCGATCAGGTGGCGGATCTTGGCACCGGTGGCGGTGTGATTCCACTACTGCTGGTCGGTAAAAGAGGTGCTGCCTATGCTGCCGGGTTCGAGATCCAGGAGTTTGTGGCAGATATGGCCCGGCGGAGCGTTATTTTGAACGGACTGGAGGAGCGCATCGCGATCTTCAACCGCGATTTTAGGCAAATCCCGCAGGAATTATGGAATACTTTCAATGTGGTGGTTAGCAATCCGCCTTATCTGAAGCCCGCCGAGGGGCGGTTTAATCCCAAAAAGGCGGTGTCGATCGCCAAATATGAGTTGGAATGCACGCTCGAGGATGTGTTGCAGGCAGCGGCTCGTCTGCTGAAACCGAAAGGTCGCGCTGCTTTTGTCTACCGTCCGTGGAGGCTTCCGGAACTGCTGGCCGGTATGACGCGCTTTCATCTGCACCCCAAACGGTTGCGGATGGTTTACTCCTGTGCCGATGAAGAGGCCGCCCTGGTGCTGGTCGAAGGGCAGTTTCAGGGACGGCCCGGGCTGGCTGTCAATAGGCCGCTGATTGTGCGCACACCGTCAGGCGACTATACGTCTGAAATGAAGGGAATATACGGCAGAGAGTGAGGGGTGGGCAGATATGGGCACTCTTTTTTTATGTGCGACACCGATCGGCAACCTTCAGGATGTTTCGCTGCGTTTGCTGGCGACCCTGAAGGAGGTTGATCTGATTGCTGCGGAGGATACCCGCCATACCAGGAAGCTGCTGACACATTTCGACATTCACAAACCGCTCGTCAGTTACCACCGTCATAGTACTTCCGAAAAGGGCGATCAGATCCTCGGCCAGCTGAGCGCAGGTAAGAATATTGCTTTGGTTTCAGACGCGGGCATGCCCGGCATTTCAGATCCCGGGACAGAATTGGTTGCGGCCGCGGTTGCTGCTGGTATTACAGTTGTGCCTGTGCCCGGGCCGGTGGCGGCGATTGCTGCCTTGACCGCCTCTGGCATGGATACCACCCGTTTTTGCTTTGAGGGTTTTTTGCCGCGCTACCGGCGTCAGCGGCGGGCGGCTTTGGAGCGCCTTAAGGCGGAAGAAAGGACCATGGTATTTTACGAAGCGCCGCATCGGGTTTCGGAGACGGTGCAAGATCTGCTGGATATCTTGGGAAACCGCCGCATCGTTTTTGCCCGGGAGATTACCAAAATCCATGAAGAATTTTGGCGGGGAACCATCGCAGAAGCACTCGTTCACCTTAAAGAGCAAGGCGAGCGCGGCGAATATACTCTGGTATTAGAAGGCTTAGAGGCATTCCGGATGCGAGACGCGAGCGGAGGGCAGGATCTTAGCGAGGCCAGCCGTGCCGCAGGTAGCGTCAGTGTCAGCGGCACGGCGACCAGTGCCAGCGCCAGCGCAGCACGGTCAAGTGCCGCTGGGTCAGCCGTTTTTGAGGCAGAAGCGGCAACCCCGCCACTTTCAGTGGGCCAACGGGTCGCAGCTCTGATGGCGCAAGGGTTTTCTGAAAAGGAGGCTCTGAAGCAGCTGGCCAGCAGTGATGGCGTGCGTAAGAGTGATTTATACCGCGCTTTAATGCGTGAACGCGGCGCATGTAACAACTAAATTTAAAGGACAACCTCTGAAAGGTTGTCCGAAAGATGCAGAACACGCAATAGTTTTTAGCCGACGTGTTTCATTTGCTCGAAGCACTCACGGCAAATGTTTTTCTCTTTAAAAATGCGGACACCATCTGCATTGCCGCAGAAAATGCAAGCGGGTTCGTACTTTTTGAGGATGATACGCTCACCGTCAACATAGATCTCGAGAGCGTCTTTCTCATCAATTTGTAGGGTGCGGCGCAACTCTATCGGAATAACAACTCTACCGAGCTCGTCCACCTTACGTACAATTCCGGTTGATTTCATGATTCAAAAACCCCCTTCCGCTAATATTCGACATTGTTCTACATTGATAATTGTACCTAATTTTCCATTTCAAGTCAACTAGTAATTGTAAGTTTTTGCTTGTCCCCTAGATTTTCCAACTGATACAAAGAAATTCAAACCTGTAAAGAAATTTTTGGCTATAATTCGGTTTCCTTGACAATTTTCGGCCCATTAGGGTATAGTATAGGATAAGCATATTGATAAACGCGATGAACAGGAAGAGTACTGCGCGAATTCTTCTTAGAGAGCCCGGGTCTGGTGCAAACCGGGTGGGATGAAACGCAGGAACATGGCCTGGGAGCGGCCGAAATGAAGGTTAA
>DHDG01000047.1:18870-19068 GCA_002399265.1 Firmicutes bacterium UBA4882 | reverse complement strand
TCGCGAGACGGGTGCAAATTGGGGTGGTACCACGGGAATTTCCTCTCGTCCCCTAACAGCAATGTTGGGGGTGAGAGGTTTTTTATTTTGTTGCCAATGCCCACAATTGATCAGATTATGAAGAGAGAGGGAGATAATTTTGGGGAAGTTCTACATTACCACGCCGATCTATTATCCCAGTGACAATCTGCATATCGG
>DHDG01000047.1:18467-18665 GCA_002399265.1 Firmicutes bacterium UBA4882 | reverse complement strand
TGTCTTTTTCCTGACCGGCACTGATGAGCATGGTCAGAAAATACAGCGGCGGGCTGAGCAAACAGGGGTAACCCCTCAGCAGTACGTTGATCATGTTGTTGACGGCATTAAGCACCTTTGGAAAGTACTCGACATCAGTTATGACGATTTCATCCGCACCACTGATGAGCGCCATATCCGCGCGGTACAGGCGATTTT
>DHDG01000047.1:17924-18289 GCA_002399265.1 Firmicutes bacterium UBA4882 | reverse complement strand
AAACGCCTTTATGATCAAGGCGACATTTACAAGAGCGAATATGAAGGCTGGTACTGCACTCCTTGTGAAACCTTCTGGACGGAACGCCAGGTCAAAGACGGCAATTGCCCGAATGAGGACTGCTGTCGCCCGGTAGAGAAGGTCCGCGAGGAAAGCTACTTTTTCAAGGTGTCGAAATATGCCGACCGGCTACTGGAATATATCGAGTCGCATCCGGAGTTCATTCAGCCGGTATCCCGTAAGCATGAGATGATCAATAATTTTCTCAAGCCGGGCCTGGAAGATTTGTGCGTATCGCGCACCAGTTTCAGCTGGGGTATTCCGGTGAGCTTTGATGAGCGTCATGTGGTCTATGTCTGGCTGGA
>DHDG01000047.1:16841-17759 GCA_002399265.1 Firmicutes bacterium UBA4882 | reverse complement strand
TCTATGTCTGGCTGGATGCGCTGTCAAGTTACATCTCGGCACTCGGCTATCCGGAGGCGGGGGTAGACCCGAACAGCCTGTTCAACAAGTTCTGGCCGGCCGATCTGCACCTGGTCGGTAAGGAAATTGTGCGCTTCCATACGATTATCTGGCCGATCACACTGATGGCACTGGGGTTGCCGCTGCCGAAGCAGGTCTATGGACATGGCTGGTTGCTGTTGGAAGGCGATAAGATGTCCAAATCCAAAGGAAACGTCATTGACCCGGTGGTGCTGGCTGAGAAATATGGCGTGGACGCCATCCGTTATTACTTGCTGCGGGAAGTACCGTTCGGATCAGACGGCCAATATACTGAAGACGCTTTAATCAATCGCATCAATGTTGATTTGGCCAATGATCTCGGCAACCTGCTGCATCGCACCGGTGCCATGATTGAGAAATTCAACGGTGGCCTGATTCCGGATCCAGCCGCGAGTGAAGCGTTGGATTTGGATCTGCAAAAGACAGCCGCCCAGGCGGTGGCGGACGTGAATCATCAGATGGATCATCTGGTGATCAACGAAGCCGTCGTCGCAATTTGGAAGCTGGTCGGCAGAACCAATAAATATATTGACGAAGCTGCCCCCTGGGCGCTGGCGAAAGATGCGTCTAAAAAAGCTAGGCTTGGTACGGTTTTGTATCAGATGGCCGAATCACTGCGGATTACCGCCGTATTGCTGCAGCCTTTCTTGACATCCACCCCTGATAAGATTTGGGATCAGCTGGGGTTACCCGGTTCGCCTGCGCAGGCTGGCTGGGAGAAGGGCACCCAGTGGGGCGGAACACCTTCCGGCATTAGGATTCGCAGGGGCGATCCGATCTTCCCGAGAATTGAAAAGGAAAAAGAGGAAGCTGAAGTTGCGGTTGCGTCGGGGAAAA
>DHDG01000047.1:4056-16655 GCA_002399265.1 Firmicutes bacterium UBA4882 | reverse complement strand
CCGCCACCGCCACCAAGCCGCTCGTCACGATCGATGACTTCGCCAAACTTGATCTGCGGGTGGCGAAGATCCTTTCCGCCGTCAAGGTGGAAGGAGCAGATAAACTGTTGCATCTACAGGTAGAAACCGCCGGTGAGCAACGCTCGATCGTGGCCGGTATTGCCCGTCACTACAGTCCGGAAGACCTGGTCGGGAAATCAGTTGTCATTGTTGCCAACCTTAAGCCGGCCAAATTGCGCGGACACTTGTCGGAAGGGATGTTGCTGGCGGCATCCACTGAAGACGACGGGTTGTTGGCGCTGGTGACGCCGGAAAAGGAACTGCCCAGCGGCAGTAAGGTGAGGTAACGGAGGGAGCGGTATGTTTCTCGACTCACATGTCCATCTGGATGATGTCCGGTTTGCCGAAGATCGGGAGCAAGTGATCCAGCGGGCGCTGGACGCCGACGTGACGACCATGATCAATGTCGGCGCGGATATGAAATCTACCCGGGAGAGCCTGCGGCTTGCCAAAGGCTATCCCGGGATTATCTATGCGGCGGTTGGTATTCATCCGCATGATGCCAAAAGCGCCACAGAGAATGATTACAGCGAGCTGGAGGGTTATCTGGCGCAGCCGGAAGTCCTGGCAGTCGGCGAGATCGGCTTGGATTACCATTATGATTTGTCCCCGCGTGAGGTGCAGCGCACAGTCTTTGAGCAGCAGCTGAAACTGGCGGTGGCGACGGATAAACCGGTGATTATCCATATGCGCGAAGCTACCCAGGACACCTTAAATCTGCTGCAGCAATTTACCGGCAGGCTGCGGGGCGTGATGCACTGTTTTTCGGGAAGCTGGGAAACAGCCTGTGCCGTGCTTGATCTCGGCTTACATCTAGGATTCGACGGGCCTCTAACATTCGCCAACGCCGCCAAACTGAGAGAAGTGGCTGGCAAGGTACCCTCAGACCGAATTCTAATCGAAACGGATTGCCCATATTTAACCCCGGTCCCCTACCGTGGAAAGCGCAATGAGCCGGCGTATGTGAGGGAAGTCGCGGCTGTTTTGGCCGAATTGAAAAAAGTGGATCTGGAGGAAATCGCGTCACTAACGGCGAATAACGCGCGGGACCTATTCTCAATAATATAGCAGCATATCAGAAAACGCAGAACGCACGGGAGGTTCAGGAATGACCATTGCTTACAGCATCGGAAAGAATTTGTATTTGAACATCACGAACCGCTGCCCCAATGATTGCGTGTTTTGTATCCGGCAGAACGGCGAGGGGATCGGAGACACGCAGCTATGGCTGAAAACTGAACCGGATGTGGACCAAATACTACAATCAGTCGGGGATCCGACCGGGTACGAAGAGATTGTATTTTGCGGGTATGGTGAACCGATTACGCGCTTGGACGCGATTGTCGCTGTAGCCAAGGCGCTCCGGCCTTTTGGAATCCCGATTCGTCTTGATACAAGCGGGCTGGCGGATCTAATTCACGGCCGGGATGTCTGGCCGGATTTGGCTGGTTTGCTGGATGCGGTTTCCATCAGTCTGAACGCGCATAATGCAGCGGAATACGATAAACTCTGCCGTTCTAAATGGGGCGAGGATGCATTTCGGGCAATGCTTGATTTTACCAATCGGGCGAAAGACTATGTTCCAAAGGTTATTTTAACGGTCGTCGACTATCCGGGAGTTAATCTGGAAGCTTGCCGGAATATTGCCGACGGCATGGGTGTATCATTTAGAATTAGGCGTTATGAGGCACCGCCGTCGGCATGCAGTAAAGCGGCGGCGCAAGACTAGACAGGACAGGGAGGCGCTATGATATGCGACTGGAGCATTTACATTTACTCCGGCAGATCAGAGTCGAAGCCCCTCTACAGAATCTGGTGGCGTTTATCAAGAAAAATAAGAAGGCGGCGGTCAGCGCGGCGGGATTGCTGATGCTGGTGATCGGCTGTTCGGTTTATCTGTTGGGCCTGGTGGATGTGACTGTGGTGGCCGATGGGGTTGTCACAGAAGTGCGCTATTGGGGCGGCAGCGTCCCGAAGGCTTTGGCGGCCGCCGGGGTAACCTTGGTGCCTTTTGATGAAACCATCCCGGCTGCTGACTCTGATTCCAACGCCAATATTAAGCTGCGTGATGGCAGTGTATTGCAGGTTTTGCGCGCAGTGGAAATGACAATCGCGGCCGATGGCACCACCCAGACAATCCAGACTGTTCCCGGAACGGCTCGTACTATTCTGGCAAAGGCGGGCATTACCATCGGTGAATATGACCGCGTGTTGCCGGATAACGACCAACCGGTGCCAGCTGGTACGCCGATTCGTGTTGTTCGAGTGGAAATAAAGGAAGTAACAGCACAAGTGGCGGTCAGTCCGCCGGTGGAAGAACGCCCTGACCCTGAGTTGGAGCGGGGTAAGGTCCAAGTGTTAGAGCCAGGCAAGGCCGGAGTTAAAGAGCAGACGGTCCGACAAGTTTTTGAAGACGGGAAGCTGAAGACCAAAGAAGTAATCGCGGAGCGCATTATGGAACAGCCG
Source organism: Firmicutes bacterium UBA4882 (assembly GCA_002399265.1). Taxonomy (GTDB): domain Bacteria; phylum Bacillota; class UBA4882; order UBA4882; family UBA4882; genus UBA4882. The sequence continues at coordinate 14,129 of DHDG01000047.1, read as the reverse complement.
CGGCAAAGAGTTGTCAAGATTGGCACCAAGCCGCCGGTTTATACGCTGACGACCTCGCGTGGCACCTTCCGCTACAGCCAAGTGGCTACCATGTCGGCGAGTGCCTATTGTCCCTGTAAGATTTGCTGTGGTCCCAAAGCGAACGGCATAACAAAATCAGGCAAGAAAGCCGGTTATGGTGTGGTAGCGGTTGATCCGAAAGTCATCCCGCTAGGGACGCAGTTCTATATTGAAGGCTATGGTCCGGCGGTTGCGGCTGATATCGGATCCGCCATTAAGGGCAACAGAATTGATTTATGCTTCGAGACTCATCAAGAAGCATTGAATTTTGGCAGAAGGAAAATCCAGGTTTACATTTTGGTCGTCAATTAATTGTCAATTAATTACGCCAGGCGCAGGCTGATATCCATCGCGCGGGCGGAATGGGTGAGCGCCCCGATGGAGATAAAGTTCACACCAGTTTCAGCTACCTGGCGCAGATCCCGTTCGCCCATATTGCCAGAGGCCTCGGTGAGTGCGCGGCCATTGATGATGCGCACCGCTTCCTTCATATCTGACAAGCTCATGTTATCCAGCATAATGACATCAGCTCCGCAAGCAAGTGCTTCTTGAAGCTGCGTGAAATCTTCCACTTCCACCTCAATCTTTAGCAGATGGTGCACGTTGGCACGCGCCTGTCCCACGGCGGCAGTGATGCTCCCGGCGGCGCGGATGTGATTATCTTTAATCAGCACGCCATCAAACAGGCCAATGCGATGGTTGAGGCCTCCGCCAGTCCTTACGGCATATTTCTCAAGTCCCCGCATGCCGGGAGTGGTTTTGCGGGTGTCGACAATGTGCGCGCCCGTACCTTCCACCTGCGCTACGGCGTCGTGTGTTTTGGTGGCGATACCGGACAGACGCTGCAATAGGTTGAGGGCCGTGCGTTCGCCGGTTAATATGCCGCGCGCTGGTCCACTGATGGTAGCGATAATATCCCCTTTTTGCACCAGGGCCCCTTCACCGACATGGGCTTTGATGACAATGCGCGAGTCAATCAGCTCAAAAACGCGCGTTAATATTGCCAGACCGCAGACGATGCAACTCTCCTTGGCGATAAAGCGGCCGCTGCTGATGGCGTCTTCCGGCACCGTAGAGAGGGTGGTCACATCACCCATGCCGATATCTTCGGCAAGTGCCGCGCGCAATAAGTTATCTGTACCCGGAATTTGCAGGTTCAAGTTTATTCCTCCTCAAAACTCGCTGTGGCCATCGTGGTCGCCAGCACCATGGATGCTGTGGCAGAGTGTGTCGTCGCCATTACCGGGGTGATGCGGGGGAGCGCCGTCGCTGCGGTAATGTGCACCGACACTATCTTTGCGCGCATAGGCGGCTGTCGCCACCGCCAAAGCAATCTGTGCAATATTTAAAGTCTCCACAGCCGCGGTTGTTCTGATGGGTGCGGCCAGCAGTGTTTCCTCGAATTCTTTTAAGCTGGCGATGGCGCGGCTCAGCCCTTCGGCATCGCGGGAAGCGCCACAATAAGTACTCATGATTCCGCGGATGGCCTCACCGGTTTGAACGTAATCCAGTAGCGGTGGTGCCGCAGGCACAGCCCTCGTCGCAGGCGCTTCAGGCACAGTCGCCGCCGCTGCCTCATATTGCGCCTGCGCAGCGGGTAGCATTAGATCCGCACAGTGCTGCGCGGCGCGGTTGCCAAAGACAATGCACTCCAGTAAGGAGTTACTTCCGAGACGATTGGCACCATGTACGCCGGTACAAGCAGTCTCGCCGCAAGCGTAAAGCCCGGGCAGTGCCGTCTCCCCAAACAGACCGGTTTGGATGCCGCCCATCATGTAATGTTGGACAGGATGCACCGGGATCGGTTCGGCGGGAATATCGTAGCCCTGGCGCGTGCATTCGGCATAGATCGTGGGGAAGCGCTTCTCCAAATAGGCACGCGGCTTATCAGGGAGGCGCAGATATACCTTGCTTTCACCGGTGCGCCGCATTTCGCGTAGAATGGCGCGCGCCACGATATCACGCGGGGCCAGATCCGCCATGGGATGCACGTCCTGCATGAAATATTCGCCCTGATTATTAATCAGTTTGCCACCTTCACCCCGGATCGCCTCCGAAATGAGGAAGGAACGTCCCGTTTGATCCGCTCCGACGAGAGCCGTGGGATGAAACTGTACGAACTCCATATTCTGTAGCGGCAGGCCGGCGCGTGCGGCTGCCGCCATGCCGTCGCCCGTGGCGCAGGTGGCGTTCGTGCTGGCGTTATACACCCGGCCGATGCCGCCGGTGGCAAGTATGACGCGCCGAGTTTCAAAAATCGTCGGCATATCCTCGCAAAGGGCAAGCACGCCTGTGACACCGTGTGCGTCATACAGAATATCAGTCAGTTGCGCTGCATCATAAAAACGGATATTGGCGCGCTGCTTAGCTCTTTCCAGCAGTGTCGATGTCAAATGCAAACCTGTAGCATCGCCGCCGCAATGGAGCACCCGCCGCTCAGAGTGGCCGCCTTCGCGCGTGCGGGCAAGGTCACCGTTTTCTCTGTCAAAGGGAACTCCCAGCGCAATTAGACGCTCGATATTGTCGGCGGCTTCTGAGACGAGTACTTGCACGGCGGCCTTGTCGCAAAGCCCCGCGCCTGCCGTAAGAGTATCAGCGACATGAGATGCGCGCAAGGGTTCGCTGCGCTGGGTTACTGCTGAGATGCCGCCCTGCGCATACATGGAATTGCTAATGTCCGGATTGGTTTTACACAAAATCGCGCAGTTCAGGCGGGTATCCAGGCTGAGGGCGGTGTAAAGCCCTGCAGCACCACAACCGACAACAACCGCATCAATGCGTATGCGGCGCATAGGAAATTGGCGTGCCTCTAAAATTACTTTGTTCATGATGCTTTCCTTTCAAACTATACAGATGCAGCGAACATTCTTTCCAAACCTGGCAGCGCTTTGCGGGCAAGCTCTTCATCAACAGTGGTGGCGTACTGTAGGTGCTCTAAAGCGGCCAGTACGTCATCAAGTTGTGTTTTTTTCATATCGGGGCAGAATGCTCTGTCACCGTCCAGACTGAAAAACCTCTTTTGCGGGCATAGCTTGCTCATCTGGTGCAAGACACCGGCTTCGGTGACAATCAGAAATTCTTCAGCCGGGGATTGCTGTGCTTTTTTAATGATTTGAGAAGTGCTACCTACGAAGTCTGCCAGTGCCAAAACATCCGAATTGCATTCCGGGTGGATTAGCACCTGCGCCTGCGAATGCGCGGCCCGGAAGGCATCGATTTCCTGCGCTGTGATTCGCCAATGGGTGGGGCAATAGCCCTGGGCTAAGATAAACCGCTTTTCGGGCAGAGCACGAGCTATGTATCCGCCCAAACCTTGATCGGGGACGAAGATGATTTCCTGCTGTGGCAGGGACTTGGCGATGCGCAGTGCGTTAGCGGAGGTGCAGCAAATATCGCTAACCGCCTTGACATCGGCATTTGAATTGACGTAGCACATTACGGCTGCCTGTGGATGGGCAGCTCTTAACCGGAGGACGTCCTCCGCGGAAATCATATCGGCCATCGGACAACCAGCGTCCGCTATGGGAAGAAGTACTGTTTTGGTGGGGTTTAGCATCTTGGCGGTCTCAGCCATAAACTTGACGCCGCAGAATACAATGACATCGGCCTGCGTGTCCCGCGCCGTCCTCGCGAGTTCCAGTGAGTCACCCACAAAATCGGCGAGGTCTTGTATTTCCGGCTGTTGATAATAATGGGCCAGGATGATTGCGTTCCGTTTATCTTTCCAGAGCTTGATAGCGTCGGCTGAATGCATCTGTTTTAGATCCCCCAATCGAGAATTTTGCAGAGTAGCATTTTGTATTATAACATATTGTTGGCAGTGTGCCTTGTCCCATCCTAATTTGTTGTCGAGAGTTCGCGCTATTCGCTTAGAATACCTGCTTTTTGCAGCGCCTGCTCGATACGATCGAGGCTCAGCTCGTTGGGTGCTTCCACAGTGTGCATATGTGAACCACATGTCATGCTGGAGAGCATCTGCACGCCGGGTCGTCCCAGCCGCTCAATCAGCGTTTCCACATCTTCAGTGGTACGCAGGAGCAAAGACCCAGTAATTTCTCCATAAACGGGATGATCCACGATGATGTCGCGCACGGTACCGCCAGCGTTCACCATAATCAAGAGTTCTTCCCGTGCTTCGGAGAGCTCGGTGTGTTGGCAGGTATACACGCGCATGGGCAAAGACGGCGATGCTTTTTCCAACCAGACATAGCCTGCCGGTGTCGCCATAATGGGCAGTCCGCTCTCACGCAATAGGGCAATATCCTGCACTACAACTTGCCGTGTTACCTTCATGTGTGCAGCAAGTTCACTGCCGGTAATCGGCCCTTCAGAGGCCCGGATAATCTGACCGATCGATTTGCGTCTTTCAAGGTTACTGTTGTTATTGATGCCGTTTCATCCTTTCCAGAGTCGAATCCATTATAACCAGCCGAAAAAAAATAGTCAACAGCTGTATATACACCTGTTGACTGGGGGAGGGAACTTTGGGGACGGTTCTAAAAGTGCCATTTCCCATTTGATGCCATAAATGCACTTTTGAGTCTGCCCAAAAGTGTACATGGCACTTTTAGAACCGTCCCCAAAGTTCCTACATTTCGGTATCGGTTTGGGGGTATGGTTCATTAGTTGAAATTTGGTCAATAGCGCCTAAGACGGCCCGGGAGCGAAAGGTCTTGTTAGAAGTGAGTAATAATATGCAGATAAAGAGTAGGAGACCGAGGAGACCAAATAGCGTTGGAATGGGCATTACTTCCCCCAAATAACCGGCCGCAGCCGTTGATAAAGGAAGAGCTGCCAAGACAAGTGTACTCATTACGGCTGAAACCCGCCCCATTTTGTCCGCCGGCGTATTACGCTGTATAATTGTATGCAATCCGGCAGAAGCAACTGGAACTCCGAGTCCCAAAATGCTGATACAGGCAATGACTGCTAGTATACTTTTGGCAAAATACATTAAGGCATACCCGCCGGCAATCAGGAGCAGTCCTGAACGTAAAGCCCATCGTTCTCCGATTCTCCTCACTATGTAGCCGACCATTAAAGAAGATAGCAACATGAAAACTGTTTGGACCAATAAGGCCTGCGAAAGCCCTGTAACATCCAGGTTAAGGTTAACTTTGACGAAAACAGGTAATAAAACATTGATAGGCCCAAAGAAGAAATTAGTCAGACAGGCTAGAATTACGCAGATTACAATGATGCGGGTACTCCTGACGTAATTAAGCCCCTCGCCTAAATCCTTAAAAAACTGCGCTACAGTAAGGACGGAACCTTGGCTGTCCGAGGCGGTGGGGGACGGTATTTTTATCGATGAGATCAAGAAAGCTGAGATCACAAAAGTTAGAAAGTCGATTAATAAGGCTCCTCCGATACCAAGCGTCGCTATGATTGCTCCGGCACAGGCCAGACCAATCATTTGGGCGGCATTTTCACCGAAGCTGTGCATTGAATTAGAGGTGATCAAATCTTCAGTGCGCACGAGTGATGGCCTAACTGCCATTCTGGCCGGTTGCTGAGCGGTTTCAAATACAGAAGTAAGAGCAGTGACAACAAATATCATCCAGACGGCCAGATGATCTGTCATAAACAGAAAAGCCAACACCGTGACTAACAGACCTCGCGCTATATCGGAGATAATCATCAGCCTTTTCCGGTTAAGCCGGTCGGCCAGTACTCCGGCGAAAGGGCCCAACAAGATATTTGGCAGCATGTTGCATACCATTACAGTACCCATCAGCAGTGTGGAACCCGTCAGTTCGAGAACCATCCACATTATGGCGAGACTATCGATACTATCCCCGATACGGCTGATGGTGTTGGCAATCCAATAACGTGTGTAAGAAGGATATGCACGGAAAAAGGCTAATCCACTAAGACCTTTAGTTAGTGTTGTCATGATCATGTCCCCTTCTTTCATCAGTAGGATAGGCGCTGGAAGCGTTCTTCAAATATACCAAATTGTATAAAAATAGTCAAAAGGCAAATATACGCCTATTGTCTCCGCGCTTACTGGGCGCTTGCTGGCCACTGTTGTTTATGTATCTGTGGCAAGTTTGCCCGCAGCGCCTAAAACAGTATTGGAGCGAAAAGTCCTGTTAAAGGTGAATAAAACTGTAAAGAACGCCACTAGCGAACCGAGCAGGGCAAACAGCGCTGGAAGGGGTATCACTTCTCCCAAAAAACCGGCGGTGGCCGTTGATAAAGGCATGGCTGCCAAGCTAAGTGTACTCATTACGGATGAAACACGGCCCATTTTATCCGCTGGTGTATTACGCTGCATGATGGTATGTAATCCGGCAGAGGCAATCGGAACACCGAATATTAATATACTGAGACAGACAAAGACACCTGGTGCGCTTTTGACAAAATAAAACAAGATGGAACCACTGGCAAGCAGGAATAATCCAGCGCGTAAAGCCCAGCGTTCGCCAATTTTCTTAGTGATAAAACTCACCACTAAAGAAGCTAGCAGCATGGAAATCGGCTCAGCGAGAAAGACATATGAGAGGCTGACCACATCCAGATTGAGATTGACTTTGGCGAAAACCGGCAACAAGACATTTAAAGGAGCAAGAAGGAAATTGATCAGGCAGGCCAGGACTGCACAAATTACAATGATACGGGTACTGCGGACGTAATTCAGTCCTTCACCCAAATCTTTGAAAAACTGCGCTACGGTAAGGTCGGATCCTTGGCCGTCAGAGGAAGTGGTGGACGGTATTTTGATCGATGAAATTAACAAAGCTGAGATTATAAAAGTTAGAAAGTCGATTAATAAGGCTCCTCCGATCCCAAGCGTCGCTACGATTGCCCCGCCGCAGGCCAGGCCAATCATTTGAGCGGCGGTTTCACTGAAACTGTGCATTGAATTAGAGGTGATCAAATCTTCGATACGCACCAGTGATGGCCGGACTGCCGCTCTGGCAGGATGCTGGGCGGTTTCAAATATCGAAGTTAGAGCGGTAACGACAAATATCATCCAGACGGCCAACTGATCGGTCATGAACAAAATGGCTAATACGGTAACTAACAGACCTCGCGCTATATCGGAGAAAATCATCAGTTTCTTCCGGTTGAACCGGTCGGCCAGTACTCCGGCGAAAGGCCCCAGTAGAATGTTAGGCAGCATGTTGCATAGCATCACAGTGCCCATCAACAGTGTGGAACCGGTTAGCTCGAGCACCATCCACATTACGGCGATGCTGTCGATACTATCGCCCATGCGGCTGATCGTGTTGGCAATCCAGTAACGTGTGTAGGAAGGATAGGCCCGGAAAAAGGTCAGCCCGCTAAGACTCTGAACTTGACTCTTTTTTGTCATGTTCGCACCCCTTTTTCTCATCAATACTAGGATCAACATTAGCAGAGTCCTTCTCTGTTGATCCGCCAAAAAGAAGTGCCATGTAGGGCTCGGGTTGCAGACCCGGGCGCTGGACGGTATATGGTGCCAGCAGGGCATCGACCTTGGCGGGTAGATCGTCCTTCTCTGCGGCAGTGATATACAGTTCCTTCAGTGTGATCATAATGGAAGGATGTTTGGCAGCATTTTCTGAAATCATATGGTGAATATGGTTCAGGACAGATTGGCGTGTCTGACTAATGGCGGTCCGCCATTCTTCAGTGTCGAACATATTAGTCGCAGCTTCAAAGCCCGGACTAGAGAAGCTATATAGTCGTTCCTGTATTCCATTGATTATGCGTCCTTCCACTTCTTCCAGAAAACCGTGTTGCACAAGCTCCCGGACATGGTAATGGACTTTACCGTGCGGCTGTTCCAGCCGCTGGGCAATCATCTGAACAGACAGCGGCTCCGGACCTGAAAACAACTGAAGGATTTGCAGACGCAGAGGGTGCGTCAAGGCCTTCAGTTGCTGAAGGGACTCGAGCTGGAGTGGTGGTTTGGTCATACCGATTGCCTCCTTTTTCCTAAATCGTCAAATAAACCTTATACGTCTAATATATATTGGACGTTAATAGTTGTCAAGTAAATAAAGACGCGCGGGCGAAACGCGGCAGACGCGGAACTTTGGGGACGGTTCTAAAAGTGCCGTTTCACATTTACTGCCATATGGCACTTTTAGAACCGTCCCCAAAGTTCCGCCCCTTCCATTTTTTTACCTGCGGACCGGACATTTCCGAGAGGATCAGCGCCTGCTGCGACGAACCATATTTAGTTGAAAGGATTCGCTTTTGACACCTGACGCACGAAAGGGGAAAGTATGGAGAACCTGACTTCGCCAAAGGTGATCCGCGAGATTTTGGCTCGTTTTGGGCTGGAGGCAAAAAAATCATATGGCCAGAATTTCCTGATTGATGCCAATATCCTGCGGAAAATTACCGGTGCAGCCCAGTTGTCACGTGAGGATCTGGTGTTGGAGATTGGTCCAGGACTCGGAACGCTCACCCAGGGGCTAGCCGCTCAGGCTGGAAAAGTAATTGCCTTTGAATCCGATTACCAATTGCTGCCGGTATTGCAGTATACGCTGGCGGAATTTGAGGATCGCGTCACGATCATTCCTGGGAACTTTCTGACAGCCGATCTGCCAGGCCTGTGCGCTGGCGCTCGTGCTGACGCTGAAGCTGGCGCTCTCGCCCGCGCTCGCACTTCGGAAAGCTTAAAAAATGTAAAAGTAGTGGCTAATGTGCCATATTATATTACGACCCCGATTCTGATGTATCTCCTGGAATCCGGGATCCCTTTCCAGACGATGGTCTTTTTGATGCAGCGGGAAGCTGCCGACCGCGTCATGGCCTGCCCCGGCAATAAAAACTATGGTATCTTGTCAGTGACGGTACAGTTTCATTGTATCCCCGAGATCGTCGCGGACGTACCTCCGATGGTTTTTATGCCGGCACCCAAAGTCCAATCGGTCATCCTGCGTCTCACGCCGCCCGCCCAACCCCGCACAACTGTAAAAGATGAGGGGCTCTTGTTTCGGTTGGTGCGGATGGGATTCGCACAACGTCGCAAGACGATGATCAATGCCGTCCAGAATTCCGGATCATGGCCATTCAGCCGCGCCGAATGGCTGGCCATTTTTGAAAAGTCCGGCCTGCATCCGCAATCCCGGGCTGAGATGCTTTCCGTTCATGATTTTGCCGTTTTGGCCGATGCTGTCCATGATTTCAGAGCGAACTGCCAGTGAACTGCTAATCCAAAAGGAGGTGCGTTGCATGTACTTTTACAGCCCCACATACGGTCGTATGGGATTCGAAGAAATGTTTCAGGACATTATGGCATATGTTGCCGCAGAACCTGAACGCAAGTACCGTCTGATTATCGGGACGGATTCGCAGGCGCGCGATGAAACATGCTTTGTGACCGCGGTCATCATTCACCGGGAAGGTAAGGGCGCGCGCTTTTTTTATCATAGAGAATATGAAAAATTTAAGCAGGGATTTAAGCAGCGCATCTTTTTCGAAACCGCTAAAAGTCTGGGAGTGGCGTCCCGCCTGGCAGAACGATTGTCCGAAAATGGCTTCAGCCATCCGGATGTCGAAATCCACTTAGATGTGGGCGAACAGGGGCGCACGAAGGAATTGATCCGCGAAGTAGTTGGCATGGTAACTGGCAGTGGTTTTGACGCCCGTATCAAGCCAGATTCCTTCGGTGCTTCCACAGTAGCTGATAAATTCACCAAGTAGCCCGAAGCGTGGCGTGGCCCTATGCGCCTGCGCTGCCTGAAGTTGTGACTGCGACATAAAGCAAGACCAGCCCCTCTCTCATAGGATGGTATTGATTCCCATGAGAGGGGGCATGTCTTTATGTCTGCGATTAAAGCGGGCGATTATGTCGGCCGCAAATCTTATGGCATGGATATCGTATTCAATGTTAAACGGATTGAAGAAACAGAGTCACGCGGGGCGAAGACAGGCACAGCAATAGCCTTGCTGCGGGCTTTTGAATTCCGCCTGATGGCCAGTGCTCCTTTGGACGATTTGGTAGTGCTCGAGCCAGAGCGCTTTAGAGAAGTGATCAGTCGCTCCGAAGCGAATATGAGTCGCCGAACCGA
>DHDG01000047.1:510-3825 GCA_002399265.1 Firmicutes bacterium UBA4882 | reverse complement strand
TTCCGGGGCGTGTGTTGCATATCGATGGGGACCAGGAATACCTGGACTATTGTCTGAAGCATTACAGCAAACTTGGCCTGGAAGCCTATGGGGTGTATGTGCCAGAAACCGAGCAGCCCAAGCAGGTCAAGAAACTGATCGCACAATACCAGCCAGATATGATCATTATGACCGGTCACGATGGTTATTCCCGCAAAAAGCGGAGCGGCAATGAATTGGATCATTATTATCATTCCAAATACTTTGTGCAGGCGGTGCGCAACGCACGCTTGCTGCGACCGGACAAGGATTCATTGGTGATTTTTGCAGGCGCATGTCAGTCACATTATGAAGCAATTTTAGAGGCTGGAGCCAACTACGCCAGTTCTCCAGAGCGCAAATTGATCAATTGCTATGACCCAGTGCTGGTGGCCGAAACAGTCTGTTTCACGCCCCTGGGGAAAACGGCTGACATTGTGGCAGTGATCGGAAATACGATCACCGGCCGAGAGGGAATCGGTGGAATAGAAACCCGGGGTCTGTTGCGCACCAGTTTGCCTGCGCCAACACACAGCAACCACTAAATGGTAATAACGGCCGATAAAATATTTTTTATCGATTTTTCCCTGATTTATTGCGGTTATTTTCTTGACAGTAATAGATGGCTTTGTTATAATAATAAGCTTAGTTTGACAAAGCCCTTGCTCTGTGCTATAATTAGCTTAGTACGGTGCGAGGAAGGTGAGGACCAGTGCAGCAGTTGGGGGTTCTAGATCGAATCCGTGGCGATTTGGAAAACTTCGTCGGTCAGCGCATTAAAGTGAAGGCTAATCGCGGGCGGAAAAAAGTCATGGAAGCGGAAGGTATCCTGGAAGGGATTTACCCGAAGCTATTTGTGGTACGTCTCAATGAACGGCAATCCGAACGCCGCGTTTCATATAGTTACGCTGATCTTCTCACTGAGACAGTAGAGCTTAGCATTGAAGACACTCGAATCGGGTTAGGAGAAGCTACAGGTTAAGCGGCTTTCGTTTTTGTCACGTACGTCCTGTTTTTAACAGGACGTTTTTTTATTTGCGGCGAAGTATGGAAGAAGGTATTGGCTTGAACTTCTAAACCGGAAGCGGGGGGTCTTTTTAAATGAAAGCCTTTGTGAGACATTGCGCCATCATTGCTATTAGCAGTATCATGTTGTGTATGGCGGTACCTGAGATGCTGCTTGCCGCGGCCGGAGAACCGGAAATCAGGGTCGGGCTGGTCTCCATTAACGCGGCGGTGATCGAAATATCCTGCCCGGCCGGTCTGACGGCGGAAATGCACAAGGCATCCATTTTTGGAGTATCCAAAGAATGGCGGACGCTGGAAGGTACGGAATCCTGCGCGCTGCAGAGCTTCACCATTTCGGTCAGCCCGCAAAGTACGGAGCTTCTGGTGCGATCATCGGCCGGATTTGGCGTTAAGGTGGCCGGGCCGCTTCGCTTTACCGCCGCAGACTCCAAAGTACCACTCCGGATCAATAACAAGGATTATTTTGGCAGCGCTGAATTTGCGCCGCCCAAAAATAGTGGCGTGGGCGGGTCCGGGTCAGGCGGTGGTCTGACGGTGGTCCTGAATCTGCGGCTGGAAAAATACCTGGAAGGCGTTTTGGCGGGCGAAGTCCCCGCATCTTGGCCAGCGGAAGCCCTCAAAGCCCAGGCGGTTGCCTGCCGTACAAACGTGATGTCATGGGGTGAGCGGCATAGCGGCACCGACTTCGACATTTGCGACGGAACACATTGTCAGGTGTTTAAGGGCGCCGCGACCAGCGCCAGCATTAGTAAAGCTGTCCAGGATACGACTGGTGAGGTCATCCGTTATGGTGGGAAGTTGATCAATGCCTATTTCCATTCTTCCAGCGGAGGTCGCACCGAAAATAATGAGGATGTTTGGCCTGGCAGCGAGCAAAGCCCTAGCCGCGCGTTGCCCTATTTGCGTGCGGTCGATGATTACGATCAGGCCAGCCCATATTACTCATGGGCGGTTTCCAAGTTCTATACGATTGATGAATTCGCTGCCCAGCTCAAACTGGACGGGCGCGGGGACTTGACTGTCGAGACGATTGCCGGTGCGAATCAGGTGCCAGTAAGATACCGTTTTGCCAGGAGTGGCGGGGCTGCGAAAACATATATGCGCGAAGAGCTACGCAATCTACTGTCATTGCCGTCACCACGTATGGAACTTTTTGCGATCACGCCAGAGCAAATTGCCGAGGCGCTACGCAAGTTGTCGTTGCGCGGACCAGTTGTTTTCGAAGGTGTACAAAGTGATTCTACTGGAAGTGATGGCGGGGCGGGAACGGGCAGTGGTGCCGGTGGTGGCGCGGGAGCCGGTAGCGCGAGTTTGATCCTTGATCTACGGCTGCAACTGGGTATTGAAGTCTTTCGAGAAATTGGCAATTTTGCCTTCAAAACCGGTTCATTCATCGTCATCGGCGGACGCGGTTATGGGCACGGGATTGGGATGAGCCAGTGGGGCGCTAAAGGTATGGCCGAGCAAGGCTTTGCATACCGCGAAATCTTGAGCCATTATTATCGCGGGACTAATGTTGAGAAGGCTTACTGAGGGCGGCGATCAGCGGATGCACCGATCAAGGCGAAATCCCATATAATAATCCGGTTGAACGTGCTTTTGGCACGAACCGGAGGGATTGGATGCTGCCGATTAGAATACTGTCAGCCGCCAAATTGCCGCTGGGAGCAAGGAAAATAAAGCGTGGTGCCTGCGGGGCTGACGTAAAAGAACTGCAGGAAATGCTGTTGCAGCGCGGCTTTTTTCCGGCGGAACCGGATGGATGCTATGGCGATATTACTGATGAAGCCGTCAGGGAGTTTCAGGCTGCCCACCGGCTACGTTGTGATGGCATCGCCGGTCCGAAAGTCGTCGATGCGCTACTGGGAACTGCGCATGATTACGGTGAAGTCTACGTAGTTAAGCAAGAAAAAAACCTCAGCGAAGTAGCCGCCAAACTTGCCATTCCACTGGGAACTCTGGCGTCCTCAAACCAAACCTCTGTCTCTGCGGCGGTATACCCCGGGCAACGTCTCAAAATCAACCGGCGCATCCTTGGTGCCTGGCTGGAAAAATGCGGTGCATATCTGCGCAAGGATTTTCCCGCCATATCACTGCTGATTTATCCAGCGGTTACGATCGGGACCGACGGCGGTCTTGTTCAGGTTAGCCCAGCACCGGCATGGGGGGTCGGTGGTGCTGGCGGTGGCCCCACTCATCTGGCATTGGCCGCGGCCTTTAGCACCCCAGACGCTGTTCTCTGGCAGCGCTTCCTAAAGCGACGTGACT
>DHDG01000047.1:0-372 GCA_002399265.1 Firmicutes bacterium UBA4882 | reverse complement strand
CTTCCTAAAGCGACGTGACTGGTGGAAAACATGGGCATCCGGGTCTGTTCCTGCTGCGCTAGTCTTTGAAACAGTCGCCCCGCGCAAATCGGAAAGACGTAGAATTTTGAGATTCCTGCGCTTCCTCAGNNGCCGGGGCCGGGCAAAGATGCAAAGCCGAATAATAGCAGCAATCATGTTGTCTTATCCTGTATGCTGAGTGGCGCTAAACCTGCAGTAACAGTCGATTGGCTGCAACAGCTCACTAAGTATTGCGACTACATCATTCTGTGGTTTGATCCAAGTCTATCCGTTGAGCATATGCGCCGGGTCTTGCGGCGGATTATCGAAAAGGTATCTGCCGGCAAAGTGCTCTTGGGGATCGACTTGGCC
>DHDG01000065.1:263-4992 GCA_002399265.1 Firmicutes bacterium UBA4882 | reverse complement strand
TGTATATGGCATAATAGAAATGCAGAAAACGGCAATTAAAAATACATAGGGAAGAATTAAAAGGGCATTGCCATCACATCTCGGAATAAGACCTCTTGTCGAGCAAGACAGGAGGGGATCAAGGAGAGTGTTAGCAATGCCACAACAAAAGTATATCAAATACCTCTATGAAAAAGAAGACTGCAATATTGCCGAAATTAGTAACAAGGTAGGGGTTAACTGGCGCACTGCTGCGAAGTACGCCAAGAAAGACGATTGGAACGAACCCGTGATAAAACAAATGCGGCGCAAACCGGTAATGGAGCCTTTTATTGAAATTGTAGATGTCTGGCTATTAGAAGACCTGCTTAAGCCCAGAAAGGAGCGCCGCACAGCCACAGGGATTTACCGCCAGCTACGAGATGAACACGAATTTACTGGTTCAGAACGCACGGTCAGGAGCCACGTTTGCCAGCGAAAGAAAGAACTCAAAGTCCGACAGGAAGAGAAATTCTTGGAGCTAGAGCATCCCAGCGGACAAGCCCAAGTCGACTTCGGGACTACTCACGTAGTCTGGGAGGGGGAACTAAAAGAGATCAAATACCTAGCTGTCTCCTTCCCGTTTAGCAATGCTGGCTTCTGTGTTCCGGTACCGGCCGAAAACCAACAGTGCTTCCTGCACGCCCTAATCCAGGTCTTTGAATGGATTAGCGGGGTGCCCCAGCGCATTCGTTTCGACAATCTTTCTTCCGCAGTCGTCAACATCGGCAAAGGAGCAGAACGGGAACTGACCGACACCTTTACCAGGTTCATGCTCCACTATCGCTTTGAGGCCGAATTCTGCAGCCCGGCCAAGGGTAATGAAAAAGGCAGCGTAGAAAACAAAGTAGGCTACAGCAGGCGCAACTGGCTTTTGCCTTATCCCCAGGCAAAAAGCTTTACAGAACTGACGCAAATACTTTATGAAAGGGCCATCAGCGATCTTAATCGCATTCATTACGCGAAAGGCGTTACCATGGCCGAACTTTGGCAGCAAGAACAGCAAGTTCTTCTCCCTTTGCCCGGCATTCCTTTTGAACCGGTGGAGCTAAGAACCGCCAGGGGAGATAAATTCGGCAAAGTCAGACATGAAAAGGAGGTTTATCACCTGCCCAGCGCAACCGGCCAGTCGGTTCTGTTAAAGCTGGGGTGGGATAAAGTCGAAATCCTGGACCAGACCCAACTGTGCCTGGGTACTTTCCCCCGCCAATACATTTTAAAAGCCCAGCCGATTGACTGGAAGGGATACTTCGAAATCTTTGTCCAAAAGCCAAGGGGCGCTAGACATGCAGCTATGTATCGTTTTCTTCCCCAAGCGGTTCTGTCTTACCTTGAGGAAACAGAGCATTACCGGGAACGGCTCAAGTTTATCAGTACCCTATTGACCGAAGGTTTTGCCATGGAGGACATATCCGAGGCTTTGGCAACTACCCGCAGCCGATCCTACAATCCGGCCTTAATCAGACATCTCCTCTACCAGCTGCTCTCAGATAAACCGCTGGAAAAACTCGATGAAAGACATACCCCGGTGAGTGTCAAAAACTATGTACCCCAAATCACAGCCTATGACCGCCTGATGCCTGTTAAAGGGGGTATGGTCTGTGACTAAACCGTCTTTGAAGCAACAGTGTAAAGACTTGAAGCTAGCCCAAATCCCCGGTGCCTATTTGGAGATTGCCTGGGAGAACCCGGAACAATACCTTACCGATCTTTTTGCTGTTGAACTGAAAGCCCGTCAGATTAGTAGAGTAAGGACTTTGATCAAGAAAGCGGGTTTCCCAGCCCATAAGGCTCTAGAGGACTTTGATTGGGACCCGGTTAGTCTGGCCGGGGAAACGAGCATCTCCGATCTAACTGGGCTTGAGTTCATTAATCGCAAAGAAAACATCCTGGCAGTCGGTGCGGTCGGTACCGGTAAGACCCACTTGGCAACGGCTCTTGGCATTAAGGCCTGTTCTCAGCGTAAATCCGTGCGTTTCTACCGCTGCCTTGATTTGGTCAATATTCTTTTGGAGCACCATCGTCAGGGCCGGTTGGGTGCCACCATGGCTTTACTGGGGAAATGTGATCTCTTAATCATTGACGAACTAGGATTTGTTCCCCTACACCGGGATGGCGCTGAACTCCTTTTTAATGTCGTGGCTCAAGCCTACGAGCATCAAAGTGTAATTGTAACTTCCAACTTGGAGTTTGGTCAGTGGAATTCCGTACTGGGAGATAACCGCTTAACTGCCGCCATGATTGACCGTCTTGTGCATCACGCCCACATCCTGGCTTTTGACGGCGAGAGTTACCGCCTTAGAAAAGCACTGTCTGGGCTGACACAGGGCCAGAACGAACGTGAGGCGCTACGAAGTTAGTTTTGCCGAAATGTGATGGCAGCCAGACTATGTACTTTTTAATTGCCGAATTCGTTAATTCGCGATTGCCAAACACAACTTTAAGGTTTCACCTATGCGAAAATACATTAACATGGTTTCTACGCCATCAATAATAAAAGTATCGCCGGTTCCCCAATCCCCGCCTTCGCACACGTTCATAACGCATTGTTGAAACAGAGTGCTATTCTTATCATAGGCTACTTTTCTTTCTTCAGAGCTTGGTATTTTATCGCCCAGGAGAAATATATCAATGTCGCTTTCTCCGGCTTTTGGATCCGAATTCATTTCTCCAGTTTGTCCGATCGCCCTAATTTCTTCTATTGAGGAAACACTGTCCAATAGTTTTGCGATCTTGTTTTTTATTTCCATATTCGATACTCCTTGTCGTAAATATCTCCGAATATGATGACGAATCGGCAACGCGGATTTTTCTTCAATAGGCTGACCAATTATCTAGTACTCGCACGCAAGTATTTTCCTTGCAAACGCCTTTGCGCCATTTACTGCCTCTTCAGTTTGAAACGATACTAAATCGTCTTCATCTCTAACAGAATACATTCCTAGATACTTCAGCTTTGAATGCTCGCAGAGTCTTTTGATCCCAATCTCAAAAGGACCCGCTCCATATTCTCTGTCATATCCATGGGTAGTGATTATTGCCACCTTTTTGCCTTCCCATAAAGAACCCTGTGCACTGCGATAAAATTTATTGAGCCCAAAATGCCGGTCAAGTAGCGCCTTCATAGGTGCGGTGCAATACCAAGAATATATTGGAGTTGCCAAAACAACACAATCACAAGCTATTATTTCGTTCATGATATCTGCAACATCATCTTGCTGTATACAGCCATATTCATCACTGACATTCTGACAAGTATAACACCCTTTACAGGGTTTGATGTCTTTGTCTGATAGAGTTATGTATGTAATTTCAGATTTGTGATATTCAAGCTCAGCTAAGAACGGCTTTAATAACTCAACTGTATTTCCTTTTGGCCTTGGGCTTGCCATCAAAACGCAAAACTTCATGAAGTCAGCCTCCTGGTTATTACTCTTCACTCCAAAGAAATCAATGAGCTCCAGCCTGATGCTTTGCCCTCTACCTTGAAAGGCAAATAGCGCTTTGAGTATTGCCAGCGCATCACAACCGCGCGCCGCTAATTGGATCGACAAATTTCCTTCATATATTCTTCCATTGAAAAGTTGTCATCCAGAACCTTGCTTTTCCACTCTTTTTGCAGCTTATCAAGCACAAGTGCTTGACCCATTCCGAGTGTATAATATCTGTCATCTCCTTTAACTTTGACCTTCTGATCAATATCAAGAAGTTCTTTGGCCACTAGACTATTTGAATTAATGGAGGCTTTGTATTCTGCATACCTTGCCAGTCCTTCAAGCCATTCAAAATCAATTTCGTTTTGGATATCTGCCATACTCATTTTGCATTCCGTTCTGCGTCTTTCACGCATCTCTAGAAACTCTTTTGAATATGCCAATACCTCTTCATACTTCTCAGCCAAAATTGCTTGTTCAAGATAGTATGCTTCCTGCAAAATGATCTCGTTAAACTCTTGGCTATCATAATAGCCTTCGCAGACATCATGTAGTGTTTTTATTGACACAAACCTGTCTTTGTTGTTGTTTGCCTGCCATGCATGTACCTTCTCATGAATGATCGTGGCCTTATAATGTTCATCATCCAGAATAATGACTTGTGGTGGAAAAAACAGCGGTACTGCATTCACCATAAATTTATTAAGTCTATTTTGAGTTCCCATGCTGCCAATCCATTTATCGCCCACAAGTACGGCAAAGGCCTGTGGATTGTCTGCATTCCTTCTGAAAATTTTCTTGCCAAGATCTGCGTTATTACCGACAAAACTCCACCCTACTGGAACTGCCTCATTATCGCTAATGAGAAATTCGTAGCGATCATTAAAGATTATTAAATCCGTGTCTTCCTTGAACCCCTTAATAATGTCATCACCATTATTGCAGAGGAAATCATTTGCGCTCTTAACGGCCAAAATTTCAGCAGTTGTCAAAATGTCGCTTTCTGTGTCGAGCTTATTATACTTAAGCGCACACAGACGATTATTGACAATCAGCCCAAGTACCACCACAAGAATAAATCCCAAAAAACATTTGGCTATCAGTCTTAGAATTCTAAACTTTTTAACTTTGGCCATTACAAATCCCTCCCGCATGTAAGCTAGAGCTCTATCCAATAGCGCTTAATCATCTTGCCGTCCACGCAAATTTCTTTTTCAAACACGCCGCCGTTAGCGAGGATTGTCTTTTCACTTTGTGCCCACCCCAAACACTCAATA
>DHDG01000065.1:0-120 GCA_002399265.1 Firmicutes bacterium UBA4882 | reverse complement strand
CCGAAAGTCAATGATTCCCACTATCACGCTCTCTCACCTGTGCTATTTCGCTAAGATCACCTTTCCAATATCCTCAACTGTGCTGACAATAAAATCGGCACCGGCTTCCTCAAGTTCTGC
>DHDG01000031.1 GCA_002399265.1 Firmicutes bacterium UBA4882 | reverse complement strand
ATGTAATTTATGAAATTTGATATACATTCATACCACCGCCGTAGTACTGGCCGTTTGAAACGGAGACCATCCAAGCATTGAATTCCGCTTCCAGATCATTGAGCCACATTTTGAAATGGGTCGGACGATAGGATGGCAGAGTGCGCAATACGCCCAATGCATATGGCAGGAAGCCATGTAATTTATGAAATTTGATATTCGCAATATGGGCTACTTTGGCGTCGAAGCCAATCCCGGCTGCATTAATAAAATAATGGTCGTCAAATTTGCCAAGATCAACGGGACAAGGTCTACCTTCATGGTATAGTCGCACCGCTGCAAAGATATCCTTCGGCAGACACGCGCTTTTGATAAAGTCGTTACCGGTGCCGGTGGATACTACCAGAATCGGGATGTTTGTTTCGGCTTTGCCGACAATATTGTTGACGATCTCATTCAGCGTTCCATCGCCGCCAACGGACATGATCGCATGATATCCTTCAGCTGCGGCTGACGCAGCCAATTGTCCAACATGCTCTTTGCTGCCGGAGACGTATGAAACAAATGGGATATTGAGTTTTCTCAGCGCCTGTTCGGCTGCTTTCCAGCGGACAATGGATTTGCCCCTTCCGGCCGCTGGGTTGATAATTACTTTGAGCTTCATTATAGAAAACCCCCTTGGACAAAAAAGGGAGGCGTAGGCACCTCCCTTTGCAAGAAGCGAGGTTATTCAGACTACTCTTCCTTAGCTTTGGCTGATTCGGCAATGACTTTTTCTTTAATGTTAGCCGGTACTTCCTCATAATGATCAAATTCCAAAGTATAATCCGCTCTTCCCTGAGTCATCGAGCGCAAGTCAATGGCATATTGGAACATTTCCGCTTTAGGCGCCTGGGCCTTAACCATCTGCATGCCATGCCCAATCGGCTCCATTCCCATAATGCGACCGCGTTTCTTATTCAGGTCTCCGATAATATCTCCCATGAATTCATCGGGAACAGTTACGGCAACAGTAACGATCGGCTCCAGCAATGTCGGGGAAGCTTCCGCGAAGCCTTTTTTGAAAGCCAAAGAACCGGCGATCTTGAAGGCCATTTCGGATGAGTCAACCGTATGATAAGAACCATCGACCAAAGTTACCTTTACGCCAGTAACAGGATATCCTGCCAGTACGCCGTCATCCATCTGCTCACGAATGCCTTTTTCAATGGCCGGAATGTACTGTCTCGGAACAGACCCACCGAAAATTTTGTCGACAAATTCGAACTCAGCCTCGGTCGGCTCCATCTCGATCCAACAATGTCCATATTGCCCGCGTCCGCCGGATTGCTTCTTATGCTTACCTTCTACCCTGACGTTACCGCGGATGGTTTCCTTATACGGAACACGCGGGGTTTTTAAAGTGACTTCCACGCCAAATTTTTTGGACAGACGCGAGGTAATGACCTCTAGATGCTGATCGCCCAATCCTGAAACGAGTGTTTCATGGGTATCAGGATCTTTTGAGACTGTAAATGTAGGATCCTCTTCGGTCAGGCGAGCCAGGCCTGTTCCGATCTTCTCTTCATCACCTTTTGCTTTTGGCTCAACCGCCATCGAAAGCTTCGGAGCCGGGAAAACAATCCCTTCCAAGCGAATGGCGTTATCTTTATCAGTGAGGGTGTCTCCAGTAGAAGTCTCTTGGAGCTTGGCCACTGCCCCCATATCTCCGGCTGCAATTTCGGTTACCGGCTCCTGGCTTTTGCCTTTAACGACAAAGAGCTGACCGATTCTCTCCACACGATCCTTATTAATATTATAGGTGGAGGAGTCGGATTTCAGTGTGCCGGAATAAGCGCGCAACAAAGTAAGCTTGCCGACAAACGGATCGGCCATCGTTTTGAAGACCAGGGCTGAAAACGCTTCGTTTTCGGAAGGCTTCCGGGTAATGGCAGCGCCGTTTTTATCAACCCCGGTAATTTCCTTGCCGTCGACTGAAGAAGGAAGAAAATCAGCCATAAAGTCCAGCAACGCACTGATTCCCACGCCCTTATGAGCCGAAGCACACAGAACCGGAAAAACGCGTCCTTGTTTGATGCCACTGCTTAAACCTTTGGTGACTTCTTCCTGAGTAAGCGGTTGGTCATCAAAGAATTTTGCCAGCAAGTCATCGTCACCCTCGGCGGCCGCTTCTACAAGCATAGCCCGGTACTCGTCGACTTGGGCTTTCAAATCTTCCGGAATTGCTGTTTCAGTTGTTTTCCCGCCTTCGGTGGTATACGCTTTAAGTGAAATTAGATCCACTACTGCATTAAATTTATCTTCACTGCCAATCGGTAATTGCACCGGAATAACCTTAACACCAAAGCGATTTTGTAAGTCAGCCAGGACTTTCGCAAAATTGGTATTCTCGCGCTCAAGCTTATTAACGACAATGATGCGTGCCAAACCGCTTTCTTCGGCGAAAGACCATACTTTTTCCGTACCAACCTGCACTCCACCGGAAGCGTCTACGACAACTACGGCGGATTCCACAATGCGCAAAGCGCTCTTGACTTCACCAATAAAATCGAAGAATCCGGGAGTATCAACGATGTTAATTTTCCGGTTTTTCCATTCGCAAGGCGCAATAGCGGTACTGACGCTAACTTTGCGTTTAATTTCTTCCGGATCGTGGTCCATTACTGACGTGCCATCATCGACTCTGCCCAGGCGATCGGTTGCTTTAGCTGCGAAAAGCATAATTTCGGCAAGCGTAGTTTTGCCGCTACCGCTATGCCCCACCAAAGCAATGTTTCTAATTTCTTCTGGCTTGTATTTCCGCAAAAAATACTCCTCCTTCTGCCTGGGTATGCCACACTTAATGTGATTTTAACCAGGACACGATTTGAAACTTAAGGATTAACCTTACCAATCAAACAAACAACCCATTTTTTATTCGTGTCTCGCAGGAGATTTCCTTCCGCCACTAACAACTTTTCGTTTGTGGCGCACGCAAGGTTGTTTTTCCGAAATAAGACAGTGCGGTCCTGCGCCGATCAAATCTTTGCGTCCGCTAATTTCCAGGGCCTCTTTGACCAGCTTCCAATTCTCGGGAGCCTGAAATTGCATTAATGCACGATGCATCGCCTTTTCTTTGGGTTCGGACGGAACATAGACCTCTTCACCGTTAAAAGGGTCTTTACCGGTATACCATTGACAGGCAGATCTGGTCATCGGCAAAGGGATAAAATCCTGTACTTGTTCAAAAAAGCGACCCTGTCCCTTAATAAACTCAGCCATTTTTATGGCCGCGTTTAGATCGGCGCCGGGGTGCCCCGAAATAAAATACGGAACCAAATACTGCTTTTTGCCAGCCGCTTGAGAAAGCTGGCTAAATTCATCGGCAAAATCCAGATAAACCTCAAACGGCGGTTTACCCATTAACCGCAGCACACGGTTGTCAACATGCTCAGGGGCCACTTTTAACTGACCGCTGACATGGTGCTCAGTGAGCTGCTTTAAAAACTCGCGGTTTTCTTCCAGCACGGCCATATCATGACGAATGCCCGACCGGACAAAAACATGCCTGACCCCGGGAATGTCACGCAAGCGTCGCAACAAGGCCGTAAAGCCAGCTTGCGAACGGTTCAGATGCCGGCATGGTTCTGGAAACATGCAGGTGCGGTTTTTACATGGTCCTCGGCTTTCCTGTTCCGCACAAGCCGGCTCATGAAAATTGGCGGATGGTCCCCCCACATCATGAATTATACCCTTAAACCGGGGATCTTTAGTAAAAGAAGTCGCTTCCCGAATGATTGATTCATCGGTGCGGGGTTGAATAACGCGTCCTTGGTGGGCGGCTAAGGTACAAAAGGAGCAGTTGCCCAGACACCCGCGGTGCGCGGTAATGCTAAATAAGACTTCGGAGAGTGCGGGAACGCCTCCGGCTTCTTCGTATGCCGGGTGCGCCTGACGCGTAAATGGCAGACTGTAAACCTGGTCCATTTCCGCACTGGAAAGAGGTTTGGCGGGTGACTGCACTACAGCCCACCGATTGCCATGCGCTTGAGCCAGCACTTTCCCACAAATCGGGTTGTTCTCACCATCAGCCATCCTAAACGCCTCATTAAAGGCGTCTTGGCTCTCTGACACTGCCTCATAGGAAGGCAGGATAAGCGCTTCCGGGGGCGGTTCTGCAGCAACTGTGGCTGTACCAGGAATATTATCAAAGTAATTACCGTAACCGCCGGCTAAGGCGCGCCTGACAATCTCACTGAGCGCTCTTTCACCAAAACCGTAGACCAGTAGGTCAATGCGGGCATCGAAAAGTATGGAGCGCCTAACTTTGTGATCCCAAAAATCATAATGTGCTAGACGCCGCAGACTCGCCTCTATTCCACCGGCAATAATCGGCACGGAAGATCCGAACAATTCACGTAGCCGATTGGCATAGACTATTACCGCCCGGTCAGGACGCAATCCGAATTTGCCACCGGGCGCATAGGAATCATATTTGCGTCGTTTTCCGGCAGTAGTATAGTTGGAGACCATTGAATCCATGGCGCCTGCGGTAATACCGCAAAAGAGACGTGGCTTTCCATATTCTGCAAAATCAGCGGGACTGCGCCAATCAGGTTGTGCAATTATTCCGACCCGCAGGCCTTTTGATTCTAAAAACCGTCCGATTAATGCCGTGCCAAAACTCGGATGATCAACATAAGCGTCTCCGCTGACCAGCACAACATCTACTTCATCCCAGCCCCTGGCGACCGCCTCGGCTCTGCAAAGCGGCAAACAAGCATGGTCACTCGTCATCAACTGTAAACCTCAATTCCAACCGCTGGCTTTCTCTCCCGGGTATACCTTTGTTTTGCCCATCTTCGAATAGCGTTACGCCGCCGGCATTACCCAGAATGATCTCCACATTGCTCCCCGACCACTGCGGCATCTCGCCGGGCTGCAAGGTACGTTGCTCAAAAAAAGCTCCGTTGATTCGCACATCGACCCAGCACTCGGAGTGCACAGACAATGCGATGGTTTTCAAACCGGATCTATAGCCTGGTTCAGCTGCGCCATGCTCAGAATTAACGCCACTATTGCTGTCATTTGAAATAACAAGAGCGTTTTCTTCTCCAGCGGCACCATCAACGGCTCTTGTCGAGGCGTCACTGCGCATCCGCCAAAGCAGCGGAACAATTAGGAGCGCAAATATGATCATTGCCCCGAAACCATAAATATAAAACCGCTTATTGGAATGAAAAACGGAGATTTTTTCGGAAGTGCCAGGAAGATTCTTTGTGGTGATGATGGTCGGTTCATTGGCGGTAACCTCAGTCTCTGGCGTATGACTGCGCAACGTTTTTTCATACCGTGCTATTACTTGATCCTCATTCAAGCCCACGGCGGTAGCATAGGTTCTCAAAAAACCGCGAATGTAAACTTCGCCAGGGAGGATCTCCAGACGATCCGCTTCGATCGCTTCAAGGTATTTCAGCCGTATCTTGGTATCTTCCTGTATCTTTTGCAGGCTCAACCCTTTTTCTTCCCGGCATGATTTTAAATAAGCGCCTAGAGAACTCACCAATATCACCTCACCTTCACTTAACGTACTTCTGGCAGAGCCAATTGATCATCTTTGGTACCAAGCTGTTCTTCGAGAAGCTCCTCAATATTCCAAGGTAAAGTCTTTCTTAAATTCAAGACTTGCGTCATCTTCATATAATTCAATTCTCGAATTGACTTGGTATCTGGTTGTTGCTGCTGCTGCTCGTTGTCGCTTTTTTTCAGAAATTCTTCCTCGCTGATTGTCAGCCCGTGAAGATTGGTAAAGCCTACGCCTCCGGTTTTATCCGAAGGAGTGAGGACCGCGCCTATAAACTTCTTTTGCCGGGCGTCCTCTAGAATAGGCAGCAGGATCAACTCTGGAAAAGCGATGACCGAAGTGACGACTTTACCAGGCACCAGAACGGAAATATCATGTTCAATGCCGATCACATAAGTGTTGCGCTCGCCCAATCTTTCAGACATCTGATCCATAGTGATGTTGCCATCAATGCAGATCAGATAAGCATTCTGCTGCAGCGCTTTATTGATCAGCTGATCCAGATTGCTTCTCTGTCCGCGGTTTCCTGTCTGAGCGGTAGCACCTGATATTACGCTGACCGGTTTACGTACACGTGCCACGCCTTCAGCAAAGGCTTGCTCCCATTCATTACGCCCGGGGTTGGCGGCCGTAGTAATAAATGAAACCGTCTTTTGTGGCTGATGCTGCTGAACATCTGCGAGCGGCAAATAGTCAGCTGCCAGCGCCGCCAGCACTCCGGCTTTCTTTAGGCTTTCCGTATAATCCGGTAGCACAGATGCGACATTATCTCCCTCGACAATCGCACCGAAAATTACATAGACTGTCTCCGGAAAGTCAGGCGCCACAATGGTTACATCCAGCGCAAAATCAGGGGAGGAAGCCACAATCATCAGATAACCTTCCTCTGATAAAAGACGCAACTGTTCCTCTGCCGGTAACCCGGGTATGGCTGTCACTACGTGCAGATTTTTGAAAGCATCAGACCGCAGCAATCGGGCCGACATCGCATCGCCGGACCGATCGGCGGGCTTTATTATCAAGGCAACGCGTCCTTGTACGTGATCAGCGGCAGAGTCATCGGGGTTCCGGCAGCCAGACAAAAGCAACGGCAATGACAAAGACAACAAGGCGAAAAGGACCATCAATTGGCGGCTTCTGCGAAAATACATCTGTTTTTTTCCTCCGCTCTCATTTCCCCCGGCTAATCATTTCCTCCAACTGCCGTCCGGTAATATAGACTTCACGTGCTTTGCTGCCATCGGCAGCACCAATCAGGCCTCGTGACTCCATCTCGTCAATCAAGCGTCCCGCCCTGCTGTAACCGACTCGCAGTTTTCGCTGCAGCAGTGAAGCCGAAGCTTGTCCAGCATCCACTACCACGCGCACTGCGTCATAAAATAATTCGTCCAGTTCACCTTCGACTGAGCGTTCCTCGGCCTTGGCATTAACCAAGTTCTCGTTATAATCCGGCTTGCCCTGGTTTTTCCAGTAATTGGTGAGTCGTTCGATTTCGCGATCCGAGATGTATGCTCCCTGTACACGTAAGGGTTTTAGCATCCCGACCGGCGCAAAAAGCATATCTCCACGGCCAAGGAGCTTTTCCGCCCCGGCAGAGTCCAGAATAGTACGGGAGTCAATCTGCGACGATACCGCAAAAGCGATCCGGGAAGGAATATTAGCCTTAATCAGACCGGTAATTACATCAACGGAGGGCCTCTGTGTTGCAATGACAAGATGGATTCCTGTTGCCCGCGCCATTTGGGCCAAACGGCAGATCGCATCCTCAACATCCGCCGGAGCAACCATCATCAGATCGGCCAGTTCATCAATGACAACCACGATCGACGGCAGAATGCCTTCGGGGGCTACAATAGCATTATAGCGCTCAATGTCACGGGCGCCAGCCGCAGCAAAGACCTTATAGCGATTCTCCATTTCACTGACGATGCATTTGAGCACCGCAGCCGCTTTTTTGGGCTCTGTTACGACCGGTGCCAACAGATGCGGTATGTCATTGTATGTTGAAAGCTCCACGCGCTTGGGATCAATCAGGACGAGTTTGACTTGTTCTGGCGTGGATGTGAATAGAATACTTGCCAGGATGGTATTGATACAGACGCTTTTACCTGACCCGGTCGCGCCAGCTACCAGCAAATGCGGCAATTTGGGCAGTTCTGTCACAACAGCTGCCCCGGCAATGTCTTTACCTAGCACGACTTTCAGCCGTCCGGTTGCGTTTTGGAATTCGGGACTTTCAAAAGCTTCCCGCATAGTCACAATTGCAATCTCATTGTTCGGTACTTCAATACCGACCGCTGCTTTACCTGGAATTGGCGCTTCAATTCGCAATCCCCTGGCAGCCAGCGCCAACGATAGATCATCGGCCAATGCCACAATTTTGCTGACTTTTACCCCAGCTGCCGGTTGTATGTCATAGCGGGTAATGGCAGGTCCGGAGTGGATCTCTATTACCCGGGCGCTAATGCCGAAGCTCGCCAATGTTTCTTCCAGCTGTTTTGCCTGGGCAGCCACTTTGCCTGGTTTCCTGGGCCGCATCACTGTTGGATCAAGTAAACCCAAAGTGGGCATTGCATAACGTCCCGGCGTCATATTGAGCGGAAGCTGCTGACTGGGCTTGGCTGAACGGTCGTTCTCTTTATTTGTATTACGTGATTTGGGCGGCTGTAATTGCGATTTTGGCGGCTGCGGATTCTCCCAATTGCTAGACGGCCCACTGTCAGCGCCAGCGTTTTCTTTACCGGCCTCAGCAAGTTGTCGGATGATATGGTTCCGATCACGACTGTTGGCAGAATTGACAGGTTGCTGTCCGATTTTCAGAGTTGGCCCTGAAGGAGAATACCCCTGTTCGGCAGCCATTTTATCAGCGTAATTCCGAACCCTCTGTGGAAGGGAACCGATCAAGGCTACCAAAGACTGATCCATCAAAAGTATTAGTGCTATTAATGCAGCAGCAAACAAAGCCACCGCAGTTCCTATACGGGATAGCAGAGAAGCGCTGAACAGATAGAGACTACTACCAACAAAACCCGAATTCGTTGCTTCAGTAGCAGAGTCCGGATTTTCAAAAAACGCGATTGTCGCCCAAAAAACAAGACCCGTAAGTAGCAAAGCCAGCATTTTGCGCACCAAACTTCGGTCAGGCTGTCCCCACAAAAGCTGCCATCCCACATACACCAGCGCAGCGGGAATAAAAAACGCACCGATCTTGCCAAAAGATGACCAAAGAGCTTCTCTGGCAACTATGCCAAACATGCCTGGGTCAGTTAACACCAGGCTCAGCAAAATCAAAATGCTCAGCGTAAGAATAACAACGCCCAGAATCTCAAATCTTCTTTCAGCAGCCGTTTCATCTGCCGCTGTGCCTTTAGGAGTGGATTTTGCTCGGGGCATGATTGTCAGCACCTTCTATTTTTAGGTTCAAAAGAGGTTTTTCCATTAATATTAATTCTTAAAGAACGTCAGCTTTTCCTGCCTGTTTAGGGCGGCTTGTCTGGCAAAGAGCATCGAAATCTCAGTAGCATTCATGACCTTGACTAAAACAGAATCACCACAAGAGTGCCAACGATCGCGCAGTATATGGCAAATCCCGCATAACCTTTTTTATTTACATAACGCAGCATTCCTTTGATTGCCGCAAAACCCGAAAACGCAGCCGTGACCATCCCCAGCAAATAAATGCCCTGAATGCCGCCAGCGGAAGCAATCAAGTCAGGCACCTGAGTAATACCAGCGCCCAGTATTACTGGAATGGACAACAAAAAAGAAAATTTGGCCGCTTCGACGCGGCTCAACCCCATCAGAATCCCGGCAAAGATTGTCATCCCGGCTCGCGAAATGCCCGGCAAAATTGCAATCGCCTGCGCAATTCCGATAAATAGCGCTTTCTGCCAGTTCATGGTAGCCGTAGTGCCGCTTTTATTTCCGCCGGAATGGGCCCACCACATGATTCCGGCGGTAATCCAGAGCGCATAGCCTACTAATTTGGGGGCTTTAAACAGGTCGGCCAAGAATGGCTCCAAGAAAAAGCCGGCTGCTCCAGCAGGAATCGTTCCGATCAGGACCATTCCGACCAAACGCTCGTGCTCGGACAACGCGCTCTGGTTCTTGCGAAACACTCTGCCGATTAATGAGAAAAATGCTTTGAGCAAAGGAATAATGTCGTTGCGGAAATAAAACAGGACTGCTGCCAAGGTACCTAGATGCAGCAAAGTGTCAAAAGCCAGGCCGATTTCATCAAGACTAAAAACCGAACGAAAGATCACCAAATGTCCAGAACTGCTGATGGGTAAAAATTCGGCCAAGCCTTGGACTATCCCCAAAATAAGCGCGTGCCACCAAGCCATCGGATTCGCCTCCACAAATGTTTCAATGCTTCAATCCAATATTGTTCGCCACAGCCTGCAATGTACCTTTTTTGGGATTAAAGATTAATGGAATAAAAGGCCAGGCAGCCAGAATGGAAAAGAGGTTGAAAGCTGTATGGGCGTTGGCTACTTGACGCGCAATATCGGCAGCAGTCCATGCCATTAAACCTGCAAAGGGTTCCAGCCATGGATAGATCAGTATTACCCCCGCACTGTTATAAACCAGATGAAAGATGGCTACAGTCTTGGCTGCTTTACCGGTGCCGACCGCCGCCAGCATGGCAGTAACACACGTCCCTACATTGCTCCCTAAGGCGACCGCAATGGCAATCACTGGCGGCACAACCTGCAAGCGCACCATTACCAACAGCGTGGCTACCACCAGGCTGCTGCTTTGAAGCGCGGCAGCCCCCATTGCGCCAAACAAGATGGCCAGCAAAGGTTTTTCGCACATCGCCATGAGCATGATTCTGAAAAGCGGGTGTTCCGCGATCGGGGCCGCTGCCACAGACATGATTTTCATTCCAGCCATCAATAGACCAAGACTGGATGCAAGGGCGGCCAGGCGCTTCTTTTTGCAGACCGCAAATATGAAAGCAGTTATGAAACAAAATACTTCAAGCGGGGGTAGATTACTGGCCAAAATTTGCGGGATTAGAGTACTGCCAAGATTCGCTCCCATGGTAATATAAATAGCACTCGTCAGTGGACAGAGTCCTGCTTCAACCATGCCAACGGTTACGGACGTTATCAGACTGCTGCTTTGCATCAGGCAGGTCGCCACTGTCCCGCTCAAAATGGCCTGCCAGGAAGAACCGGCGGCTTTGGATAAATGTTTGGTAATGCGGTTAGCGCTGAACTGGCGCAAAGACCATACCAGCAATTTCATGCCGGCAAAGAAAAGAAAACCACCAAAAACAAAGCTCAGCAGTGCCCGCATCACAATACCTCCCCGCCATGATCTAGTCTACGCGGAAAGGCGACAGGTATTCCGCTCTCACTTAATCGCGCAGGATTAGGTTTCCGGGGTTCCAGCGCTGATCGAGAAAATCATTGGGATCCGTTGAATGAAGACGTTCAATGACGTCCCCTTCGGCTGTTTTCCTCACCGAAAACGTCCTCCCTGCGGCATTGATCAGGTGTGTTGGCTGAATCTCCTCCTCATCCTGAAAGATCACTTCCCAAGGGACGATTGTATAGAGAATCATTGTAATCCTCCTTGCGATTCCTCCGCTAACCGGATTAGCTCTTCCAGCTTTGCGACGGCGGTGCCCAGTCCCCCGACTTCGTTAATCAAGCCTTCGTTCATAGCTTCACGCCCCATCAGAATGGATCCGACATCTCGGACAAGGTCTCCGGTACGAAACATCAACTCTTTATATCTCTGCTCCGAAATCGCGGAATGCCTGGTGATGAAGCGCACAATCCGATCCTGCATTTTCTCCATATACTCAAAAGTCTGCGGGATGCCGATGATCATACCGCCACTTAACCTTAAGGGATGAATGGTCATCGTGGCGGTCTCGGCCGCGATTGAATAGCGACATGCCAACGCAATTGGAAGGCCGATCGAATGCCCGCCTCCCAACACCAACGAAACTGTAGGTTTACGCATGCTTTCCAGCATCTCCGCAATGGCCAGCCCTGCCTCGACATCGCCGCCCACTGTGTTTAGGATGACAAGCAGTCCCTTGATTTTTGGATTTTGCTCAACAGCCACTAATTGTGGAATAATGTGTTCATATTTGGTGGTTTTGTTTTTGGGAGGCAGCACCATATGACCCTCAATTTGTCCGATAATATTGATGGTATGGATGCTAATCTCCGGCTGCTGATCGGCAACATCTGTCTGGCCGAATTGGCGTATATTCTTGGCAACTTGCCTTTTATCTTCCTGGTATTCTTTGCCATGCACGGGCTGAGTCAATTGCGATCTTCCTCCCATAAAAATGCCATTGGCGCATGTAGCGGCCGGTATACCGGCCGCGTCATTACACTCACGCCACTTCAATGTACGAATGTGGGTATTTCTTCCTTTGCATCCGGCTGCTGATGCATATTAGCTGCGTTCGGAATCAAACGTGGAAATTCATATGGTTTGGCAACCTTTGTCAGAGTCAATCCTGATAGAGCACCCACAATGCTGTTCGTAAGAATTACGCTGCCAGCTGTCCGCAGGGCATTGCGCTGGAAGACACCGGTGCGGCGCATGCCGGCCACTCCCAAGGTCAGGATCCCTACTCCCGCACCCATAATTGCTCCGGCTAATAACCCATGTTGCGGCTTTTTGCCAGCTGTGGCCGCTGCAATTCCTGTACCTACTAAAGCCCCTACGATTGTCTCCGCCGCCAGCGTGCCAACATTACGCTTAACCGCACCTTTACGCGGGTTCATAATCGTTCTGGGAGAAAGCTGCGGTTTTCCAAAAACGGCCCGACGCGCAATTTCCGAATTTCGGAGGTTGGAAAAGCCTGCGCGAACAAACACTGAATCCAACAACGACTTTAGCGCTGTTCCCGCCATTCCAACTAAGGCACCGCTAAATAACCAGTTTTGTGTCATCCGTCCGGCATAATAACGCAAATCTTGATATCGGTTCATTTCAATAACACACCTCCCTGTATATCGTTTCGTTCAATGCGCTTTGAAATATTAGTCTTCCAAAACCTGTTTTGGAGAACCGTGGCAATTATGAAAATACCTTCTTGCCAAAACAAAAGCACCAGCCGATGCCAGTGCTTCACGTACAAAATGCGATTATGTTTTTCAAGGGTTGCGCTCGTCGCGCACACGCTCTCGCGCTGCTTAGTTTGCAGGTTCGTCACCCAGCAAAGCTTTGCGGGAGAGGTTAATTCGGCCCTGCCGGTCAATTTCGATGACCTTAACCCGGATTGGGTCACCAGACCTGACGATATCTTCCACCTTTTCCACTCGGTTCCGATCCAGCTGAGAAATGTGCACCAATCCTTCTTTGCCAGGAAGGATTTCTACAAATGCGCCAAAATTCATCAGCCTGGTCACTTTACCGTCATACACTTCACCGACTTCCGGATCTTTGGTGAGACTCTTGATGATATTCATGGCGTTTTCGCCGGCAGTGCGATCGACTGCCCCGATGAAGACCCGTCCATCATCCTGAATATCAATGGTAACACCAGTCTCATCAATGATCTTGCGGATGGTTTTGCCACCCGGTCCAATGACGTCTCGGATTTTGTCGGGATCAATCTCCATGGTAAGCATTCTGGGCGCATATGGCGAAATGTCAGCACGCGGCTTGGAAATCGTCTCCATCATCCTTTCCAGGATAAAAAGGCGTCCCTGTCTGGCTTGTTCCAAAGCCTGCTCCAAAATGGCTCGATTAATACCCTTCACCTTGATATCCATTTGGATAGCTGTAATGCCACTGTCTGTCCCAGCGACTTTGAAGTCCATGTCGCCAAGCGCATCTTCCATTCCCTGAATATCGGTGAGGATCGCAAAGTCATCACCATATTTGACAAGTCCCATAGCTACTCCGGCTACCGGCTTTTTAATTGGTACACCGGCGTCCATCAGGGACAATGTGCTTCCACAAATGCTAGCCTGCGAAGTGGATCCGTTGGATTCCAGAACCTCGGATACCACACGAATGGTGTACGGGAATTCTTCTTCTGGCGGAATCATCGGTAGCAGCGCCTTTTCAGCCAGCGCGCCATGTCCGATTTCCCGTCTTCCTGGACTACGCATCGGCCGGACTTCACCAACGCTGAAAGCGGGGAAATTGTAATGATGGATATAGCGTTTCGACGCGGCTTCGCCAATTCCGTCCAGGATTTGTTCATCACTGATCGCTCCCAGAGTCGCGACTGAAAGCACCTGTGTCTGGCCGCGGGTAAACAGTCCCGAGCCATGCACGCGAGGCAGAATGCCTACCTCACAGCTGATTTTCCGAATTTCATCCAGTTTTCTGCCATCCGGCCTGGTACGCTCAATGGTAATCATTTTGCGGACTTCTTCTTTGATGATCTTATCAAGCATATCGCGGATCAGCGGTTCACTAGTGGTAAAGTCTTCGGCCATCTCTTCCGCAAATTGCTGCAGGATATCTTCTTTGGCTTTAGCGATCGCCGCTTCCCGATCCTGCTTATTACTGCCGCGGACGGCTGCTGCTAATAAGGCTGTGGCCTTTTTACGAACAGAAGCCTCGATTTCCTCCGGAATTTCTGTAACAGCAAATTGGAATTTTTCTTTGCCGACTTCGGCCTGCATTTTCTCCTGGAAAGCGACAGTTTCTTTAATAGCCTCGTGCCCGAATAAGATCGCTTCCAGCATATCATGCTCGGAGACTTCCTTGGCACCGGCTTCCACCATCATTACGGCATCTTTGGTGCCGGCAACCAGCAGGTCAATGTCGCTGGCAGCCGCCTGACTCACCGTCGGGTTAATGATGAATTGGCCATCGACTCTGCCGATGTGCACTCCACCGATCGGACCGTAAAACGGAACCTCCGAAAGTGTTAGGGCCGCCGAGGCACCAATCATGGCTGCAATATCAGGCTCGTTATCTTTGTCCACCGAGAGAACGGTGGCCACAACCTGCACATCGTTGCGGAATCCTTCCGGAAATAGCGGCCGGATGGCCCGATCAATGCCTCGACCAGCCAAAGTCGCACTTTCTGCCGGGCGACCTTCCCGTTTAATGAACCCTCCGGGAATCTTTCCCACTGAGTATAGTCTTTCTTCATAATCAACAAGTAGCGGGAAGAAATCGATTCCCTGACGTGGCTGAGCTGCCATTGTAGCTGTCACTAATACCACGGTATCGCCGTAGCGTACTAAAACCGCATTACTAGCTTGCTTTGCCAGCTTACCGTTTTCTATCACCAAAGGCCTGCCGCCTAAATTCATCTGCCATTGTGACATGACATTAATACCTCCTTTGCAGTATTTATTGTGTCACTTCGACAAAAATAAAAGCGGTTTGACCGCTTTTATTTGAACGCAAATTACCTACGCAATCCGAGACGGGCTACGATCGCACGGTAACGCTCAATATCTTTTTGCTGCAGGTAATTGAGCAAACCGCGCCGCTTACCAACCATTTTGAGCAGCCCTCTTCTGGAGTGATGGTCCTTTTTGTGAATTTTCAGATGCTCAGTAAGTTCATTGATTCTTTCAGTCAAAATTGCGATCTGAACCTCAGGAGAACCGGTGTCATTGTCATGACGACGATGGTCATTGATAATCTGCTGCTTTTGTTCGGGTTGAATCATACTTTGTCACCTCCTCTTTCAATTTATCCCCACATGCCCAGAAAGCCGTCGAGGAGTGTCGGTATTCCGAGCGAGTGGTTCAATAACGGTTGGCCGGTAGCTTTTGGCTATGCAGGCAACCGCTAAAAATAAACATATATCAGGCTATTTGCCGATTACGGTAATCACCAGTCGGCCATGCGTCAAATCCTTTGCCACAATATCAAAGACTCTGCCACTTCTGGAGATATATCCACGAAAGCGGGTGGCAGTGGGAATGCGACCGGGGATGTGGCTAGCCGCGCTAATAATTTCCGCCACCGTAATTCCGCTTTGCCGTTCCTCCCGTAGCCTTTTGACTGCATGTTCGGTTACAATAACGCGCATCTTCAGAGGCCGCCCTTGCCATCGCCGTCCATTCCGTTTCCAATTCCGCCGCCCATTCCGTTGATGTTGACGTTTGAACTGTTCTGTTCAAATTCATTTAATAAGGCAAACAAGGCATCATGGAATGCTTGGGTTTCAGCGTCAGGAGCACCGGAACGCGCAAATTGCAGACATAGTTCAGCCTGGAGTCTTCTAAATTCCTCGCTCATACAAATGAGCGTAATCCGATTCACAACAGTGGAAAGATCCGCATCTGTCGTAAGGGAGGAATTAGCCAGTTTTCGCACGCCCCTTTCGATTCTAACGCCTTAGCGGCGGCGCTGGTAACCAAGATGAACGTTGATATCGCTGACTCGCATAATTCTACCACAAAACCTCAGAATTGTAAATGAGAGCAGCTTTTGCGCGTGCGGCGCAGAGATCACTACTAATTTGACGGGTTAAGGCATCGGCACTATTGAATTTTTCTTCCGGCCTGATAAAGGCAGCGAACCGCACCTGTAATTGTCTGCCATACAAATCTCCGGAAAAGTTCGGCAGATAGATTTCTATGGTACAGTCTGCCCCATCAAAAGTAGGTTTTACACCTACATTCGTGACAGAAAGACGGCGCTTGTCTTCCCAGATTACCTCGGTCAAGTAGACTCCTCTGCGTGGCATTAGTTTCCCAACCGGCGGAATGATGTTGGCAGTCGGGTAACCCAATTTGTGACCGCGTCCAAATCCTTGGACCACTTTGCCATCTATGGCATAATGCCTGTTCAGCATGACATTAGCACTTTCAATCCGACCAGCGGCAATTAATTCCCGGATCGCGGTACTGCTGATAATGTTACCATCACTTTCTACCAGATCGGCAATAATCACCGGCTCAATGCCATGCTGGCGTAGCACTTCCGGCCGCCTCGCAGGATTGAGACGATCATGCCCGAAATGAAAGTTCTGGCCAAAAACCAGATTGATAGCACCGGTTTTGGCTTTCAAAATGCCGCTGATAAACTCTTCCGCCCGCAATCCGGCCAGCTCTGCACTAAAAGGAATCGCCATGAGAATGTCAGGGTTTAAGTCCTTAATTAGCTGGATTTTCTCGTCAGCAGTCGTCAGAAGCTGCGGAGAACGCTTTCTGCTGGTAATATCTTGAGGATGATTAATGAAAGTAACGATAACAGACGGCACCGTCTTTTCAGATGCAATTTGCACAGCTTGCCGGATTACATTGACATGCCCGCGATGGACGCCGTCAAAGGTTCCAATTGCAACCACTGCACTGCCTGGTTCTGGCAAATCATAAAATGAAGTAAAATAATCCACCACAATTCATTCCCCCGGAGCTGAAAAAACACAGATTGGACTGGCTGTTGTAACGCTGTCTGGTCCGATTCTTCGGCCTTCAGCGACTGCCAGAATTATGCCGTTCGCATCCTGCAAACGGCATAGGCCATTGATAAGCTCGTCGATTGGTACAGTATTCCCGCACAGGACGCGCCTGGATAAGTCTGCGTTCACACGGACGGCAGGCAGGTGGGCCAACGCTTCATTAATGCCAATGAGATGCGTGGCGGCGCTTTGGGGCGCGTTACGCAGCAAATCCAGCGGCACGGCATCAGCAATCCGGAAGATCCCGGAACGTTCGCGGACCAGATGCGTCATGTGGGCATAACAATTAAGTTTTATGCCAATATCATGGCAGAGCGTTCTAATGTAAGTACCGGCAGAACAAGTTGCCCGAATGCTGATTCGGGCACGGGGTCCCAAATAATCAGCATCAGTCTGATCCAACAACTCAATGCTGTCTATTTTAATGGGTCGGGGTTTCCGTTCAATGCTAATGCCTTTGCGGGCCGCTTCATAGAGTTTTTGGCCGCCAATTTTAATCGCCGAATACATGGGTGGAATTTGCTCCGTACAGCCCAAAAAGCCGTCTAAAACTGACTGCAATTCTGAACGGCTAATACTAAAAGAATCGCGAATCATTGTCTTTTGGCCGCTGCTATCCTGAGTGTCCGTAGCGCTGCCCAATTCAAGCTGGGCGCAATAGATCTTAGGCCATTGCTCCAGGTATTGCAGTGCCCGGGTCGCCGAACCGACCGCAACCACCAATACTCCCTGCGCGTCGGGATCAAGCGTTCCACCGTGACCAACTCTTTTGATCTGCACGATGCGCCGGATGACTGACACTACATCATGCGAGGTCATTCCGGCAGACTTGTTAATATTAAAGAAACCCTGCACCAACTAAGCATCCTTTCAGGATTGCATCCATTTGGCAGTATACGTTAAGAATTTGCGCCTGGCAACAGGCAAAGAACCGGCCAATGTGCAGCCAGCTGCCCGCGGATGGCCGCCCCCGCCAAAATGCGCGGCCAACTTACTGACGTCCCAATTGGAATTGGAGCGAACACTGACCCTAACGTCGTTGTGTTCGGTTTCTTTAAAGAGCACCCCTATTTCGGCACCCTCTACCTGACGGCAGTAGTTTACAAAGCCCTCTGTTTCCTCTAGATCAGTCCCAAACTTTTTTAACTGTGTCTGAGTCACTTCCATCCACGCAACTTTACCGTCCGCACTTAGCTGCATGCGCTCCAGTGCTTTCCCCAAGAGTTTAATCGTGCCAAACTTTTTGCGTTCATTGACGATTTCGGCTACTTGTCCCATATCGAGACCGCCAATTTCGGCCAATTCTCCAGCAAGATTCAAAGAATAAGGACGCGTATTAGAATACTTAAAAAAGCCTGTGTCGGTCGCAATTGCAATATATAAGGCCAGGGCTATGCGTGGCGAAATCGGTCTGTTGAGCGCTTTAATCAGTCGATAAACCAGCTCTCCGGTTGCGGCAGCTTCCGCCTCTACCAGATTAATGCGCCCAAACATACTATTACTACAATGATGATCAATATTAAGATCAATGTCTGTATCGATCGCCGCCAAAGCTAACCGGGCTGGAACAGCACAATCCAAAGCAATAACTGTTGTTTTTTCTGATATATACAGCGGCGGCCTGCCAAAACGATCCGCCCCCGGAATGATAGAGTACATGGCGGGCAATTCAACGTCTGAAACCCACTTTACTTTCTTCCCCATATCTTCAAGAGCCAAACCAAGGGCGCAGACCGAACCCAGGCAATCGCCATCAGGATTGACGTGCCCAGTCAACAAAAACTCATCGTTATTGCTGATTAGTGAGATAGCTTCCTGAAAAGAGCCAGTCAATGATGGTCCCCCTCTTCGGAGATTTGATCAATTAATTTTGTCAGGCGCACACCACGCTCAATAGACTTATCAACTGCAAAACTGATCTCTGGTGTGTAGCGCAGTCTGATTCTACGTCCAAGCTCAGTGCGCATATAGCCTTTGGCACTTTCCAGACCTTGAATTGTCTGGCGTTCAGCCTCTTCATCCCCGAACGGACTCACATAAATCTTAGCATGCCTAAAATCGGGAGATACCTCCACATCGGTAACAGTAACAAAGCCAATCCTGGGATCTTTGATTTCCTTCTGTAACATATTGCTGACTTCTACTTTATACAGCTCTTTGATACGTTCCAGACGAAGCTTTGGCATCTTCTTACCTCTTTACTTCTTCCATAATGAACGCCTCGATGACATCGCCCTCTTTAATATCCTGGAATTTTTCGAGGCCAATGCCACATTCGTAACCTTGAGCTACTTCGCGGGCATCATCTTTGAATCGTCTCAGAGAATCAATCTTGCCTTCATGCATGACGACATTATCGCGTAGTACACGGACATCCGCTGTTCTGAGAATACGGCCCTCGGTAACATAACTACCGGCAATGAGGCCAATTTTGGGAACCCTGAAGGTCTGCCGTACCTCAGCTTTGCCAATCACTGTTTCTTTAAATTCAGGCGTCAGCATACCTTCTAGAGCCGCTCTGACATCATTGATGGCATCATAAATAACGCGATACATCCGGATATCGACTGTTTCTTTTTCGGCGGTTCTCTTGGCCATAGGATCCGGCCGGACGTTGAAGGCGATAATAATCGCGTTTGAAGCGGCAGCCAGCATCACGTCAGTTTCAGTGACCGCACCAACACCGCTATGAATCACATTGACCCGGACTTCCTCGTTTTCCAGACGGTTTAATGAAGGTTCTAATGCCTCTATTGAACCGCGGACATCCGCTTTGATAACAATATTCAGGTCTTTCAATTCACCGCCCTGAATCTTGGA
Source organism: Firmicutes bacterium UBA4882 (assembly GCA_002399265.1). Taxonomy (GTDB): domain Bacteria; phylum Bacillota; class UBA4882; order UBA4882; family UBA4882; genus UBA4882. The sequence goes on along the minus strand of DHDG01000031.1, from coordinate 44,003 downwards.
GAAGAGGTCTTCCAATGATACACGGCTGGATTGATGCAGTTCGGTTTCGCGTTTCTTTTGGCTGCGGCTTTCCGCCAATTGACGGGCTACTTTTTCATCGTCAACTGCGTATAAGGTGTCTCCAGCCTCCGGCAGTTCTGCCAGGCCAACTACTTCTACTGGCGCTGACGGACCGGCTTTTTTGACGCGTTTGCCCTTGTCATTATTAAGCAAGCGCACCCGGCCAAAAACTGAACCAACGAGGATGACATCTCCGACAAAGAGTGTCCCTTTTTGAATCAGTACAGTTGCTACCGGGCCTCTACCTTTATCAAGCTTGGCTTCGATCACGGTACCGATGGCGCTGCGATTGGGATTAGCCTTTAAATCCTGCATTTCGGAAACCAGCAATACCATTTCCAATAGGTTGTCGATACCTTCACCGGTGGCAGCGGAAACGGGAACCATAATGCTATCTCCGCCCCACTCTTCTGCAACCAAGCCGTATTCAGTCAGTTCCTGCTTGACTCTGTCCGGGTTGGCATCCGGTTTGTCAATTTTATTAATGGCCACGATCATCGGTATCTGAGCGGCTTTAACATGGTTGATGGCCTCGACTGTCTGTGGCATCACACCATCATCGGCGGCGACTACCAGAATAACAATGTCCGTTATTTGGGCACCGCGGGCGCGCATGGCGGTAAAAGCCTCGTGACCCGGTGTGTCAAGAAATGTAATCCGTTTGGAGCGGACTTCCACCTGATACGCTCCAATATGCTGCGTGATACCTCCGGCTTCCTGGGAGGTGACATGCGTTTCCCGGATGCGGTCGAGCAGAGACGTTTTTCCATGATCAACATGTCCCATTACAGTGACAACCGGGGAACGGGGCATTACATCTTCTTCAGAGTCTTCAATTTCTTCCAAGGTCTGTTCTTCTAAAGTCGGGCCTTCCGGCACAACTTCAACCCCGAATTCATTGCCAATAATCTGAGCGGTTTCAAAATCGATGTCCTGGTTAATAGAGGACATTACTCCCATAGCCATCAGCTTTTTGATCACTTCGGAAGCTGCCAATTCCATTGCGGCCGCCAAATCTTTGACAGAAATGACCGGGCCAATCATCAACTTCTCTACATTAGACTGAACAGGCTTCCGGACTCCTCCGCCGCCGCGCTGCCCCGTAGGACGTTGCCGGCGGAATCCGCCGCCTCTTTGAGCAGCATTATTAGGCCGCTGACCACCTGCCGCCGCTGGCGCAGGCCTTCCTCCCGGCCGATTGGATGGCGGTGCCTGACTTCTCCTGACTTCCCCAGGCTTGCCACTGGTTCTGTTGTCCGGTCTGCTGTCCGGCCTGTTAACGGGCCGGCTATCCGGGCGGTGATGGTGCTGTGACTGCTGATTCTGAGCAGGAGCGCTACTCGGCTCCCGACGTTGCTGTCCCGGCTGTCCGGGCCGATTTTGGGGAGCACGTCCGCCTTGTCCTGGTGGCGCTGACTGCCGGGCAGCCGGTGCTCCTCCCGCCTGAGGCGGTATAGTTCCAGATGGCGGTGGCGTTCCGGGACGCTGTACTTCCTTATTCTGGCGTGGCCCGTTCCATTGCTGCTGCTGTTGTGGCCTTGGTGCCGCAGAACCCTGCCTTGGAGCTGGGCTGCCGGTCGGTGTCTGCGCCGCAGGTCTTCCTGAAACGCCGCCGCCGCCACGGTTATCAGTTGTTGGACGCGTCTCTCGACGCGCTTCTGTGCGGGCATCCGGGCGAACCGGCGTACGTGCGTCCGACCGAACCGGGGGACGGGCGTCTGAGCGCATTCCCGGCTGTCCAGACGTAGCAGGCCTACGCTCGGGAACATTGCTATTTCTATCTTGGCTGGCAGGGATAGGCTGTTTTTTTCCAGCATCTGCTGCTGTTTGGGCAGGTGCAATCGACGCCTTCGATGCAGCGGGTTTCTTTTCGGGTTCCGGCGCCTTGACAGGCGGTTCTTGGTCAGGACGGAATTTCCGCTTGACGATCGCAGCAACGTGGTCTTCTACCGTACTCATATGGTTTTTGACATCAGCGCCGAACTCTTGCAGAAACTGCACGATCTCTTTGCTCGGGATATCTAGTTCCTTTGAGAGTTCGAAAACGCGTTTTTTGGTCATTGAAACACCCCCATGTTCTTCGCTCCTCAGACCTCCGTCGTTGCCTTCAGAGCCTCTATCGCCGCTCGCGCAAAACCATTATCTAAAAAAGCAATACAGGAACGTGGCGAGCGGCCAATGGCATTGCCTAATTCTAATTTTAGACCGGCATTAAAGACCGGAATATTGTTTTTCAGGCATAGTTCCATGAATTTGGCAGATGTCCCAGCGGAAGCATCCAAAGCCACCAGCACCAGACAGGCCTTTTTCCGGTTAATTACCTGCTCAGTCGCTGTTTCGCCCGAAGCAATTTTACCAGCCTTTTGCGCAAAACCCAGGATCGTAATCAGTTTATTCATGTTCGACAGGCAGCTTCTGGATCGCCTGGCGCAGGCTATCGAGTACCGCTTCCGGGACTCGCAGTTCCAAGGCCCGCTCAAAACGGCCACTTTTAACCGCCTGTTCCAAGCATTCCACCTGAGGGCAGATATAAGCGCCACGCCCGGCTTTTTTTCCGGTCGGATCAAAAACAGCTTCGCCATCTGGAGTGCGAACAATGCGGTAAAGCTGCTTTTTGGGCAATACTTGTTTGCAGCCCAGACAGCTTCGTTGAGGAACTTTGCGCATTTTGGGCATTTCGACACCTCCGGAATGGTGGTCTGAAGCAATCTACTGGTTGCCGTATTCATCGTCCTCGAAGTACTCGAATTTCTCCCGGCGCTTTTTGTCCTTTTTGCGTACTTTTTTGCGCATACGGGTTTCATCTTCATCTGTTTCCAAATGAATGGCACTCTTTTCCGACTTGGGCTGCGCAGCCTGAGCAGCGTCTGCCGGATCATGATAGTCGCCCGCCTCGTCCCCGGGTAGCGGCTGAAATTCCTCTGCATCCGCATCAGCCCATTCCGCAGGCAGATCTCCTTCAGGCTGGAACTCGCCGTCTGCGTCAACATCGGCAGCATCTACCGATTCCTGAGCCTCATTTTCCGCAATTTCCAACAATCGGGCTTGTTCTTCTTCGAACGCAATCCGATCAATCTCGGCTGCCTGGCTTTCACTCTTAATATCAATCTTCCATCCAGTCAGCTTGGCAGCTAAACGTGCATTTTGCCCTTCTCTGCCAATCGCCAGCGAAAGCAGATTGTCTGGCACAATCACCATCGAGGACTTGCGGTCTTCAGCCAGACGTACTTCTGTAACTTTAGCAGGGCTCAAAGCATTGGCAATCAAAACTCTGGGATCCGGATCCCAAGAAATAATATCGATTTTTTCGCCGCGGAGCTCTCTGACAATATTCTGAACGCGCGATCCTCGCGCGCCCACGCATGAACCGACTGGGTCCACGTTTTCTTCCCGGCTCCACACGGTAACCTTAGACCGTGCGCCTGCTTCACGCGCGATCGACTTAATTTCAACGATACCATCATGAATTTCCGGAACTTCCAGCTCAAACAGGCGTTTCAAAAGCCCGGGATGGGTTCGGGAAACAAAGATCTGTGGACCTTTGGTCGTCTTTCTGACTTCCACAATATAGACTTTCAGCCGTAACCCCTGTTCATAATGCTCGCCGGTGACCTGCTCATTCTGTGTCAGAATAGCGTCCGCTTTGCCTAAATCCAGCAGAACATTGCGCTGTTCAAAGCGCTGCACAATACCAGTAACAATGTCACCCTCACGGTTGACATATTCTTCGTAAATCAGAATTCTTTCTGCTTCTCTAATACGCTGCACAACCACTTGCTTAGCGGTTTGAGCGGCGATCCGACCAAACTCGCGGGGCTGAATTTCCTGTTCAGCAACATCGCCAACACTGTAGTGCGGGTCCAATTTTTGCGCTTCTTCTAAAGAACATTGTGTTTGGGGATCCTCGACTTCCCCAACAATATTCTTGTAGCCATAAACATGCATCGCGCCAGTGTCAGGCTCCATCTGAACCCGAATATTGCTGACATCTTTCTGGTCTTTCTTATATGCTGAAACAAGAGCTGATTCAATGGCTTCAATTAGTATATGCCGTGGAATTCCCTTTTCTTTCTCAACTTGTTGAAGAGCAGCCATAAACTCTTCATTCATGTCGGTACCTCCTCTGCCAACAATGGCGCCTCTCAAAAATCAAAATCGGGTTTAAGTTTGGCTTGCGTAACTAATATGCGCGGGATAACCTGCTGGACTCCATCTATGACAATAACAAGATCCTGATTTTCCAGTCCAGCGAGCCGACCTTTGATGACTCGTTTTCCCTCCAAGGCTTCTTTAAGCCTTATTTCTACCTCTGAGCCGGCAAAGCGAGTGAAGTCGCTATCTTTCCGCAATGGACGTTCCGGACCAGGGGAGGAAACCTCTAGATAATAACGTTCCTTGATCGGATCAATTACATCCAACTCATTACCAAAAGGTTCACTGAATTTCTCACAGTCTGTCAGACCGACGCCGCCAGGTTTGTCGATCGATACTCGGAGAATGCGATCCGAACCGGATCTGACCATTTCAATGTCGACCAGTTCCAAGCCTTGCTGCTCAGCAATCTTACTGGCGATTGGCTCCAGAGCGTCGAAAAGTTTGGGCATTGTTTTCCTCCTCAAGGTCTACGGGTACAAATATCCCACAAGACGAAAGAGTGGGCACGCCCACTCTTTACTAAACAACCCGCTCATAGTATAACATACATTTCTTTTCCTGACAAGGCTACCGCGGCTTGTGTTGTCAGCGAATGGCTGCAGCCTGGTTCCTGAGGTTCCTAAGTTGCGTAGTCGTTCACCGTTCTGTTGTTCCCTTCACGGCAAATGCCACTTGTACATTAGCTTTATATTCGGTCAGGTCGCCATCATGTACACCAGCGGTCATGTTCAACACTTCTACCCCGGTGATGTTATCTACCGTGCTGGAAGCTGACTTAACCGCATTCTTGACAGCATCTTCCCAACTTGTATTGGATTCTCCCAACAACTCAATAATCTTTACAACGGTCACTCTCGAATAGACCTCCTCAACGACATTATTCCACGCACAAAGAAACGTTAGTGACCAGGCGGGCGCGATCCGAAGGAATGGCATCCGGCCTGGCCAAAAGCCAGACTGCCAGCGCCAGTAAAACAGCGATAGCTGTCAGGATAATCCACCGCTTCTTTAAGAAATCCCATAGTAGCACTGTCACCTGCTCAACCGTCCTTTTGCTGTGTTCTTGTTTCTATTATGCGTCTGGACCGATTGTATCATGCAAGCGACCGCGACTCTTATTCCCGCAAAAATTCGTTCAATAGTTGCAGGGCACGCTTTTCAATACGGCAGACTTGTACTTGCGATGTCCCAATGTCTGCGGCAATCTCAGTCTGCGTTTTTTCCTCGAAGTATCTAAGATGCAACACCTTTCGAAATTTCTCGGGGAGTTCTGCCAACGCCTCCTGCAAAGCGTAATGCTCCAGCCAGTTGCCTTCTTCCTGAGACGGTATTCGTTCCTCCAGCAGCATCGGATCGCCTTCGTTTTCATGCAATGCCAGACTGAGCGACTGCACTGGCTGGGAGGCTTCCAGGGCCGTAGCGACTTCATCGACTGTTACACCCATGGCAGATGCGATTTCCGGCACAGTGGGATCCCTACCCAGCTGTTGTGCCAGATTAGCCGCGCTATGCTGGACTTTGCCGGCGCATTCTTTCAGAGAGCGGCCCAACTTAATAGCGCCGTCCTCGCGCAAGAACTGTCTAATTTCACCGATAATCAGCGGAACGGCATATGTCGAAAACCTGACCCCCAAATTCAAATCAAATCGATCCACCGCTTTTAGCAAACCGACGCACCCAATCTGAAACAGATCATCCGGCTCGGCGCGTCCACCAAAACGCCCAATGATGCTCATCACAAGCTTGAGGTTGCTTTCAATCAGCGTCTGGCGGGACGCTGCGTCGCCATTTTGAGCTTTCTCGATCAGATCATGAACGCTGGCATCATCCAAGAGCGGCACGGCTGGCAAATTGATGGCGGCTCGTTCGACATAATTGGAATTCATCAGGCAGTCCCCGTTTCCGGGCGCACTGTTTCAGGATGTTTGGTCATGGTCACGGAAGTGCCCTCTCCTAATGAGGATTCCACATGCAGTGAATCCATGAAGGCCTCCATAAATGTAAACCCCAAGCCATATCTGCCGGGTCTGGTAGTATATTGCACTGCTTTGGCGGCCGCAATGTCCTCGATTCCTTTGCCTTGATCAATAATCTTAACGGTCAGGACGCCGCCTTTAATGTCAGCTTCCAAGGTAACAACGCCTTGAGCGTTTTCGTAACCATGAATAATTGCATTGGAAACAGCTTCCGAAGTGGCGGTGCGTATTTCGTCCAGCTCCGGAAGAGTAAAATCCAACTGCGATGCGAACGCCGAAACGAGGGCCCGGGAGAAACCGACGTTTTCCGGAAGACTCGGAAATTCGACTTTGATATAATTGCTCTCAGCCATTTGTCACACCCCTTTGCTGTAAATCAGCAGGATTCCAATTATCGCAGATGCCGACCAGTTTGGATAATCCGGATAGTTCCATCACGCGGCGGGCCTGGGGACTTGGATTGGCGATAAAGAGTTTACCGCCACGCTCTTCCAGTTTGCGGTATCTGCCGAGCAGGACGGCCAAACCGGAACTATCGATAAATGGAACCGCGTCACAGATCAGATAGACGTCCCGGATGGTTTCATATTGATCGAGTTTCTCGTCAATCGACGCACGCAGCTGATCAGCATTCGCCATGTCCAGCTCTCCCTGAATGCGCGCGACAATTGCTGTGCCAATTTTTTCCGCGTTGATGATCATGCAGCGCCCTCCCAGTGCATATTATAAGGTAATTTGCATACTACAAGATAATTACTTTCGGCGCTGCCATTTTCTTTCCTGCCCTTCTGCAAAAGCCGCTTCATTTTGCTAAGTTCAGTTAATTTCAATAAAACAGCCGGTGTTTTTCGGCATAAAACCGCAAACACCGGCTTGTCAGTTCCAAGCATATTAATGCATGCTGTGTCCGCTTTCGGATCATGGCTTTTCAGGACAGGACCTTTAGTCCTTGGCAAACAATGTTTTTAATGACTGTCTACTGACTTGTGCGAAAAATTGAAACCCATTGGTCCTGCCGACATCCGTGGTCGCTAGCAGTTCAATTTCCTGGACCGGCTCCCCGTTTAAATGTACTGTCATAGTACCCAACTTTTGCCCCTTTTGAATCGGAGCTTTTAGTTTTGATCCCAAATTAATTGTTTTTGATATTTCAGGCTGTACTCCTCTTCTGTTCGGCAAATAGTAGTCGCTTGCCGCCGCAGCTGAAATGGTATCTTCCGTTCCCCTGACTACAGGCAGTTTGGCCAGCTCTTCTCCTCCAGATACCACTTTGATAGCTTCCAGACGACCGAAGCCAAAATTCAGCAACCGACTGACTTCTTTGGCCCGGATATCATTAGTCGCCGCCTTCATGACCACCACAATCAGTCGCACATTGTTCCTTTTGGCAGTGGCCGCCAGGCAAAAGCCGGCTTCATTAGTAAAACCGGTTTTCAAACCATCGCAGCCTTGATAAAACCGCACCAGTTTATTAGTGTTTCTCAAAAACGACGCGCCGTTACGCAAATAGTCGATCCATGTGCCTGTCCATTTCAGAATCTCAGAATGCCGAATTAGTTCCCGCGACATGAACGCAACGTCACGCGCAGAAGTTATATTACCCGGTGACGATGGATCATCCTCCGATAAGCCGGTGCAGTTGACAAACTTGGTAGTTTTCATGCCTAATTCCCGAGCCCGTTCATTCATGCGAGCTACAAAAGCATCATGCGATCCTGACAAACGCTCTGCCAAAGCGTAGCTGGCGTCATTCGCCGAAACAATGGCAATGGCTTTGATTAAATCGGCCACCTTCATTTCTTCCCCGGGTTCCAGCCAAATTTGGGAACCGCCCATGGCCGCGGCTTCCGGAGAAATGACAATAGTTTCATCAAGTCGCAGGGCACCTTTTTCGATTTCTTCCATGATCAACAGCAAAGTCATTACTTTGGTGACACTGGCCGGTGACAATGGCACATCGGCTTCCTGCTCATAGAGTACTGCACCCGTAATCGGTTCTAAAAGAATCGCCGAGCGCGCCTCAATTTTCAGTGTTGAATCTGGTTCTGCCGCCATTGCGTTGGCATTTGTCATAGATGAAAATGTTAGCAGGGCAGCAACCAAAAAGATGATCAGCAATCCATGCTTGATCACGCCTATTCCTCCTTTAATGGCGCCACATGTACCCAATGATATGATACGTTCTACCTTTTTCATCGTCCCCTAATAGCCCGGTGATTATGCGAACCATCCGGCGGCCTTACTGCATAACGGACAGCTTAAGTATGGTTCTATCGCTGTGGTCGCCGGCGTAAGATATCATAACTCAGAACTCGTCCGGGCAGGTGATCTCAATTTTGTTGCCGAAAAAATCCCCTTTGCTGACAGTACTGGTTCCATTGTTTGTCTTGTTGTTTGTGACAACAGCCTGTGCTGTTATGTTGCTGCTGAATAACGAGGCTGCCGACCATGATGCCCGCGGAATGCTGGCCATTAACAGTACCAGATACCTACAAAAGCCAGCTGAGTTCCTGCGCCGCTTTTTGGGGATGGAAGCCAATATTACCAAGGAAATATTGCATGCTGGTATTCCGGGGTTATCAAGCAGACTGACGGAAGAGGATCGTCCTCCGTCCAAACTGGCGACCTTGTCTACTGTGTGGTTTGAACTCTCTTCCGGAGTTGACAGCAATACGCCAGTAACATTCCTGGCTGCCCAACTGCCAATGTTTGGGGAAATGTTGCCAGCTATCGCCAGCCAGATCGATTCCACGAAAAAAAATGCAGGATCCACGTCAATAGCTGTGACGGCGCCATCCTCAATCATAGCGGTTACTGCATTTTCTGAGCAATCACAACCACAACAGCAACAGCCGCAGACCTTACCGGCCGCGGCTGTGGAAGACACAAAGCCTGCTTTGAGGATGGACGAACCTTTGATTCTCGTCCTGCACACCCATACCTCGGAATGCTATCTGCCAACCAGTGGCGAAACGCATTTATTCAACGGAAAGGGCGATATCGTCAAGGTTGGTAATAGACTGGTCGACATTCTCAACAGCAAATACCAGATTCCTACCATACACTGTGATCAGATCCATGATCAGTATCCATGGCATGAGGCATACCAGCGTTCACAGGTTACATTACAGGAATACCTTGCCAAATACCCGTCCATCAAAATTGTTATTGACGTACATCGTGACGGAACGCCAGGTTTGGAGCACTCCACTGTGATCGAAGGTGAACGGACCGCCCGCGTAATGCTGGTCATCGGGACCAATCGCATGGGTCTGGAACACCCTAACTGGGAGAAAAACCTGGCCTTTGCCGAAAAGGTAAAAGCTGAGACAGATCGTTTATATCCTGGTCTGTCCCTCGGTATTATTAAGGCCGATGCGCGCTACAATCAGCATCTCAGCAATCAAGCAATGATCGCCGAAATGGGCGGAGAAAACTGTACCCTGGAAGAAGCGCTGCATGCGGCAGACTACTTCGCCAATGTTATCTCCAATATCGTCAAACAGGAGTCTAGTCCCTGACATAGCCGGTAACCCAGGCTTCGTACTCTCCCCGCGCTGAAGCGCGGCGATCATAATAACGCAGAAAAACATAGGATAAGACAAGCAGTCCGAATCCCCCGATAATGGCCGGCAAAGCTGTCTGCGCCTCCGGATTGATCATGCGGGTTAAATAGTGGCCTGCCGCAATGCCAATCACGAAAAATATCAGAGGAACCATATAACCGAAAAATGCTGCTTTCATTACATGATCGGTCCGCATTTCCAGGATCACTTGCTCACCTGCTTTAGCACCGATCACATTATTGGCTTTGACAACCACATCAGAGCCGGTTACGCCCAACCCACAGGCACCGCAGCGATTACAGCTGACGTGGCGCGTGGTCTTCACCTGAGCAAACTGTCCTTCGGTTGTCACGATAATTCCGATTGTCTCCATTGCTGCCTCCTGAAACTCAAACGCTCACTCTGATATGCCTCATATGCCCCAGGACGATTGCGATGATAATACCCTGGCAACGGCCGCGTGCCAGTCAGCATAAAGTTTCTCCCGTTCGTGCGAATTCATGCGGGGAGAAAAAATCCTGTCGGAATGCCATCCTGCCACGATATCCTTATAATCTTTAAAAACTCCGGCACCCATCCCAGCCATGAAAGCGGCACCTTGGGCAGTGGTTTCCACAAGCGCGGGACGTTCGACGACAATATCAAGAATATCAGCTTGGAACTGCATCAGGAAATTATTGGCGGAAGCGCCTCCATCCACTCGCAGATGTTTGAGAGGCACTCCGGAATCCGCAACCATCACATCAAAGACATCTCTGGATTGATAGGCAATCGCCTCCAGAGCGGAACGAATAATATGTCGGTAATCGGTGCCTTGTGTAATCCCAACAATAGTTCCTCTGGCATCCGCGTCCCAGTAGGGAGCGCCCAGGCCCACAAAGGCGGGAACAAAATAGACGCCGCCGGAATCGGGTACTTCTTTGGCGATGAATTCCGAATCCGCCGCACTGGTGATAATCCGCAGACCATCCCGCAGCCACTTGATTGCCGCGCCAGCGGTGAAAACACTGCCTTCCAGCGCATAAGTAAGTTTGCCGTTTCGGCCCCATGCGACTGTGCTCAGCAGTTTAGACGAAGCGACCGGCTTTTCTCCGGTATTCATCAGGATAAAACAACCTGTGCCATAAGTGTTTTTGGCAGTGCCAGGCTCAAAGCAATTCTGCCCAAATAAAGCCGCCTGCTGATCACCGGCTACGCCGCAAATCGGAATTCCGGCAGGAATAGCCCCGTTTTGAACGGTCTTGCCGAAACATCCGATCGAATCCCGCAGCTCCGGCAAAACGCTTTTCGGAATGCGTAAACACTTGAGTAAGCCGTCGTCCCACTCGCCCCGCAAATTCATCAGCATGGTACGCGAAGCGTTGGAATAGTCGGTGGCGTGCACTTGCCCTCCGGTTAGTTTCCAAATAAGCCAGGAATCCACCGTGCCAAATAAAGCTTTCCCTTGGTTGGCATCGCTGCGGGCAGTGTCATTGTGGTCCAAAATCCATTGCAGCTTAGTTCCGGAAAAATAGGGGTCGATAATCAGGCCTGTCCGCTGCGAGACATCATTAGCCAAACCCATTTTTTTCAACTGCTCGCAGATCGGGGTTGTGCGCCGGCATTGCCAGACAATGGCACGACAATAAGGTTTTCCGGTATCCTTATTCCAAAGCAGCGTCGTTTCGCGCTGATTAGTGATACCCAAAGCGATAATCTGTCGTGCTTCGATGCCCGCCTCCGCGATCGTGTCAGCAATTGCCACCGTAACGCTGCGCCAGATCTCTTCCGGATCATGTTCCACCCAGCCAGGTTCGGGATAATACTGCTTGATTTCCTGATAAGATCTGGCAATCATTTTGCAGGAAGTATCAAAAAGGATCACTGTAGTACCGGTCGTCCCCTGATCAATGGCCAAGATATAAGAATCCATCAAAGCTCACCTCTCAGGATTTCTGATCTGAATTACCTGTATCGGAATTGACCTGATCGCTCTCGATTTTTTGCTGTTTATTGGAGCGCTGTTTGCTTTTAGAAGCTTCTTTAAGACATTCCCGTAACAGATCGCGCACGCGCCCCTTGTGCTGTCCGGCAACTATTTCGGTAAAAGCAAATTGCGTCTTGAGTAGCAAAATATCTCCGTCCCATTGGTAACCGCTGAATTTGGTCCAAGGTTGAAAGCCCACCTTGGCTTCTGTGATTACCTCGCCTTTGCGGCTGGTGTTGTAGTAAAGCCAGCCAAAAGAGGTGATGCCTTCCGGGTAAATGGTATACTTGTTTGGAGATAAAATTACGGCGAGTACATAGAAGACGACTCCTGGAATCAGGGAGGCCACCATCGTGAGACTCGACCAGATACTTCCTTCTTTGCCGCCAAACAATGCCGACAAAACCACGAAAATAGCCAGAAACAGCAGGAAGCTCAGCAAATATGAGCGGCTTTTACCCTTAAGGTAGGTACGCCATTCCCGGCCGGTCGGGCGCCATTCGAAAAGAGGGGTGCTGGCTTTGGAGCGGGCCCTCAGCCTGCCAAAGGTATTGATCAAAAAGGATAAAATGGAGAACATAGTAAAGAGCATTAAATTGGTAAACAGCAGCGCTTGTATGACGCCGACAACATTGTTCATGAATTCCCCTCGCTTCGCAATTTAGTTCAACTAAATTCATTCAACCTTCAGCGTTACTTTCCCTCCAAAAATGCAAAAAAAGCCGCGGGCGCAGTCTGAGCTGAACTCAAACTCGCCTGCGGCTCAAACTACCAGTCGAAATGCTGCAAACTACTTCATATCAGATTGCCTTTATGTTGCTCCAGATTACCGTTGAGAGCTTCGACCAGGATGACATCAATACCGATCTTGATGATTCTCTCCCAGGGTATCACCATGTCTTCACTGCGTGTGAAAATTCGAATCAGCTTTGAAGGTCCAGGTACGACTACCGCCATTATTTGGCCGGTAGACATATCGATCTCAAAATCATTGATCAGGCCGAGCCTGCGCCCGTCACTGATATTTACCACTTCACGCGACCGCAGTTCAGAAGAACGTACCAGCAAGCTGAAGCCTCCCTCCGCAGCAGGACTCTGATTAATTGTATTCCAAATCTTCCTCAGTAGAACGCTAAGACAGCCCGGAAAAGCGTTAGGACAACCCGGACACGAGTCCTTCTCCGTTAATATCCATTTGCGCAGCCGCAGGTTCTTTGGGCAGCCCAGGCAGGGTCATGATGTTACCAGCCAAGGCCACAACAAATCCCGCTCCGGCTGATACTTTTAATTCCCGCACTTTGAGTGTCCAGCCTGTCGGAGCACCTGACAGCGCCGGATTGTCGGACAGGGAATACTGGGTTTTTGCTACGCAGACCGGTAGGTGGCCATAGCCCATGGCGTCAATCTTCTCCAACTGCGTCTCCGCCAGCGGCAATAACTCGACCCCCACTCCGCCATAAAGGCGCTTCGCCAGCGTATCCAAACGACCACTGATGGTTTCACCACCTGAAAACAGCGGGGCAAAATGACTCTCCTTTTCGCAGGCGGTCAGAACTTTCTCTGCTAAATCAAGTCCGCCCTGTCCGCCTTGTGCGACCACTTCCGACACGGCGCTTAGAACACCCAAGCGATTGCATTCTGCAATAATGGCGTCCAATTCCTGCACACTATCGTCGGAAAAACGGTTAATTGCCACCACCGCCGGCACCCCGAAAGCCTTTAAATTATCAAGATGTTTGCGCATATTGGCAAAGCCTCTCTCCAGAGAGTCCAAATTCACGGCGGATAGATTTTTGCGGGATGCGCCACCCTGCAGCTTCAGTGCCCGCACCGATACTACCAGAACCGCCGCCGCAGGCCTAATATTGCCTAACGGGCAAACTATATCAAAAAACTTCTCTGCTCCCAGTTCGGAGGCAAATCCGCCTTCGGTGATTACATAGTCGCTCAACTTAAGTGCCGTCTTGGTGGCGATGACGGAATTATTGCCGTGAGCAATATTGGCAAAGGGACCGCCATGGATAAAGGCGGGTTGCCCTTCCAGTGTCTGTACCAGATTAGGCTTCAGAGCATCCTTGAGCAGGATGGCCATTGCACCGGCGGCATTTAAGTCACCGGCTGTCACGGGCAGCCCTTTTTTGTTATGAGCGGCGATCATACGACCAAGGCGAAGCTTTAGATCAGCAATACTGCGGCTCAGACATAGCACCGCCATTACTTCGGAAGCGGCTGTGATCTCAAATCCGGATTCCGTCAAAATGCCATTAGTGCGCCCGCCAAGGCCGGTAACGATCTGCCGTAGTTGGCGATCATTGACATCAATGGCGCGTTTCCAGACAATACGGCGTTCATCAATGTCGGACTGATTGCCGGCGGCAATGTGATTATCAATCATGGCCGCCAGCAGATTGTTGGCCATGCCGACCGCATGAATATCACCAGTAAAATGTAGATTAATATCCTCCATCGGAACCACCTGAGAATAGCCGCCGCCAGCAGCGCCACCTTTCATACCAAACGTCGGGCCCAGTGACGGCTCGCGCAGACAACACATCACTTTTTTCCCAAGCTTACCTAATGCCTGGGTCAAACCAACTACCGTAGTGGTCTTGCCCTCGCCCGCCGCAGTAGGCGTCATCGCAGTCACGAAAATCAGTTTGCCATCCGGTTTTGAGCGTAGCCGATCCGCTAAGCCCAAATTCACCTTGGCCTTGTATTTCCCGTAAAGGTCAAGATAGTCGGCGTCAATTTCTACTTTGGAGGCAATTTCCTCAATGTGCTGCATTTTGGCTTCTTGTGAAATCTGAATGTCGCTCTTCATCGTGCACCTCCGGCATGATTTATTATTAGAAACAAAAACCAACCTAAATTCCTCACTTCTTTTCTTTTGTCCCTTTCCCTTCATATTACGATTAATGTTTTTTCGCATCCAATAGAAAAACCGCCCCGTAGGGCGGTCTGCGTTATTCAACGGTGCCGAGAATCAGGGGCGGTTCAGCCACATCGGGTTCCTGCGTGACTTGGAATGCTTCCAAAACACGGGCACGAGCCGCTTCCAATCTGGCATCGCTATTATAATGCAAAGTAGCCAATGAATCGCCTCGATTAACCTTCTGACCAGCTTTTTTGTTGATTACAATCCCAACAGCATAATCGATGGCGTCTTCCTTGCGCTCCCTCCCGGAACCCAAAGCCATACCGGAAAGGCCCAGCGCAAGACTATCAATGGCCTTTACTGTGCCGGAGACAGGTGCCAGAACTTCTTCCAGGCGAGCCGCACTCGGCAACCATTCCGGATGATCAATCACCTTCACATCTCCGCCCTGCTCTTGCACAAGCAGGCGCAGCTTTTCAAAAGCCGTTCCGCTATTCAGTGTCTTTTCCAGTAATAATCGTGCCTCAGCAAGTTCGTGACAGATTCCGCCCAGGACAGCCATTTTCGAGCCCAGTACCAGACATAATTCCCGCAAATCCTCCGGTCCACCGCCAGTAAGAGTCTCAATTGCTTCTCTTACTTCCAGCGCATTGCCAATCGCTCTGCCGAGCGGCTGATCCATGCTGCTAATAATGGCTGCGGTCTTGCGGCCAAATGAATTACCGATATGAACCATGGCTTCGGCAAGGTTCCGGGCTTCAGGTAGTGTACCCATAAAAGCGCCTCGCCCGCATTTAACATCGAGCACAATGGCATCTGCCCCGGCAGCAATCTTTTTGCTCATAATGCTGGCGGCAATCAGTCCGGTTTCTTCCACAGTGGCAGTTTCATCTCTCAAAGCATAAAGTTTCTTGTCGGCCGGTACAAGATTGCCAGTCTGCCCAACAACCGCCAGCCCGACTTTATCAACCTGCCTGACGAAACGGGCGCGATCCATTTCCACAGTCATTCCGGGAATGGACTCTAGTTTATCAAGCGTTCCGCCGGTATGCCCCAAACCTCGCCCCGACATTTTGGCAAATGGCAAGCCAATCGCGGCAATCATAGGGCCGAGGACCAGTGTGGTTTTATCACCAACGCCGCCGGTGCTATGTTTATCAACTTTGATCCCTTTAATGGCACCTAAATCAATGCGGTCTCCGGACTCAACCATCGCTTTGGTGAGGGCCGCCATCTCGGCGCATGATAGTTTATTAAAATAGACCGCCATACACCATGCGGCGGCTTGCGCATCCGAAATACGACCGTCCACATAGCCATTAATAAAATCAACAATCTCTGCCGCAGTATGGGTCCGCCCCATTCTCTTGGCCAGGATAAATTCATATGCACGCATCCTAATCACCCCTTATGATGCTGAAACACATTGGCAAACGATTCGCCGACCGGCCATGGCCCGACACCAAACAATTCCATTATTGTAGCGGCAATATCGCCAAAGCTGTTTCTGGTGCCCAGGTTAACCCCAGGGACTCCAGAGCAATAGGCTAGTAGCGGCACATGTTCGCGCGAATGATCTGTGCTGGGAGTGGTCGGATCAACACCGTGATCGGCGGTGATGATCATTAAATCCCGTGGCGTTAAGGCTTGCTGAATTTTTAGCAACTCCGCATCCACTCGTTCCAAAGCTTGGGCAAATCCCCGATAATCATTGCGATGACCGTAAAGCATGTCAAAATCAATGCAATTCGCAAAAACCAAGCCCTTAAAATCCACCGCAGTACGTTCCAGAATAGCCTGTAAGGTCGCAGCGTTGTCGGTAGTATGATTCGACCCAGTCAGCCCTCTGTTGGCAAAGATGTCGTCGATTTTCCCAATCCCATATACTTCAAACCCGCGGGTACACAGCCGATCAAGCATGGTTTCCGCGATAGGAGTTAATGAAAAGTCCTTGCGGCGCGCAGTGCGCGCATAATTTCCGGAAGAGCCGGAAAATGGCCGTGCAATAACCCTTCCGACAGCATGTTCGCCAGTCAGCAGCGCTCTCGCCATCGCACTGATTTTATAGAGTTCATCCACCGTGATAACATCTTCGTGGGCCGCGATCTGAAATACACTATCCGCTGAAGTGTAAACAATCGGTTTGCCAGTTTTGACATGCTCATCGCCTAGACGCATGATAATCTCTGTGCCAGAGGCGACCTCATTGCCAATGATCTCGCGGCCGATTACGCTAGTAAATTTGGCAAGTAAATCCTCTGGAAAACCTTTCGGATAAACCGGAAAAGGCTGATCCAGGATGAGCCCGGCAATTTCCCAATGTCCAGTAGTCGTATCCTTCCCGGGGGACCTCTCAGCCATGCGCCCATAGGACGCCACCGGGTTCGCCGTACAAGGCACCCCTTCAATGTCGCCTAAACAACCAAGGCCAAAGCTTTCCAGCACCGGCAAGTTTAAGCCGCCGACCGCCCGAGCAGTATTTCGGATGGTATCGCTGCCGATATCGCCATAGCGCTGTGCATCCGGAAGCTCGCCGATACCTACGCCGTCAAGCACAATTAGAAAAACTCTGTCAATCATCACCGTGTCGACCCCCTCAAATAGCACAAAGGGACGGTTCTTTTGTGTCCCTTGTGTTTTTGACTCCTTTGTGACACAAAAGAACCGTCCCTTTGTGTCACGTCAGGCGCGCGGGTGCGTTTGGTCGTAAACCTTGCGCAGCCTACTACGAGTTAAGTGCGTATAGATCTGTGTCGTGGAAATGTCAGCATGTCCCAGCATTTCCTGAACAGCCCGCAGGTCCGCCCCGTTTTCCAGTAAGTGTGTCGCAAACGAATGTCGTAAAGTATGCGGAGTAATGGTTTTCTCAGTACCCAGACTCTCGGCGTATTTTTTAATAATTTTCCAAAAACCTTGTCTGGTTAAACGCTTTCCATGGTGATTCAGAAAAATCGCTTCGCATCCAGCAGCAGAAACAAGCTCCGGCCTTCCGCGCTTCAGATAATCCTTTAAAACCCGGATGGCCACTGAGCCTAATGGCACAATGCGCTCTTTGGAACCTTTTCCGAGGCACTTTACATAGCCAAATTCGAGATCCACATCTTTGCAGTCCAGACCGGTTAATTCCGATACTCTCAAGCCAGTGGCATATAACATTTCCAGCATGGCCTTGTCGCGCAGACCGGCGACGGTTTTGAGATCTGGAATTGACAACAACTGAGATACTTCATTGGTCGTCAGCACCTGCGGCAATTTTTTCTGTTGCTTCGGAGATTCAAGATTAAGCGTTGGATCGCTGCTTAGCACATTTTCTCGCACGAGAAAATGAAAAAAGGATTTCAATGAAGCGAGATTGCGAGAAACTGAGGCTGTGGCAAGCCCCTTTCCCTGAAGGTGCAAAAGGTAGGATATGATTGAGGTTTGAGTAACACTATTGATCGTCATTTTTTTGTTTGCCAAATAGGTAGCATAATTTTTGAGGTCCCTGCCATAAGACTGAATGGTGTTATCTGCCAGCCCTCTTTCCACCGCAAGATATGCAAGGAAATTTTGCAGCAAAGCTTGCATTCTTCCACTCCCTGTCGAACTTACCAAAGTTAAGTCATATTTCGCTGATGTGACGCCTTTTCCTTTTTTAAGTGCACGTTAATCTCTGGGAGTGAATCATAAAAAACAGGCCCAAACGGCCTGTCAGGTGGTCCAGCCTAATGAATAAGCCTTTTTAAAAGTGCAAACCCGACGCCGGCCAGTCCGCAGAATAGCAGAACTCTAAGCACCGGCCACACTTTCCTTTTGAGTCCAGGAAGAGAAATTACGATCAAATCAGTCCCCTCCCCGCTAAATTAATAATTGTTAAAACCTATTAGCAAAGTACCGAATTAATGACATCAGATTAGCCATCTGCCGAACAGCGATAAAAAAGCAGGGCTGATATAAGCTTCAATCAAACTGGCCAGTATCAGGATTATTCCGGAGACCAAAACTGCTCCACCGGTGGCCATCAGATCATGGAGACGGTCCATACCTCGATTTTTGAGACGCCCCCGTACTAAAATGATCGAAAAGTCCAGGCAGGCAACGCTCGAGAGCAACAAGGCAGGCACAATCAAGAAATTCTGGGGTAAAACGGCGACTATGGATAACAGTACTCCCTTGAACACTATCTGGTCCACCAGAAAACCGACTGAAAACCCTATCACAAAGCCCCTTGTAAAAAGAAAAAGCAAAATCAGCGGAGAGCCGATTACTGACAAGCCCAGCACCGTAATTAGCGCCAAGGTCCGAAAGTGGCCAAGCAACGAATTCCGAAGCAAAATTGGAGCAGCAATCGTCTCACGACTATCCATCTTGTCGAAGAAAGCCGCCAAGTACTGCCAAAGTTCGCCGCGTTGACCCGGGTTAAGGATCTTGACAGCCAGCGCGCCGAAGACGATGCCCATGACCAGCATGACTGTAGCCACGATGAAATAAGTGGCATGGTTAGATATGTAATCCCCGATTTGCTGCTTCATTTTAAGCCAAAAAACCACCGGCAACGCCCTCCTATCTGGTACATGCTTACGTGCCGGTGGTCTAAATTATTACATTATTTTAAGTGGGCCTGCGTTGCCTGCGCTTCGCCACCATAGCATTCCTAAAGCAGTCCTTTGGCGCGCGCCATCATTAGGCCGCAGATGGTTTTGGCATCAATGATTTGTCCTTGGGTGATCGCACTAAAAACCTGTTCGACCTCAAGCAGCTCGATTTCTATAAATTCATCTGCATCCTGGGAGGCCTTCGCACCCTGCTGTGGCACTCCCCGGGCGAAAAACAAGGTAATTCCCTCATTGCAAAACCCGGGAGCGGTCACAATCTTGCCGAGCTCAAGCAGTTCAACCGGCTGTAATCCGGTTTCTTCAGATAATTCGCGGGCTGCACATTGTTCGGGCGGTTCGCCACCGTCCAGCTTACCGGCCGGGATTTCAAGCAATTCTCGCCCGATCGGATGCCGGTACTGCCTGACCAGCACCAAACGGCCGTCCTGATTCACTGTCACAATCGCGGCTGCCCCTGGATGTTCCGCGACCACTCTCTGCGCGATGCTGCCATTGGGCGTCCGCACCTGGTCGAGCCGCACATTAATCATGCCGTGAAAGAAATACTCACTGCCAATTAGAGTCTCTCTTAACTCCATCCTTTTGCCTCCTGTGCGGCTAAAATCCCAGCCGCGCCAGCACTCATAAAAAACTCAGGTTCTGCGCGTAGGCCCCGGCCCATCGTCGTAACATTCAGTTGACGGGTTTGCATCAAATCAAGAGTATCGGTGGCGTCTACCTCAACCAAATGATGCTTTTCGGCAATCCCGGCGGCGGTCAGCTGACTATATATAACTATGCCTTTGTCGCCCGAGAGCACTGGTAATGGCACCCTGACTTTGTTTTGGACGATCTCTGCCAGCACAGTCAGTGAATGATGGCTAATACCATAATGCCGCTCCCGCTGATCCCCAAAGCCGATGCGTAGCGGTGCGATCGCTTTTCCGCCCATCAAGGCGACCGCATCGAGCGCCGGACCTTGTTCGATGCCTGAAAATCCATATTTCGTGCCAGTCCCGACAATTCCAGGTCCCATAGCGACAACTGCCACATCGGCATGAAAAACTTTCCGGGCGGCCAGCAAAGCGCTGAAAATATTGACCGCCTCGGCATCCCCGCCAAAAGCATGTCCATATGTAATCGTGTGATCAATCAAACCCTGGCTTTGCAGTTGCCGGACTGTATTACTGAGCGCGATTGGTAGTGCGGCCCAATCCGGCATAATGTAAACGAGTCGAATCTTACAGGAGCTATGTTCTTTGGCCATCAGACATATGGGTGCCAATTGACTATGCAGTTCGGCGACGACCACCGGCATGCCCTCCAGATTGCCCCCGTCCTTTAAGGCTTCATGACCGGCTGCCCCCGGTTCGTCAATAGTCTGGCATTTTAGCTGCCAGGGAGTGTAGCGGAGTTTCATGATGTGCCCGGGACCGTCTAATTCGTGCTGCTCTCTGCCAACGATCAGCTGCACAAAGTGCCGGCCGCCGCTGCCAAGGCCCAGACGAACGGCGGTAGTGTTCAACAAAACCGTCTCCCCGGGTTGCGGGTTCCCCGTTAACTGCGGGTAAACATATGCTTTTTCCATCCGTCCTTCCACTTCTGTCATGATCTCACTGAGCTGATCCCCTTGGGAGATGATCGCGACCACTTTACCAAAGCGCGTCTGCATCATGAATTTCTCTCCCCTTCCTGTTCCCCGGAGTACGCTCTCTTATTGTCTCTCGTATTTCCGATCGTACCATAATTTGCTTCATAAAGTTAGAGCTGCCAGACAAAAGTATGGCAGCTCTGTGTCAACAATTGATCAATTGAGTTTTTTAGTCATTTTCGGTGATGCGGTCTCGATCAACTATTGCAATCAGACTACTTTTTCCAGATTCAATTGCAGGGAGAGGTATTCTCTAATGCGATCCAATCCTTCTTCAATCCGGTTGATCGAAGTGGCATAGGAGAACCTTACAAAATCAGGCATTCCGAAACCGGATCCCGGGATAACTGCTACATGGGCATGATCCAGCAGGACATCCGCCAGATCATCGCCAGAATTGATGGTTACGCCGCTCAATGTTTTGTGCAGCAACTCTGAGATGTTGGCGAAAACGTAGAAAGCCCCTTCCGGTTTGCGACAACTGAATCCGGGAATCTTATTCACGCGCTCCACCATGAGATTACGACGCTTTTCGAACTCGGCTTTCATGGTGCGGAAAGCATCCTGGGAGCCAGTTAAGGCTGTAATACTGGCGTACTGGCCAATGGATGAAGCATTGGAAGTACTATGCCCCTGTAAATTGGACATTAGTTTAATGGCTTCTTTCGGGCCGACCGCGTATCCAATACGCCAGCCGGTCATGGCATAGGTTTTGGACACACCGTTAATCAGGATGGTGCGATCTTGCAGCTCCGGACTAACCTGTGCAATCGAAAAATGGCTGTTGCCATCATAGATTAATTTTTCGTAAATCTCATCAGAAACAATCGTCAAATCGTGTTCGCAGGCCACCTCGGCAATAGCTCTGATTTCGGCTTCGGTATACACAGCGCCGGAAGGATTCGACGGACTGTTCAGCAGCAATACGCGGGTTTTCGGAGTAATGTACTTGCGCAGTGCTTCAGGCTTGATACGGAAGCCATCTTTTTCGGTGCTCGGTACAATGACTGGTACTCCGTCTGCCAATTTGACCTGCTCAACATAGCTCACCCAATACGGTGCGGGAATAAGTACTTCGTCACCAGGGGATAGCAGGACCTGGAAAGCAATATAAAGTGACATTTTAGCACCAGAGGACACCAAGACCTGCGAAGGCTCATAGCTTAAGCCATGATCTTCCTTCATTTTCCGGCAGATTGCTTCCCGCAAAGGCAGCAAACCAGCCACCGGAGTGTATCTGGTGACACCTTTCTGGATTGCTTCAATACCAGCATCCTGAATCAGCTTCGGAGTATCAAAATCCGGCTCTCCTGTTCCGAAGCTAACGACATCAATTCCTTTCCGGACCATTTCCTTGGCTCTGGCATCAAATGCGAAGGTTGACGATGGTGTGATCGCCCGGGCTCTTTCACTAAAGCGCATGATAATCTCTCCTCAGCCGTTATAATTGCGTCCTAATTATCGACGGGGTCACGGCTATCAGTTGTAGCCGTAATACTGTATACATAATACTTCCCATAAAAAGCCGGCTCAACCACGAACCGGCCTATCAGGCAAGCTATTCGGTATCCAAGCAAAAAGTCCTGCCGCAACGCTGCCGATCAAAATCATTTTTACCCGCCCAAAGCAACCGTTACTTTGGGAATGATCTGCATTTTGCGGGACAACACCCCAGGAAGGAAAAAGCCTTCCGGATCAAATTTTTGTTTGAAGGCTGCGGCAATTAAAGCCTTTTCTGGCCCGGTGATCAACAGATGCGTACCGCGCCGCATAATTTCAGTAAACATCATAATCATGACAGCTAGATCACGGCTTTGACAGAGGGCATCCATTTCAGTCAAGATTTCATCTTTGCGCGTCAACAAGCGACTCGTGTCCACAACTTCACATTGTCCGACTGCCGCGCGATTACCTCCAATTTGGTATTCCTTAAGATTGTAGCGGATCAACTGATCGGCCGGCAAACCTTCCACCTCCGAACCAGCGCGCAGCATCTCAAACCCCAGTTTTTCGGGATCCTCACCGCATCTTCCGGCCAGATAGTTGGCCATTTCCCGATCCATATCGGTGCAGGTTGGCGACCGAAACACCAGTGTGTCAGAAAGGATCGCACCCAGCAGTGCCCCGCAAATTTCGCCTGGCAGATCGTAGGCATTCTCTCGCGCTATTTTGGTCACAATCGTCGCGGTACTGCCAACCGGCTCATTGCGCACTAATACCGGACCGCTGGTTTGGATATCTCCCAGTCGATGATGATCAATGATCTCCAGTATTTTGGCTTCTTCAATTCCTGACACTGCCTGACTTTTTTCATTGTGATCCACCAGCACCAGATTGCGTCCGGAATTGCCAAATAAGTCGTCGCGAAACAGCGCCCCCGCCACCATACGGCTTTTTTCGTTGACGACCGGATAAACGCGGTGTCTGGCTTCACGGGTTTGCTTAATGACATCTGATAACAGATCTTCTGGAGCAAACACAATCGGCTCCTGATTCATGACATCGCTGACCGCACGACTCAATCCCACATTGCGGACTGCCATATAGGTGTCTCCCGGTGCCACGATCACGGGCATATTCCTTTGAGACGCGATCGCCAGTACTTCTGGATCTATCTTGGCGTTACCGGTTATGATCAGGCAGGCCGAAACCTCGGCCGCAATTTTTTGAGCCTCGGTGCGATCGCCGGTAATGATGATTGCGCCAGGCTGTAAGAACCGCTTCATTGTGGGCGGAGACATCGCCGCAATGAAAATCTGGCCGCTCACAACCGCGTCAATGTCACCGCATAAAAGCGTACCCTGCATGACATCCAGCAATGTCCTGAGACTGAAGCGCAGATAATGCTGATCTGATTCTACCGCACCCATAAAGGCCATCGCCAGATCCGAGTTAGTCACAATTCCGCCCAGACTACCATCGGGACGCTGGATGACGGCCAGTTTTCCGTGCGTTTCCTGCAAGCGATGATAGACTTGTTTGATGGGCGCATCCATCGGTACCGATAATAGATCGGTTTTCATCACATCTTGCACTTTTGTTTTAACATCCGGCAGATAAAGCGGGGCGTCCAATCCGAAACGACGCAGCAGAAAGCGTGCCTCCGTACCAACAACCCCTGCCCTGGCGGCAAAATAATCCGGAAAACCGAGACCTCTCTTAAGGGCGGCGTAGCCTAATGCAGAACAAACTGAATCCGTATCCGGGTTTTTATGTCCGACTACGTAGACCGTCTGTCTCAAAATTCTCACCCCAAATTATCTCTTGGCCAACCTGGCTGCTAAAACGGTGTTCTCCATCAATTTTGCGATGGTCATTGGCCCGACTCCGCCTGGTACCGGCGTGATATAACTGGCGACAGCGGCAGCTTCCTCAAAGTTAACATCCCCCACCAGACGGTCATTGACCTTGTTGGTGCCAACATCAATGACGACGGCACCGGGTTTAATCATGCTGCCTGTCACCAGTTGCGGGCGTCCTACGGCTACGACCAGAATATCGGCGCGCCGACACACCTCCGTCAAGTTGGCGGTGCGGGAATGAGCGATCGTTACGGTACCATGCTCGCGCAGTAACAACATACTGATTGGCTTCCCAACGATGAGACTGCGTCCAACGACCACGCATTCTTTTCCTTTGATCTCAATTCCGGTGGATTTGACCAAATCCATGATTCCCGCTGGGGTACACGGAACAAAGAGAGGATCGTCAGAAAACAGTCTGCCAAGACTGGCCGGATGAAAACCATCAACATCTTTGGAAGGATGCACACTGTTAATCACCTGCTGTTCGTCAATTCCGGCAGGCATCGGCAACTGCACCAAAATTCCGTGAATATCTTTGCTCTGATTGAGTTGCTCAACTTGTGCCACAATTTCTGCCGTGCTGGCTGTGGCAGGCATCTTGATTTCTTCAGAGTGGATTCCGCAGCGCTGACAAGCCTTTTTCTTGGAATTAACGTACACCCGGGACGCCGGATCATCTCCAACAAGCACAACGGCCAGACCAGGTACTATTCCAGCGGCTGCGAGCTGCGCTGCCTCTACGGCTACCTTTCTTTCCAGCTCCGCCGCGATCGAACGGCCATCAATGATTTTTGCGGACAATATCTTACACCTCCATTCGCGATTATCCTAATCATAGCATATCTAATAATCTTAGCATATCCTTAGAATTGGCACGCCCCACATGAAAAAAGGCTGTCACTTGACAGCCCCTGTCACTAATTAAGTTTCTCACTCCAGACACTTTTAAGATTGTTCGCAGTCTCCAATTCGGGAGTGCGCAGTCTTTCAAATATCTCGGCCGCCTTATCAAGTTTCTTGAAAGCAGTCCGCTTATCAGCGCCGACTTGTAGGATCAAGAGCGCTTCCAGTAATTCGATGAGCGCTTCCTGAAATGGGCGTTTTACATGCCTGTAATAACGCTTACTCTCATTTAACTTGCGATTAGCATCCTGAAATTTCCGCTGCCGGAAATCCGCAAAAGCTGATACCAGAACCGTCATCGCCAGACTCGCCTTACTGTCAGCTTCTTTGGCCAGCTGCTCCGCGCGCTCCAGAGATTGGGCGGCTTCCGCATACCTTTCCAGAATAATCAGTGCCAGAGCACGGTAGACTTGCGTTACTGAGCCGTAATTCTTGGAATTCATGGCCGTAAAGGAAACGAGAGCGGCATCAAATGCTTCCAATGCCTCTTTCGGCAGCCTCTTCCTGATATTCAGCAAGCCTTCATTTAGTTTGGCATGCCCATAAAGTTCTTTGGATTTCATTTCCTTAACCAACTGCGTGACATTGTGCATGGTTTTTTCAGCTTCCGCAATCTGACCTCTGCAAATCTGCAACTCACTGCAATTGATTAGTAAGATCATTTCCTGATGCAAGTCTCCGAGTCTACGGGCAATGACTAATCCGCGATGGTAATGGGAATCGGCTTCGTCCCAGTCACCACGATAGTAGGCCAGAACTCCCAGGTTATTGATGAAGTGCGGCTCAATGGAATCGCTTTCTACAGGAGCCAACCGCAAGCCTTCTTCAAAATACTGCGCGGCTTTGTCATGAACATCCCACCCGAAGTAAATGGAGCCCAGCAATAGAAAAGATAACCGCTCATCATAGACAGATTGGGCTGCCTTCGCCTTCTCTAATTGCTTCAGAGCATACTCCAGAGCTTGCTTCATTTCGCCTTTCTGAAGATAGATCATGCCGTAGATGCGATAAATACGAGCAAAAAGCTCCGGCTTCACATTTTCCCGTCTGGCATAATCGATGGCTTCGTCAAGATGCGCAAAAACAATATCGTGCTCACCCAAGCGTTCTTCACACATGGCCATTAAAATCAAGGCATTAATTATTGAGATCCGATCGTCTGCAGCAACTGCCAATTTCTTGGCTTCTTCTAATCCACTGATGGCCTGCAGGTATTTTCCTGTTTCAAATAAAGCGCGGCCTTCAATCAGAAGATACAGCAAACGTTGCTCATCAGAAATTGTGACGCCTTCGGCCAGCAGTTCTTCGACCGTCTTCAGCTGGCTTAGGGCTTCATTAAATGCTAGCAGATCGATCGCTCTTTGTGCTGCCAGCAGAGAATAATCACAGGCTTTTTCGCCGTGGCCGCCTTTGTAAAAATGCCAGCTTAAGCGGGCAAACACGCTACTGCCTTGATCAAATTGCTCCAACAACTCGGCAATGCGTAAGTGTAGCATTTTACGTCGGCGCACAGTCATCTCTTCGTAAAGAACCTGCATGATTTTACCGTGGGTGAAGCGGTAACGCTCACCGTCTTTGGAATGCTCCTCAACAAGTTGTGCTCCAATGGCCTCATCAAGAACATCCAACAAATAGCCTTCGTTTAATCCGGAAATCTGCCTGAGGATGTCAAATTCGAACACCTCGCCAATGACAGCAGCCTGTGAAAGCACTTCCCTGGTTTGGTCGTTTACGCGGCTGATGCGCTTACGGAAAAGATCCCTAATTGAAGGCGGCAGCGTTAAATTTTCAATACGTTCTCTTTCCCATCCTTCATCTGAAGGATAGATTGTTCCTTCATCATAAAGCGTTTTGAGGATTTGCTCGACAAAAAAGGGGTTGCCTTCCGATTCGCGATAAATATAAGCGGTAAAATTATCTGAAACACCGTCAGCTCCAAGTATCCGGCAGATTAGGCCAGCTACTTCAACTTGTTGTAAACGATCCAGATGAATATGGCTATAATTAGTTTCGCGAGCCAGCACATTTTTCAGCAGTGTGAGCGGATGCTCCAGATCGGGTGTCGTCAATACCTCTTCTGGCGAGTAAGTACAAAGCACCTGAATCGGTTTGTCCGCGATCTGTCTGATAAAGAAGGCCAAGAATTGAGCTGAACTTTGATCGATCCATTGCACATCCTCAATTCTGATGAGCAATGGAGTGCTTTCCGCCAGACTGGCTAAATAACGACATATCCCTCCGAAGAATACGTTACGCTCCTGTGGCATCAAAGTTTTCGTAATCAGAGGAGCCCCCGCAGCCAAATTCTCCACTTCCGGAAGCAGATTGCCCAGCGACGGCAAAAAACCGGCCAGCTGCTCCAAATTAAGTGTTTCGCCAGATAAGAGTGAATCCCGGAGCAGATCCGTGACTGCCCAATAAGGCATCGCCGCTGTATGATCGTGGCAGCTGCCGGCCAAAATGGTAAAGCCGTCGCGCACAGCAACATCTTGCAAATAATTGGCGCAACGTGATTTGCCAACTCCTGTTTCTCCTGAAAGTAAGGTAAACCAGCCGTGCCCTTCCCTGACCGAGCATAACTGGGATCGCATCTGACTAAGAGCGTAACTACGGCCGATAATTTCGTCGGAGTGAAACGCATCGCTAAAGTTCAGCATGGAATCCGGGCTCGATGATAAATCGCTGGCGCTACACACTTGATTGCGCCCTCGCTTTTTCGCCATATATAAAGCAGCATCGGCTTTACGCAACAGTTCCTTGCCGCTGCCCAAACCGGCATCCTGAGTCAAACATTCAAAACCGGCACTAAACGTAATGCGGATCTTGCGTCCCAGCAAATCACTCGCAAAAAGGTGCGCCGCTGTATCGGCACAAAGCCTGTTCATGATACCTGAGGTAGCCTCTAAGGAAGTATCGGGGAAAAGCAGCACGAATTCATCGCCGGCGTAACGCACGGCAGTGTCTTCTTTACGCAGGTGGTTTTTGAGGAAAGCAGCAAAGCTGGCTAAAACCGCGTCGCCGCATAGGTGTCCATAGCTATCATTGACCGCCTTAAAAAAGTCAATATCGATAATTGATAAAGACAAACATCCCGATGCATTATCGTCAACAATGCGATCGAGATAGTTAAAAAGAAAGCGCCGATTATGCAGGCCAGTGACATCATCAATCAAAGCTAGTTTTGCCAGATTTTGTACGGAATCTGATGACTTGAGATTCAGCGGCATGATCTTTCCGTTCTGGGCAGGTGTTGGCATTTTAACACCCCCAAATCAATCGGATTAGATAATAAACTATTTCAATGTTTGACACTCATTTTATGTTCGACACTCGGTTGACGTTCCCTGCTAATTTAGCGCTTTAGAATCCTGAATTTGTATAATTGAACAAAAAATATCCCAAAATAGCTCTGCAAGTGATGCGCAGATTGGGAGGCAGTTATGGGCGGGAAAGTCGCAGGGAATCTCGTGATTATCGGCGGTGCTGAAGATAAAGAAAACGAATGCACCATTTTAAAAGCCTTTATTAACCTCGCAGGCGGATCAGATGCCAGGATTGTGATCATGACCACTGCTACTGCTTTGCCAGAAGAAACAGGTGCTCAATACTTGGATGTTTTTGGGAGATTAGGATGCTCCCACGTCTCCGCTTGCCGCGTTCAAAACCGGGCTGAAGCGCACGCTCCCGCCAATTGCGAAAAAATTGCACACTCTACCGGAGTGTTTTTTACGGGCGGGGATCAGCTGCGTATTACCAGCATACTGGGCGGCACTCCCTTGGAAGAAACCTTGTTTCAAAAATACCGGGCAGGAATTGTAGTAGCCGGAACTAGCGCCGGAGCTTCGGCAATGTCAGATCTAATGATCGTGGAGGGCCAGGATGACGAAACCCCCAAAAAGTGTACGCTAAAAATGGCTCCGGGATTAGGCCTATTGCGCGAAGTGGTCATTGATCAGCATTTTGCTCAGAGAGGGCGCATTGGCCGCCTGATGCTGGCGGTATCACAAAACCCGTATGTTTTGGGGATCGGGATTGATGAAGACACGGCGATCTGGATTCAGCCAGAGGGCGTGCTGAGTGTGATCGGTTCTCAAACTGCTACCATTATCGATGGACGTCCGATGGTTCATACGAACATTTCAGAACTCAAACCAAATCAGAGTCTGGCAGTAATCGGTGCCGGGCTGCACATACTACCGAGAGGATACGGCTATGACTTAGCCGGGCGCAACGTCATCTTTCCGGAAGAGGAGGGTTATTTTGCACATCGCCGCCATGCGGACAATTATGGGTCCCAATTACTATAGTCACCGGCCGGTGCAGATTATTGACCTTGATTTAGGCGCCATGGCTAATCAGACTTCCGACCGTATCAGTAATTTGAAAGACAATCTGATCGCCCTTTTGCCGGGATTGGCCGAGCATACTTGTTCTCCGGGGCATCCCGGAGGGTTTATCGAGCGTCTGGAAAGCGGCACCTATTTGGGGCATGTCGTGGAACATGTCGCGCTGGAGATCTATAACAGTGTGGGCATTAAGGTCGCCTATGGAACGACGCGGGCACTCAATGAAAAAGGACTCTACCGCATCGTGTTCAACTGTTCGGACGCGCAGACCGCTCCGGAAGTCGCTGCTTTGGCGGTAGCGACTGTCCGCCGTCTGGCTCGCGGCCAAAAAACCTGCTTGACCGATCAACTGGAGAAGCTCCGGAAGCTGGTGGCTGAAATTGAACCGGGACCCAGCTCGGCCGCCATTCTTAGAGCGGCTGCCGATAGGAATATACCCGTTATTGCGCTGGATAGCCCCCTGCTTTATCAACTGGGATATGGTTGCAGGGCTCAACGGATTCAGGCAGCAGAAACTTCTCTGACTTCCGGAATTGCGGCTGATATCGCCACTGATAAAGAACTCACCAAAGCGATGTTGGCCAAAGCCGGGCTCCCTGTTGCGCCAGGATGCTGCGTCAGTTCACTGCCGGAAGCATATCGCGCCGCCGATCAGATCGGTTATCCGGTAGTCGTCAAACCGGCTGATGGCTGCAAGGGCAAAGGCGTCAGCCTGTTCCTGGAAAACAAGGCGGAAGTTATGGCAGCTTATAAAGCTGCCCGGCAATTATCAAAGCGGATCTTGGTCGAAAAGCACATTTGCGGCAAAGACTATCGCCTGGTGATCGTCAACGGCAAAGTAGCCGCAGCATCTGAAAGGAAGCCACCTTGTGCCTTTGGCGACGGAATGCATACGATCGCGGAATTGATCGAAGAAATCAATGCGGATCCGCGCCGGGGTATTGACCATGAAAAGCCGCTCACCAAAATAAAAGTAGATCGCAAAGTGGCTGATACCCTGCAAAAGCAGCATCTGTCCTTTGATTCGCTGCTGAAAACGGGCGAAAAAGCCTTTTTGCGCTGGCACGCCAATCTGAGCATTGGCGGAACGGCAATTGATGTCACTGATACTGTGCATCCATCAGTGGCAGCGGCCTGTATACGGGCAGCGCGCCTCGTCGGACTGGACATTGCCGGTGTCGACTTGATTGCGGAAGATATCAGCAAGCCGAATGGCCAGAATATGACATTGATCGAAATCAACGCCGCACCTGGGCTGCGGATGCATCTCTTCCCTGCCGAAGGTCAGCAGCGCGATGTCGGCAAGGAAATTGTCGACTATTTGTTTGAGCTGCCGGAACCTGGACGCATTCCCCTGGTGGCTGTTACCGGTACTAATGGCAAAACCACTGTAACGCGGCTCATTACCGCTGCCTTTACCGCAGCAGGATATAACGCTGGTTACTGCTCTACCGATGGCGTCTTTTTGGGGGGCAGCCTGCTGGCACAAGGAGACTATGCCGGACCGGGTGGCGCCGCCATGATTTTGCGAGATCCCGCTACAGAAGCTGCGGTGCTGGAAGTCGCCCGCGGCGGGATCCTAAATAGCGGACTAGGCTACGATTATGCCAAAGTAGCGGTCATCACTAATATTAGCGAAGATCACCTTGGCAGTGAGGGCATTATGACACTGGCTGACCTGGCTCATCTAAAAGCGCTTGTAGCTGAGCGGGTGTTGCCTGATGGATGTGTGGTCTTAAATGCCGATGATCCGCTGGTTGCGGGACTAGCCAAAAGAGCACCAGCTTTGCCGGCTTACTTTTCACTTAGCCGGGACAACGTTTTAATCAGGCAGAATCTTAACGAAAATCATCTTTGTGGCTATTTGGATAACAGTCATCCGGATAATAGCTATCTGTGCGTTCAACGTGGCTATGAAAATCTGCTGCATCTTAATGTGACGTTGCTGCCAGCTACAAATGGCGGAATGATCCTGCACAACATCCAAAACCTCCTGGCAGCAGCGGTAGCCGCCATTGCCGCCGGGATTAATCCGGTAGCGGTCGAAAAAGCGATGGTGGCTTTTAGCAATGATGCTGACCACAATCCTGGCCGCTTCAATAGCTACAGTAATGATCACTGTAATGTTATTGTCGATTATGGGCATAACCCGGCTGCGATCGCGGTTGCCCTGGAAGCGGCCGACAGAATACCGCACTCCTCCTTATGGGCGGTGGTGGCAGTGCCAGGCGACCGCTCTGATGAAACGATCCGCAGGGTTGGGATCGTTGCTGGAACACGATGTGATCACTTGATTATTAAGGAAGATGCAGACCGCCGCGGGCGTAAAGACGGCGCAACGGCCAACTTGGTGTTTGAGGGAGCCATGTCAGCCAGATCGCGCAATGGTGTCGAAATCATTGCCGATGAAGGACAAGCAGTACGTCATGCGCTGTCAACATGCCCCGCAAAAGCATTAGTCATCATATTTTATGAAAATATGATGACTGTTCTGGACGTGCTTGCTGAATTTGGCTGCGCTCCTACACTGGCATCAGGCGGGGCTGCGCTGCTCCATGATACCAATCAGAACCTTATCAACCATGCCCATGCCTTCCCGATTTAGCACGCCGACATTATCGGTCGTCTTTTCAATACAGGCGTCAATGATTCCCTGGGAGGTACTAATCCCTAATCCCTCCAGCGCAAAATAGGACGCCATAAAAGCTTCTCCGGCCGCATTGCCTACTTTTAGAGAACAGCTTCCTTTCGCGCCGTCGCAAACCATGCCTGCCAAGGAACTAAGAACCGTCTTAACCGCCAACTCGATCTGCGTGTTTGTTCCGCCAAACAGACGCACTAGACCTGCGGCGGCGCCGGATCCAGCCGCCACGGTGCAACCGCAGACCGGCGAAAGGCGGCCCAGCTTGCTCTTAACAAATCCGGTGACTACATGGCTGGTTGCCAGTGCTACCGCCATGGCACGCGTGCTTTTGCCAGCCTGTTCGGCAGCGATCGCCACCGGCAGAATTGCGACAATGCCATGATTGCCACTGCCCGCGCTACTCATGATGGGATAGGCAGCTCCGGCCATCCTGGCATCGGCAGCAGCATAACAAAGATACTTCGCCTGATTAATAACGTCATCGGCCACAATCCCCCGAGCTATCAGGTCTTTCAGCTTTTTGCCGAACCCAATGCCGCCGGTAAATGCATCCGAGACACCGTAGTCTGCCATTTTGCGGTTCATTGTCACACCGCTCAGCAAATGCGCGATGTCTTCCTCGTCAATTTTGTCAGCCAGAGATAATATATCCATGAAATAACTGCCGATCATCTGTTGATAAATGGCATCGGGCGATGCGCCGGCAGCAGCGGTGTTGTCAGTAGCAGCGGAATTATTAGTGGCAGCAGTGGCACTGGCGTTTCGATGGACGTTATCAGACTCAAAAAGAACTTTGCCACAGTATTCGACCTTAACAATATTAGTATGCCCTCCGATAATTACACAGCAGGCCTCTTCTATTTTTGACTGGACCGTTGCGTCAATTAACAGCCCTTCCAAATCGGCACAGCGCATGATACGAACCTGACCTTTGCTGACCATGGCCTCTGCTAGTGGTACCAGTTCCGGCCGACAATCTTTGAGGGCCTCCAATCCAAAGCTTGATTTGCCGCATAGCGCAGCTAAGGCGGCGGCCACCGCATTTCCTTTGGCACCATAAGCGCCGGGAATGCCAACCGCCATACCGTTCTTATAAATTGAATCACTGACTTTAACCGTAATCGAATCGATCGCGGAGCGGTCTTGCAGTTCTTCACAAGCACGTGCAACAGCCAGGGCAACAGCGCCTGGCTCAGTACATCCCAGGGCCGGCTTTACCTCGCTGCGCAGAAACTCTTTGATTGTGAACATTGTTTTGATCTCCTATACAGACAAAGTGATGTTTTGAAGCTCTATGGTAGAGAACGCCCTCCTGAAAGGGCGTTCTCCGACGCAGGCAACTCCGTTGCCTGTTATCTGTTCTTCTACTTGTTCTTCAGGATTTCTTTGATTACGCCGCCCAGCCGTTTCATACCTTCCGCAATTCCCTCCGGACTGGCGTTACTGAAATTCAGACGCATGGAATTCTCGCCGGAGCCGTCAGCAAAGAACGGTTTGCCGGGGATGAAGGCCACTTTCTCACGCTCAATGGCGATCGGCAGCAAATCGGTGGTATTAATTCCACCTGGCAAAGTAAGCCATAGGAACAGACCGCCCTCCGGAACATTCCAGGTCGTCTCCGCAGGCAAATGCTGCTTACACATATCCAGCATTAAATCCCGTTGTTTTTTGTATTGTGCGATAATCTTCTCAATATGAGGTTCCAGGATGCCGCGACGGCAGAACTCGAACACCACGCGCTGGCCGATATTATTGGTATGTACGTCCGTACACTGTTTGCCAAGCACCAGTTTGCGCAGGATGTCATGACGGGCAGTGACATAGCCAACCCGCATGCCCGGAGAGATAAGCTTCGAGAAACTGGAGGTATAGACCACATTCCCAGTTTTGTCGAAAGACTTGACAGCCGGGAGCGGATTACCACTATAGCGCAAACGACTGTAAGGATCATCCTCCAGCATAATCAGCCCGTATTTATCGAGGATTTCAACAATTTTTTTGCGGCTTTCAACCGGAGTGGTGACCCCGGTCGGGTTCGCGAATGTCGGAACGAGATAAACCATCTTCGCTTTTCCGGAAGCGGCCGCTTTCTCTAGTTCCACGAGATTTACGCCGTTAGCGTCACCGTTAATCGGAATAATTTCGGCTTCATAGCTCTTAAATACGTTCAGGGCGGCGAGATAAGTCGGGTTTTCAACTATGACGCCGTCACCGGGGTTCAGGAATGCTTTGGCCATATAGTCAATAACCTGCTGCGCACCAGAGGTGATCAATACCTCGTCCGGGGTGGCGGTAATGCCCTGCCCGGTCAGCCACGCAGCCAGGTATTCACGAAATGCGGGGAAACCCTCACTGGAACCATATTGCAGGATTTCCGGACCGCTTTTTTGCAATAATTCGTTAATAATTTCATTGACCTGAGTAACGGGAAAAGAATTAGGAGACGGAAAACCGCCTGCGAAAGAAATGATATGGGATTGCTCTGCTAATTTCAGCACTTCTCTGATGACGTTTCCAGATGTGTTCATAATGCGGGTCGAAAACTGTGGTACACTCATCAAAAATTCACTCCTCGCGGGTGATCTCAACTTCGTCTGTTACTGAACTATGCTCCTCTAACGAACGGTTTTGCCCTCCCTTCGGATTCTGACTCTTTGGATAACCTATACAAAAAGATAAGACCAACTTATTATAAACCATTATATATTTCAACAACTGCAGCGCGGTTCCTTCTCAACTGATGGCATTTCGTACTAGGCGATGGCAGGCATTTGAAACGACGGTCACGGTCAACATCGGAAAAGGGGCTGTCCGGCAGACAGCCCCTTTTTGATTACTTACAGCACTTATTTTCCTCTTGGTATTTGCCACGCTCACAGTAGTGCGTGTGCAGCAGATGATGCGATTTTTCGCCAAGCGGCTCTATGAGGAATTCATCATACAGCTTCTTGATGCCCGGATTCTCATGGGATTTGCGAATCGGCATGTCGCAATCCGCACGATAGGTTGCTTCCATCCGGAGCTTACGTACCTCGGCATTGGTCGGTTGCGGTTGTCCACCGCCACCAATACAGCCGCCGGGGCAAGCCATGATTTCAATGAAATCCCATTTGCCAGTGCCGTCTTTAATGGCATCCAGTACTTTTCTGGCATTGGCCAGGCCGTTCGTGACAGCTACCCGAACTTTGGTACCCTTGATGTCTACGGTCGCTTCTTTAACGCCTTCCAGGCCACGGACGTCACAGAAATCGATGTTGGCGAGTGGTTCTTTCGCCACGACTTCGTAAACGGTACGCAGCGCAGCTTCCATGACACCGCCGCTGGCACCGAAAATGAGGGCCGCTCCTGTCGAGATGCCCAGCGGGGCATCAAATTCGCCATCCTCAAGGTTGGGGAAATCAATACCAGCCTCGCGGATCATCCGGCCAAGCTCTCTGGTGGTTAATACCACATCGACATCCTGCTGTCCGGAAGAAGCCATTTCGGGACGCTCGACTTCAAACTTCTTCGCCGTACAGGGCATGATCGAAACGACAAAGATATCTTCCGGCTTTTTGCCGATCTTTTCAGCGTAATAGCTCTTCGCCAGTGCTCCCAGCATCTCGTGCGGGGATTTGCAGGTGGAGAGATTCGGCAACAAATCCGGATAGAAGTGTTCACAGAATTTGATCCAGCCCGGGCTACAGGAAGTGATCATCGGAAGTACGCCGCCGTTCTGCATTCTGTGCAGCAACTCGTGTCCTTCCTCAATGATGGTCAAGTCTGCCGCAAAGTCTGTATCAAAAATGGCATCAAAGCCCATCATACGTAAAGCGGTGGCCATCTTGCCGGTTACTACGGAACCCACCGGCATACCGACTTCTTCCCCAAGGGCCACTCTGATGGCTGGCGCAGGCTGAACGACAACATGTTTGTTCGGATCAGCCAAGGCTCTCCAAACTTCGCCGGTTTTGTCGGGCTCATACAGCGCACCGACCGGGCAAGCCTGGATGCATTGACCGCACAGCGCACAGGCGACCTCGCCCAAAGGAACGTCTCCAGCGGCGGCCACCCGCGTCTCGAATCCGCGGTTTACCATGCCAAGGGCGGATACACCCTGGATTTCTTTACAGACTGTCACACAGCGTCTGCAGAGAATACACTTTCTTTGATCACGAATGACCGACGGATTGGAGTCGTCAATGCAGGTCTCGGGATTAGCCCCCTGGAAGCGCACCTGGCGGACACCAAGTTCTTCTGCGAGACGCTGCAATTCGCAGTTCAGGTTGCGTACGCAAGTTAAGCATTCAAACGGATGGTTGCTCAGAATGAGCTCCATAACGGCTTTGCGTGCCGTACGCACCATGGCGGTATTAGTATTGACAACCATACCTTCTTCTACGGGCAAAACGCAAGAGGCATGCAGCCCGCGCTTCCCCTGTACTTCAACAATACACATCCGACAAGCGCCGATAGCCTGGACATTCTCCAAGTAACATAAGGTTGGGATGCGAACTCCGGCTTTTCTGGCGGCCTCAAGGACCGTGCTGCCCTTGTCAACAGAAACAGCGCGCCCGTCAATCGTCAGGTTTACATTTCCCACAATCGCTGCCTCCTTTCCTTAGCCGCGTCTAATGGCTTTAAACGGACATTTTTCCATACAGGCACCACAACGGATACATTCCGCCGGATCAATCACGTATGGCTTTTTGATTTCGCCAGAAATGGCATTGGACGGACAATGCTTCGCGCATATGCCGCATCCTTTACACATTTCGGGAATGATGACGTAATTCATCAGAGAACGGCACACCCCTGCCGGGCACTGCTTATCTCTGATGTGCGCCAGATATTCATTCCGGAAATGTTTGATCGTTGAAAGAACCGGATTCGGAGAAGTCTGTCCCAGACCACAAAGTGCGGACGCCTTAATTATCGAGGCTAACTCATAAAGATTATCAATGTCTTCTTCTCTACCTTCGCCATTGGTAATTCTTTCGAGTATCTCCAACATTCTCTTGGTGCCAATGCGACACGGCGGGCATTTTCCGCAGGATTCGTCACAGGTAAAATCAAGGAAGAAACGCGCCACGTCGACCATACATTTAGTATCGTCCATGACAATCAGACCTCCGGATCCCATCATGGCGCCGGCTTTAGTAAGGGCGTCATACTCGAGGGGGAGATCAAAATGCTCTTCTGTCAGACAAGCACCCGAAGGTCCGCCGATCTGAGCCGCCTTAAACTTTCTGCCATTGGGGATGCCTCCGCCGAGTTCGAAGATTACTTCGCGGAGGGTTGTACCCATCGGTACTTCTACCAAACCGGTATTAACAACATTACCGGCCAGGGCGAATACTTTGGTGCCTTTACTCTTTTCGGCTCCGACCTTGGCGAACTCCTCCGGTCCGTTCAGAATAATCGGAGGAATATTGGCGAAGGTTTCCACGTTATTATTATTGGTCGGCTTGCCCCACAGACCCGCAGCAGCCGGGAACGGCGGACGCGGCCTCGGTTCACCACGTTTTCCTTCGATGGAGGCAATGAGCGCGGTTTCTTCACCACAAACAAAAGCGCCCGCCCCTACACGGATGTCCAGGTCGAAATCGAAGCCCGAATTGAAAATGTTTTTGCCTAGCATCCCGTGAGCACGTGCGTCCTTGATGGCGTTACCCAGGCGCTCAACTGCCAACGGGTACTCTGCTCTTACGTAAACATAGCCTTGGTTAGAACCGATGGCATAACCGGCAATCGCCATGGCCTCAATAATTGAGTGGGGATCGCCTTCGAGGATACTGCGGTCCATAAAGGCACCGGGATCTCCTTCGTCAGCATTACAGAGGATGTATTTCTGATCGCCAGGGGATTTGGCAGCCAGTTCCCATTTGATTCCGGTCGGGAAACCGGCTCCGCCGCGTCCGCGCAGACCAGAACGTTTAACATAGTCAATGACTTCTTCGCGTTTCATGGAAGACAACGCTTTGCCAAGTGCTTTGTAGCCGTCACGGCCGATGTATTCCTCAATACTTTCAGGGCTAATTACACCAACATTGCGCAGCGCTCTACGCACCTGACGGTTAAAGAATTTCATCTCGCCATAAGTCCGGATTAATTCATTGGTTTCCGGATCGCGGCAAAGCAGGCGCTCTACCACCCGTCCTTTGAGCAAGTGCTCCGCCACAATTTCCGGAACATCTTCGGGTTTTACTCTCTGATAGAATACGCCTTCAGGATATATGACAATAATGGGACCAAGATCGCAGCTGCCGATGCACCCGGTTTCGACAACGCGAATTTCGTTTTCGATACCCTGGCGCTTAAGCTCATTGACCAGCGCAGCCTGTACCGCTTTACATCCGGCTGAAATACAACCGGCACCGCCGCATACAAGAGCATGCGCACGATAACTACCCATTAACGCAACCTCCTATCCATTCAAGATACGGCTTCCTGCAGTCAGAAAATGTTTGCACTCAGGTAATTTTGGGTAAAGCAATAAACATCGGGATGATTGGTCGGCATATCACCAATGCGTCTGCGGATGTTTGAAGATGAAAGAAGAAAATTGTGTGTTTTGAAGATATACCGGTAGATAATGACCACGTCAGCGCTCAATGTCATGAGGGAAATCAATCAGCAAATCACCGTTGCAGCGCTGCGTGGCTGCCCCCAGGGGCAGTCCCAGACCGACCTTGCGCGTATGACGGCTTGTGAACAGTGTCAGACGATCTTCATCCGGTTGTGCGTTGATTTCCACAATAACATTACGGCCGCGGCGGCCAGTGAATTCTGCACGATATCATACACGTGCAGAGCTAATTCAGGCATTCTTGGATGCTTGACGATACTTGGCCAAAATGTCGGGAATTTTGTCTGGCGTTAAGCGGCCATAGACGTCTTCGTCAATCATCATGACCGGGGCCATTGCGCAGGCGCCCAGACAACGGGTGATGGTTAGCGTAAATACGCCATCCCCGGAAGTCTGACCAGCTTCAATAGCCAGATCTTTTTTCAGGGCGTCCAGTACTTGGGACGCACCTCTGACGTAACATGCTGTGCCCATACAAATACCGATGGTATGCTTGCCTCTGGGCTCCAGCGAGAACAACGAATAGAAAGTAATAACCCCGTAGACATCGGAAAGAGGTACATTCAAGCCTTCCGCGATCAATTTTTGCACATCATCAGGTAAATAGCCAAAAATTTGCTGGGTTTTGTGCAATACTGGAATCAAAGACCCAGGTTGGTTTTTGTATTCAGCAATAACCTGATTCAACCGTGTATAACGGTCGTCGTTTAGATGGTTTGAACAACAGCAGCAGTTAGCAGACACTGCCTCCAACCTCCTCTCATTTGTTGAGTTGTCAAGCCTGACTGAAAGGCGGTCCTCCATCCAGCCAGGATATGGCCAAAATAACTCCCTGCACACAATCTCCTAAGCGCTCAGAGTCAGCCGGTAAATGCAACTAAATGAGCATTATCATAAATAAACATGATTAATGAGGCCTGCCCTAACCCACGCAGCCCATGCGACTTTCGGGGCTTTTGGGTTTTTTTATCAGACCTGCTGTATACAGTATACTGGTTGATGGGCAAGATGACAAGACCTCATTATTGAGATCCAGGTTCAGACCTTCGTTTTCCCCATACCTTTTTGCGAAATAATGTTCGTCCGGAGGTTCTCCGGCAACATCTGCTGTTCTCACGATGGTCGTTCCTTTCCGCAAACCCAGTAGCAAATCGGTTTCAGATAGCTGTTACGAAAGCTGGCACATCATCACAACCATGAGATAAGTAGATATTCACCTCGAAAAACAAAAGTCCTTCGCCAAGATTACGATTTCTGCACGACGACCAAAAAACACTCAGGAATCCAGCAGGTGTTTGCGCATCAAAAAACCGCAAGCAATCCGAAATGGCGCGGACTGGCCTGCGGTGCCGGGACTTGACGGGATTAGCTGTTATTCGACTTTAAGGAATGCCTCGTAACCTTTGGCGATTAATTCGGCTTTCAGGTTTTCCGCATTGGTCGCGTTGGAAAAGGCTCCGACCTGTACAGCATAAGGCACTTTGCTTAAGATGTAAGTCGGATAGCCTTCACTCTGCAGTTGAGCGCCAGCAGCGGCCGCTTCCTGATAGCTATTAAACGGGCCGACCAGCACCTTACTAACCACTCCAATGGCAGAAGCGCTTTGAGATGTGCCTTGCACTGGCTGGGCTTCCTCATCCGCAGCGGCAGAAAGATCGAAGTCCTCGGTAAACGGAACGGTTTGCAGCACAGAATCATTCGATTCCACCAGCGCCGTGTCATCCGGATTTTCGCGCAGCATACCTTCAAAAAGCACACCAAACAAGACTCCCAGGCCGATCGCCAGCAAAGAGAAGAATAAGAGGCCGACGGTTTTGGTCAGCAAATCGGTAACAACCTTGACGCCTTTCTTTTCCACAATCCTCACTCCCCTTACTTACTTATATGACTTTTGTCATATAATATGCTAACTTTGGCAGCTCCCTCTATTCTTTCCAATCCTGCCAAATTAATTACAGTAGTATGGCAGGATGGCATTGAGGTGGTGCCTGTGGCGCTTATGCCGCTCCCGACTCCGCCCGCAATCTGGCGAACCTTGCGAACGAATTTTCTGGACGGGCGTTAATAAATCATATGTTAGTCCCAACTCAAATATTAAAAAAATAAAGGGGCGTGCGGATTTAGTGTAGAAGACGAAAAAAAGGCAATAACGCGCGAAAATATCGAAAAGGAGGCCAAATATGGGAGGTATATGCGGATTTATTGGTTTTCGAGGCTCCCGGAGCTCCCCGGGCACCGCGGATGCAGGTGCAGGTGCGGATCTCAGCGCGCCTATGCAAAAGCTCCGCCATCGCGGGCCGGATGGTCATGGTTATTCGGTAAATGACCGTTTTTGCTTAGGTCATACCAGGCTGGCCATTCATGATGCCCCGAACGGGCGGCAGCCAATTTACAATGAGGATGGCACGCTCTGTGTTACGCTGGACGGTGAAATCTATAACTACCGGGAGCTGAAGCGGCGGTTGCAGAACCGGCATCAGTTCCGAACTACCACCGATACCGAGGCTGTGCTGCATCTCTATGAAGAGGAGGGTCTTGCCGGACTGGAAAAACTGGATGGGATGTTCGCCCTCGCCATTGGCGGGCCGGATACGGCGGTGCTCGTGCGGGATCCCATGGGAGTCAAGCCGTTGTATTATCAAAAGTCCAAGAATGGCAATGGCCTCCGATATGCATCGGAAATTAAGGCGTTTGATCACAAAAACGGGACGATTGCAGAGTTCCCGCCCGGAACAGTTTATACTCCGCAGCAGGGCTTCCAGCCCTACTACCAACTACCGCAGGAATATGATCCTGATTTGTCCTGGGAGGAAGCATTGGTCCAGATCCGTCAGACGCTCGCTGAGGCGATCAAAAAGAGGCTGACGAATGATGTGCCGCTTGGCTGCTTTTTGAGTGGCGGTTTGGATTCCAGCCTGATTAGCGCGATCGCTGCACAGTTTGTGCCGGATCTGCCGACCTTCAGTGTCAGCATGGAGCGAAGCAGTGATCGTCGCTTTGCGCATATGGCGGCGCGGCATCTGGGCACCAAACACCGCGAATTGATCATGAATCCGCGGGCCATGTGGCAGATTGTGCCGGAGGTCGTCTATTATCTGGAGTCCTATGATCAATTCCTGGTACGCAGTGCGGTCGCCAACTACTTTTTGGCCGAAATGGCGGCGGAATATGTCAAGGTGGTGCTGATCGGCGAAGGCGCGGATGAGCTGTTTGCGGGTTATGAATACCTGGAGCGCTTTACGGATTGGGGCGATTTGCACCGCGAGCTGCGAGAAATAACGACGGAGCTGCATCAATCAGGCCTGCAGCGGGTGGATCGCATGACGATGGCTCATGGGCTGCAGGGACGGGCGCCGTTCCTGGATGTGGCGATGCTGGGTCTGGCGATGCGCATCCCGCCGTGGTTTAAGCGTAAGGATGCGGAGGCGGGCAGCGCAGTGGGCGTTGCTGATGCGGCCGGTGTGGCGGATGCGGCCGTTATTGGCGGCGCAGCCGGTACGGGCGCAATCACAAAATGGTGTTTGCGGGAAGCATTTAGCGGCAGCTGTCTGCTGCCAGAGGAAATCATCCAACGTGGTAAAGAGAAATTCTCGGAAGGAACCGGCGCAGCTGATGTGCTGGCGGAATTTGCGGAGCGGCACGTGTCGGCCAAAGATTATGCTGACGCACGCGCCAATGGAATTCAGGTACGTTCGAAAGAGGAATTCTACTATTACCAGATCTTTAAATCAGAATTCGGCCAGGACAGCGCCTGCAACTTAGTGGGTCGGAGCCGTTCCTGAGAGATATAAAGCTAAGTGAGTAAGACGCGGCATGGTTGCCATTATGGCGACCATGCCTTTTTCTGTGTTTGTCGAGTTCATAATGCACCGGCGCCTGTGTATTCGAACCTCAGCTTCTTTCAATATTTAGAGCTGCATGTTATAATATGGGAATGTTGAATAAGGAAGTATTTCGGATTGGTCTAGGGACGCGCGGAACCTGTGTGGCGGCGCAAGAAAGGATGGAATTATAATGGAAAAGGAAAAAGATGTTTTATCAATAGTTATCATTGCACTTTTGATTGTCATATCGGCAACAGGAGTACTATCATCGGATTTCTCGAAAAGCTATGAAGTAGCAAATCAATATGGCGATATGGTAAAAATGTATGGTAATGGAATTTATGCGCATGACTCATACTTTGCAGCTCCTATTTTTATAGGAACTGATTTTATGATTCTATTTATCTTTGTACCTCTGTTTATATATACATATTTTCAGAACGCAAAAGGATCTAACAATAGTACAAAGCTTAAGCTCATGTCCGTATATTCCGTAGCCTTCTATTATGCGGCAAGTCTCTCCTTTGGCGTTACTTACAATCAATATCATTTATTATACATTGGACTTTTCACATGTACTCTCTTCGGGCTCTTTTCTATTATGCGTAAAATAAAAAGCGAAGAACTAAATTATAATCCCAAAAAGGGCATTAAGGTATTTCTGATCTTAACAGGTGTTGCATTAATTGTTGCTTGGATGCCTGAAATTATCCAAACAGTTATTTCAAATACAACACATCCACTGATTGAAGTATACACAACTTCAGTAACAAATGTTTTAGACATAGGCATTATTGGACCATTGTGTCTTGTGTGTTTGCATTTGTTAAAGAAAAAAGACAAGCTGGGAATCATCATATTAGCCTCATTACTAAAAGCTTGTATCATTGTTGGCATCATGATGATTACACAGACAATCTTTCAGATACTATCCGGATATGAAGCAACTTTGCCTATGCTTATTACAAAAGCAGGTTCATTTCTGTTGCTCGGTGGATTTGCATTGTACTTTAACAGCATGCTATACCGCAATTTGACTCCAACCATGGCTCCGGTTGCGAAGGCACTGGAATCCTGATTGATGTCAAGAAGGCGATCGACGCCAGCATTCATCGCGCCATACCATACCAAA
This sequence comes from Firmicutes bacterium UBA4882, assembly GCA_002399265.1. Classification (GTDB taxonomy): domain Bacteria; phylum Bacillota; class UBA4882; order UBA4882; family UBA4882; genus UBA4882. The sequence goes on along the minus strand of DHDG01000031.1, from coordinate 458 downwards.
AAGACCAAATGGAAGCAAAACACACTTCCATCTGGTCTTTTCTCTTTCAGCACTCCTGTAAGGGTAGGCGCAAATCATAGCTTGCTTCTTATCTATTCGACACCAGGGCCCCTGGGCCCTGACCCCTAACCCCTCTACCCTTACTTGCCTTACTTGCCTTACTTCCCTGTCCTACTTATGCTCCCTACCCATTTTGAATGCCTTCAGGTTGAGGGGCATGAGCTCCGGACGATGCAGGGCATCTTCCATCGCCAAGCGATAGGACTCCTCTTTGAGGGGCAGTTTCTGAGAAACGGCACCCAGGATGATGATATTGCCAACTTTGCTGTTACCCAGCTCGTTAGCCATGTCATTAGCTGCCAGACCGATATACTCGATATCGTCTCTGCGCTTTTTGAAATCGCCCATCGAAGAGTTATAAACCAAGTAGCCACCCGGCTTGAGATCCTTTTCAAAGC
>DHDG01000037.1:33659-33864 GCA_002399265.1 Firmicutes bacterium UBA4882 | reverse complement strand
AAAAAAGTGCGTATTGAGGCTGAGACTGTCATGAAAATTCAGGCCGATGGGGAAGTATATGAAGGACAGTCCTTTGAATTTACGGTTCATCCGGGAGCAGTACAGATCTATATGCCGATCTAATTACGGTTGCAAGTTGGTCGTGTTTATGATATTATATGGTGTGCCGGTTCATTGGGCGAATAGCTCAGCTGGTTAGAGCACC
>DHDG01000037.1:33107-33401 GCA_002399265.1 Firmicutes bacterium UBA4882 | reverse complement strand
GGCGGCATAGCCAAGTGGTAAGGCAGAGGTCTGCAAAACCTTTATTCTCCGGTTCAAATCCGGATGCCGCCTCCAAATTTTACAGCCAACGCTTTGTTGGCTGTTTGTCATTCTTAATCCACCCGGAACAGGATTCATCTTGAAACCGGATCCTTTTGATTGATTCTATTGGGATGTGGTGATTAAATGAAAGAGAACCTGGACTTTGTAGCAGAATTTGATCGTTCCATTATGGCTCTATTCAGGAATGCCCTCAAGATATCATTACATAATCCGCCATTTGCCGCTTTTTTG
>DHDG01000037.1:31802-32915 GCA_002399265.1 Firmicutes bacterium UBA4882 | reverse complement strand
TGAAAGCCATCTGTAATCAGCGGAATGCCAGCAAACGCCGGGACAGACTGCAGCAATCGGAGGGGATCAGAATACCGCCATTTCTGATTGCCAGTATCACCAGGCAATGTAACTTGCATTGCCATGGATGTTACGCCAAGGCGCAACATCGGCCCGGAAGTGCTGCTGAACTTTCCCCCGATCGAATGACTGAGCTCTTTAGGGAAGCTAGGAATCTAGGTGTATCAATCATTCTTCTGGCTGGCGGCGAACCATTGATGCGTCCCGAATTGCTTGGAGTTACAGTTGGTTTTCCGGAAATTATCTTCCCAATCTTCACCAATGGACTGCTGATTGATCAGGAGAAAACCGCCGCCTTTGCCAAACAGCGACATGTAGTTCCCGTGATCAGTCTGGAAGGCGTGGAAGAACAGACCGATGATCGTCGGGGAAAAGGAGTATACCAGCGCCTGGAAAGTACTTTTGCCATGCTACGTAAAGCAGGTATTTTCTTTGGGACTTCAATTACCCTAACCAGAGAAAACTTTGACACAGTGACCAGCGATGGATTTGTGCAGCGCCTGCTGTCCAAGGGAATGCAATTGATTTTTTATGTGGAATACATCCCGGTTCAGGAAGGTACTGAGCATTTGGTGCTAACTGAGGCACAAAGGACACTAACCCAGACTACCTTAACGCAATCTCTGTCTAGGAAATACCCGGGGCTTTTTATCGCATTCCCGGGCGATGAGAAGCAGTACGGTGGTTGTCTGGCTGCTGGCCGGGGTTTTGTGCATGTCAGTCCGGAAGGACATGTTGAACCTTGTCCTTTTGCTCCGGTTTCAGATTCCGGCTTACAGGGAATGTCATTAAAGGAAGCGCTACAGTCGGATTTGTTAAGGATCATACGCGAAAATAGTGATGAGCTTCATGACACCAGTGGGGGATGCGCGCTTTGGAATAGGCGTGACTTGGTGCAGTCCCTGGTGAAAAAAGACATGCCATATTGTTGATTCCATTTTGTTGACATTCCAGATTGTTGAATCTTGTTTTTAGGCACGGGTTGTGATATCATTAATTGCTGAGATTGTGCCGGGGTGGCGGAATCGGCAGACGCAAGGGACTTAAAATCCC
>DHDG01000037.1:31427-31642 GCA_002399265.1 Firmicutes bacterium UBA4882 | reverse complement strand
GTCCCCGGCACCATTTTTATGTCATTTTCGGGTCATTTGTGGGATCCTATGTCGAAAACGGGTTAAAGTAGTAGAAAGAGACAGACGAGACCGGTTTGTAGTGGATTTTTTCATTTATGACAATCTTTTACATGATTTGCATTTATTAGTAAAGTATGCTCATGCACTTTCCGATATATGGAATACACACGATTAAATATATCGGAGGGATGTTA
>DHDG01000037.1:31074-31211 GCA_002399265.1 Firmicutes bacterium UBA4882 | reverse complement strand
TTGGATGAGCTGGGACGGATCTGTCTTCCGGTCGATATGCGCATGGAACTGCTGATTGAAAGCGGTACTCTGATGGCCATTGATGTTGACGAAGATAGACTCGTTTTCAGAAAAGCAGTGCATCGTTGTTATATCTG
>DHDG01000037.1:0-30803 GCA_002399265.1 Firmicutes bacterium UBA4882 | reverse complement strand
CTACGTTGACATCGTAGAGGTCAGCGGTTCGACCCCGCTCTTCCCCACCATAAATTCAAGACTGCCTACAGAGGCAGTCTTTTTTGATGCACAGCCTTAATTCTGACATGATTACCTGCTCTTCATTTCTAATGGTATCATTAGCATTTCCTTCGGCAAAAGTCCTGTATACTCCCTGATCGGGGTGAATATAATATCCTCGGGAAGGGAGTGACGGCCAAATGGAGGTTTTTTCTTTTGCGACCACCGGTGCATTGACGCAGTTATCGGACGAAGTTAACTCACACCTAAACCGGATCCGTAACATTGCGGTTTCCTTGGAGCGTCAAACGGCCGATCCATTCTCCGTACTTTTCTGTGCTTTGGAAACAGTAAACGCACCTGAAAATACAGAAAATGAGAAAATCAGCGCGATTGCAAAATATCAACTGGCACAGGCAATCGCCGAAACTATAATGGTTGAAGGCGAAGAATGGTATCTCAAGAAGTACCTTTCAGCCCACTATAAAGAGATTGATCCGGTTAATAGGTACACCATTCAGTCTGATGCCATTCCGATCGCGTACCACCGTCTCGATAATTTCGATTTTGATGCCCGCTTATATTGGCGGGCAGTCATTACTGATGAAGTGGATCAATTTCTGACAGGCAATTCGCATCTGAATTTGCGCGGTTTCCTGCTGTTCAGGCTCAAGCCCTTTTGTCGGGCCTTAGAGGAAGCTGCCCGTCGTGCGGCCAATAAATTCCTGGTGGAAAAGGAATACTTGGAGTTTGTCAAGCTGCTGCAATATTTCGTCGAAATGCAGGAATCCAGGGAAGAGGTCGTGCATGTCTTACTAAGTCAAAAGGGACCATTTACCATATTTAATGCCAGTCTGTTTCCGATTGATCGTCGCTACATGGGAGGCAGGGCAGAAGAATTAGTAGCTGAAGATGAGTATGGGGACCTGCTCATCAGCGTGTTGATCACCATCTCTCCCACAAAGATTGTGCTGCACAATAATAATGACGCTGAAGCTGTTCAAACAATCAGGAATGTTTTCGAGGACCGCATTGAGCTATGTACCGGCTGTGAACTTTGTTGTGACGACGAGTGAGGTTAACCAAGCTTTGTCTTGGATGCGTGTGTGCCAGCATGCGTGCATGCATGCGTGCGTGCGTGCGTGCGTGTCGACACAGATCCTTCTCTATGATACAATGGAAAGGATCAGACAAGCTTGGGAGGTATATCAAATGCAGCCACAAGCATCCAAAAGGACAGCCGTAGTTGCCTGGGTGTTTTTCGCTCTGGCAGCGCTTTCATTTTTGTCATCCATGGGAACTGCTTACTTGGGGAACCGCACCGGCATCAGCGAAATTATTGTTGATAGAGCCGGGAACGTCGCTTTGATAGCGGGTAATCAATTAGAAACGATCATTGAAAACGGCGATAACAGAACCTGGGAGATTCCGGAGACGCTTAGCCGCAATAGCATTGCGGTTTCGGACGGGCTAGACGGATACATTATCGCCGCTGCGTCTTCACGTGATATCGGAAGATTCACCATGACGGGGCATCCTTTATGGACATGCACTCTACCTGAGGAAGCAGGGTCCATCAGTGATATTGCCTTATCAGCCGGACGCGTCTTTGTTGGTACAGGCTATGGCATCTGGGTTGTGTCCATTAACGGTACCATCGAAGGAAGGCTTGAACTAGCGGATTTTGGTTTTGACTCTCAGGGACAGCCTGTCATCATGAGCGTGACACCTCAGGATGAGCTGGCAGTTGCGGACTTGGATTCCAAGTCGATCTTAATCTATAACAAAGAAAATGTCTTAGGGCAAATTTTCTGGCTGGATCAGGCTGCGGTCAAAGGACTCGCGCCGGAGGCAATTTTGGCTCTGACCAAAGAAGTTATTATCATTGCCGGCAAGATTGCGGACTATCCCGTTCTTGTTAAATATGATGCAGCCAATGGATCGGCTATTTTGCTGGGATTGCCTGAGGAAGTATGGAAAGGCTCTGTACGACTGCGCTCCACACCCGAGGGATTCGTCATCTGCGACATTGACCGCGGACTTTTATGGTCCTATGGATCTAACGGGATTTTCAAGGGGCCTTACCAAAAAGAATTTTCGGGGTTAAATAGCGTTGATCGAGAGTTTTGGAAATCCCTCTGCCGAATACTGATCTGGGTCGCTGCATTTACAGCAGCTTGGGCCTTATTTGGCTTCCTGGCTGCTTGGATCCTGCGTCGTAAGGCGCTCTCTTATCCAGGGCTATGGGCGCTCTTCGCTCCACCGATTGGGTTATCGGTTCTGTCATCAACAGAAAAAGAAGAATTTCCTAAAAAGATAGCCGGAACTTTAATTTGTGCTCTGCTTGGTCTGTTAATTTTTCTGGCGGGCTGCAATGTGCTTTGGCATAAGGATCTAGCCGAAGTCTCCGACAGCGTTGCGTGGACTTGGCATCAGACTTCGGCCGTGCTCAGGAAGATGCAGCCAGCTCCGGAAAGTATTTATAATACCTATCTGGCCGATCTTTCCGTGTATACTTCCGGCCCCTCTCCAGAAGAACGCTATCTGTTAGCTGTCTGGTATCTGGCAAACAACAAATCCCAAAAACAAATAATTGATGCCGCTATCAGTGAATTGAGCCTTGCGGCGGCTGAGTCAGGCCGTTCATTCTACGAGCTTTATGAGGCGGCATTAGCCAATAAATCTTGGCCGGACAAACCTGATAATGCTATACCGGCAATTGGATCTGCCTCCAGTAATCGCAATCCATGGTTTTCCGGCGGAGAAGGGGAGATTCACCTTGTGCCGGTAGGACCTTTGGACAGCAATTTGCTGAGACGCCTTCAGAATGAGCTTAATGGACGGATTAATCGGGTTTGTGTAATCATGGAACCCGTTAAACTTGATTCTTCTAATACCAATGTGACAAATGGCCGGTTTTTGAGTGCTGATTTTCTCAAAACTTACATTGCTGATCAGGCGATTTGGACTTTCGCCATTGTTGACAGTCAGCTGGATTCCTCGGCTCTGTCGGAAATTGCCCCCGAAAATCGCGTTAGCATCTTAAGTCTGGAGGCGATCTCCCAAGATACCCCGCCAAGCTCTGAGCAAAGGATTAATCGGATTATGAGGCAAGTGCTGGAGCATCTAAGCGCAGCTGCTAATTTCGCTTGGTCGCCGGATGATCATGCTGATTGCCGTTCCTATAGATCCAAAACTATCGCGCAATTGGATTCGGCTGTTTCGCAGCCGGATACTGTATGTCGCCAACGCGTTGAAACAGCGCTGGATCTTTGGGCTTATCTTAGCAGTGGAGATCCTCAGGCTCTCGAAAAAGTATGGGCCGAAAGAGACATAAGCTCCGGTTCGAATCTGGCAATTTTAGTCAGAGACGCCGCTATTAAGCTCTGGTCTGGCCAAAAGGCGCAGGCTCTTGAGATTCTTACTAAAGCTGATGGTTTGGATCCTTCCTTCAGTCTGCTCGACGAGTTGTTGGCTGCAGCCAAAACCAGATTGACGGGGGAATTCGCCGAACCGGTTTATGATCCTGAAAATCGGCAGTGGGCCGGCGCATTCATGATCAATGCCGCAGATGGTCTGCGGAGCCTTTTCCCTGAAGAATCCGTCTATTTTGGGGAGCGGGCACGCCGCTTGGAATGGACTGCCTGGCAGGCTGATCGTGTCATCGGAATTGCTTGTATGGAAGCAGGAGCTTATCGGCAGGCATTGACGCATTTGTCCAAAGCCGTGCAAGATTGCGTTTTTGATGAGCAAACCTTTGCTTATTATGCGATGGCGTCCATCGCTGCCGGAGAGTCAGTGCAAGGACGTAAAACACTGGAGTCACTATCAGCGTCAACCAACAATGTTCAGGCGAGCGGTGCCTGGTTTGCCCTGGGTCTGTTAGAAATGCACAGTGATGATATGTACAGAGCAGCGACAGCATTCCGCAAGGCAGCACGTCTTTTACCGGAGTGGCCATTACCTTATGAAATGCTGGCCAGAGTCTGGGATTCGCTCGGCTTGAAAAAGCAAGCGGATGCCTCCCGGGAGCGGTTTCAGAAAATGGGCGGGGATGTGTTCATCGATTTCGAATTGTACCAGAAAGTAACAGATACCGAAAACGCAGCAGCGGAATTCGAGGAATCCAAAACCGCCGAATAGCACGGCAATTAACAAGCCCCAATAAGTCCCCTTTGAGGAAAGACTGCCTGTCGAAACGAAACAGGGGTCGCTACCTCAAAGGGGACTTTTTTGCTTTTTATTTTGATGTACCCCATAATACCAATAAAAGACCGGTACAGATCAACAGAACCTTTGGCAGGGGCAGTTTTACCGCGATGCTAATAATGCCCAACGCACTGACCGCCAAGAAGACGATCGGGCCTACCAGACCCAGAAACGCATTGAGGCGTAACGCCGTTTGGACGCTGCTGCTCCTTAGGATAATTACGGCCGTGACAATTTCGAGCAACCCCGACAGGATCCGCAGCATGACCATACTACCTAATACGGGGAGTGTTCTCATGATAAGACCCTCCTGGCGCATTGAATTTTTGCTTACTTTCTCCAGAGTGAAATCAGTTTCAACAGCATGGCCGCCATGCCGGCGGCGGCCAATGGACCGATCGGAATGCCTTTCAGCAGCAGGACACCCAGAATGCTTCCAACCACCAAGCCACCGGCTATTTGCGGGTTTGTTTCCAATAGATTTACTCCGCAGCCGCACATAAACGCGGCGCCCATACCGCTGATTATCGCGATAATACCATCAATACTGACAAAAGTTTTAGCAACTTCGGGCAGTGTCACCTTATCCTGCGCAAATGGCACAAAGACCGCGATTAGCAGGAGCAGCAATCCCGCCTCCATTGCTCTTTGCTCCAGCAAAACCAGCATTGAGTTCAGACGCACAAAGCGCAGAATCAGCAAAATTCCGGAACCTGCCGCAATCAGACTGTTGTTAAAAATGATCCCCAGGGCAAACAAGGCAAGCAAAATGATATTTTGCTGCAGCATGGCATGGCCCCCTTTAGTCTCTATTGTTATGCGATCCCTCCGAGAATTACGACAGGACAAGTTACGCCCGGCTTTCGCCGGGCATATCTTTCTAGAGACGGGTATACAAAAAGCACCCATATGACCCGGAGGTGATCAAAAATGAAAGAGATAGTCAAAAGCCCTATTCAGGGCAGAGTAGGTAAGCCGCGTCAATTCGGCATTACGATGGTCATGGACAAGGGACTCGGTTTGGCAGAGACGCGTGATTTCCTGGCACTTGGTTCAGAGTATGTAGACTTCGTTAAGCTGGCTTTTGGTACGGCGGCAGTTTATCCCCCGGCAATCTTGCAAGAAAAAATCGCACTGATTAAGGATAGCGGCAATGATGTTTATCCGGGCGGGACATTCCTGGAAATCGCAATTATCCAGAAAAAGGTACCGGAATTTCTGGAGCGGGCCGGGTGTGTTGGTTTCACCGCTATTGAAGTTTCCGATGGCACGATCGAACTGTCTGCTGAGCGGCGTCGCACCATTATTGGGATGGCTGCCAAGGCGGGATTTAAAGTATTGTCTGAGGTTGGCAAAAAGGATCCGCGTCAGAAAACAAGTGGCCGCGCAATGGCAAATGCAGTTTTGAATGATCTGGATGCCGGATCAAAATTAGTCATTGTTGAAGGCCGTGAATCCGGGCGCGGGGTTGGTATCTATGACAAAGAAGGCCACATTGAACAAGAGCGCTTCGAAGAATTGCTCAGCTGTAGCGGCGTGCAAAACGCCATTATTTGGGAGGCACCGCTCAAAGATCAACAGTCAGCGCTGATTGGTCTATTCGGTCCGAATGTCAACATGGGCAACATTCCACCGCATGAAGTGATTGCTCTGGAATCGATGCGGCTCGGACTGCGCAATGATACTCTCAAAAGTGTTTATCAGCGTGATTAGCCATGAAAACGCTGCTACTATTTGAAAATCATCCTCCAGAGCTGGAAGATGCTTTCAAAGCCGCGTCTGTGGCGGTGCGACGCGGCGGCGGGATTGTCTGTCTCTGTTGCTTGCCAATCCACTGCGAAGCCTATGATGTGGCCGAGTGTTGGCATGAACCAATGGAGACAATCAAAAAGACGGCTCTGGCTAACAGTCTTGAGGTAGAGGTGTTATTCCGGTTTTATGAAGCGCGCCGGGCACTTCCAGAACGACTGGGAGCAGGGGATATTGATTTGGTAATTGCACTGCAAGGCGGTGGCAATGGTAATGGCAGTTCTGTTCGGCCTGTTTTCCAGTGGAACAGGCGTAAGGAAGCGCCCTGCCAATGTGCCCTTCTGCAGATCCCCAGAGCCGCTCTCAAGGAAGGTAAAAACAAGTGAGGAGGTGTCTTCTTCTTGCACGTTAATACATTGCCGCAGACCAACCTGCATCAGGCTGATATACTGATCATCGGAGGCGGTACAGCAGGATGCATGGCCGCTGCTACTGCCAAAGAAATTGCTCCTGATCTGGCAGTGACGGTTATTGAAAAAGCACATATTGATCGCAGCGGTTGTCTGGCTGCCGGTATGAATGCCATTAATGCTTATCTTAATCCCGGAGAAACTCCGGAGAGTTTCACCCAATTCGTGCGCAATGACGCTTGCGGATTGATTCGTGAAGATCTGGTGCTTTCAATAGCCGGGCGACTCAATGAAATGGTCGCTAAAGTAGAATCTTGGGGTCTGCCGGTTGTTAAGGATGCTGATGGCAGTTACAAACGCAGAGGCCGCTGGAACGTCGAGATTTTTGGAGAATCTCTCAAGCCAATTTTGGCAGAAGCAGTGCGCAAAGCTGGTGCAACTGTTTTTAACAGAATGGCAGTTGCCGACTTGATTTGCCATGAGGGGCGCGTAGCGGGTGCCATCGCTTTCTCTGTCAGAGATGCGTCCCTGCATGTGTTCCTGGCCAAAGCAGTGATCGTCTGCACTGGAGGTGCTTCTGGTCTTTATCGGCCGAATAATCAAGGATCTGCCCATCACAAAATCTGGTATAGTCCATTCAATACCGGCGCCGGATATGCGATTGGATTAAGAGCCGGCGCGGAAATGACCTCACTGGAAATGCGCTTTATTGCGTTGCGCACAAGGGATGTCATCGCCCCTACAGGCACATTGGCACTCGGATTTGGTGCGCCGCAAGTAAATGCTCTGGGTGTTGAGTTCATGAAGGAGAACTATGCTCAGGTTGGAGGTGAAAGAGCACCGACGCCTTGGCGCGTCTACGCTCCCACACGCGAATATGCAGAAGGACGGGGGCCATGTTTTCTTGATACGCGTGGTCTGTCTCCGGAAAGGGTTCGGGCTCTCAAAGAAGCCTATTTGAGTATGTACCCGGGGATTGTCCTTTACTGGGCCGCCAATGACCTGGATCCTGCGCATGAGCCAATTGAGATTTGCGGCACTGAGCCTTATGTGATGGGCGGTCATTGTCAGGCAGGCTATTGGATTGACGAGCAACGCCGTACGACACTGCCCGGACTATATGCTGCCGGTGATGTATCCGGAGGCGCGCCCTATAAATTTGTTAGCGGATGCTGGGTCGAAGGTGCAATTGCCGCTGAAACAGCGGTGGCCGACATTATGGATGTCAGGACGATGATGGTGGACATCGGCATTCTGGGGGACGGCATCGAAGCCAGCCGCGCCAGAATATTGGCACCTTATCGCAGAGACTCTCAAACGCCCGGGCCGGTTGTCCTGCCGCAAGAAGCAGAAGAGCGCCTGCAAAAAATAATGGATGAATACGCAGGTGGCTTAAGCTCAGCCTACCAAACTAATAAAGCCATGTTGACCATGGCCGAACAGAAACTGGACGCTTTGGAAAAACAGCTAACCTATCTGATGGCTCGGTCACCTCACGATTTAATGCAAGCCCACGAAGTCATTGACCGTCTGCTGGTAGCCCAGGCGTTGGTGAAACATATGCTCACCAGAGAAGAAACGCGTTGGCCTGCTTTTCATTCTCGCAGCGACTTCCCTGAGAGAAATGATGCTGACTGGCTGAACTTCGTTAACACTCGCTATAACAAAGAACGCGGTTCCTGGCACATCAGTCGGCGACCTTACACAAAGATGGTTTAGCTTGCCTGGGGCAGGTGCCCAAGAGGATAGGCAGAGTCGAAGCAAAAAAACAGGATCCATGTTAAGATACGGATCCTGTTTTTCCATATTATGTTGCATACCAGAAGCAGTTTATCTAAGTTTAGTCGGGATAAACATGTCAATAATCCCAATCACAAGTGCTGAGAGCAGAGCTCCAATAATAGAGACACTAAGATTGGGGACAAAAAACTGGGATACATAGATTACCGCAGCCGATACCAGAAACCCCACTATTCCGTGGGCATATGGCGAAACCTCACGGCCAAAAGCCAATTCCACCAAATAGCCAATACCGGCGATCACTAGTGCTGCCAGCAGAGCGCTCCAAATTGTCAAAGCTGAAAAGCCTGGTATGATGTATCCGACAAACATCAGCACTAAAGCTGATATGACAAAACGTATCACAGGCCTGAGCCAATCCATGGACTTTTCCTCCTACGGGTTTATTCTTATACTATAATGTGCTGCACTGGTTTTCTTTATACAATCCAGTCCCAGACATCGCGTGTTTTTTGAGGGTTGAGGCAGTGCCAGGCGGGATAACTTAAAGTTAAAGGAAAAAGCCTTTACATCTCGAAAGATAATCGGTATGTCATTGAGCGGAGGCGCAGCGATGATCGATCAGGGTGCAGGTGCAATTGTATCACAGATTGTTCGAGGAGGAGTGGCTGATCAACTTGGAATTACGCCGGGCGATCGTATTATGGCCATTAATGATCAGCCAATTGAAGATCTGATTGACCTACTCTTATTAACCGCCCAAGATGAAATCAGAGTAATCTGGGAATCGGAAGGAGAGCGGTACAAATCAGAGTCTCTTGCGAATGTTGCTCAGCGCGGACTGGGTCTGCAGTTTGAAAGTGCCGTCTTTAATGGCATTAAGCATTGTCGTAATAAATGCATGTTTTGTTTTGTGGATCAAGAGCCGCGCGGATTGCGCCGCACGTTATATATTAAAGATGACGACTATCGGCTTTCTTTTTTGCAGGGCGCTTACATCACGCTTTCCAACCTTTCGGAAGAGGATTGGCAGCGCATTTTAACTCTGCGATTGAGCCCGATGTATGTTTCCGTGCATGCCGTAAACCCGGAAATCAGAGGCCGGCTACTTGGTCTGCCGGGACCCGCTCCTATCATGCCTGCCCTGCGGCGATTGCTGGATCATCATATTGAGGTTCATTGCCAGATTGTGGTATGCCGTGGTATTAATGATGGCGTGGTCCTTCAGGAAAGCATCTCTGAATTGGCGCGTTATACCCCTGGTATTGCTTCGTTGGCGATTGTACCGGTCGGCTTAACGTGCCATCGGGAAGGGCTGCCCGCCTTGCAGGCTTTTGAGAAAGACTCCGCCCATGCGGTTTTGGAGATTATCCATGACCTGCAAGAAAAGTTTTTTCGGGAATTGGGGACACGTTTTGTTTTTGCTGCTGATGAATGGTATATTAAAGCGGACGTGCCCTTTCCAGCCGACGAGGAATATGAAGAGTATCCTCAGATCTCCAACGGAGTTGGTCTGGCACGGCGATTCCTGACCGACTTAGCCGAAAGCAGCGCGCTGATGCCGCAGACGATGAACAAAGAGACGCGCCTCTGGCTGATTACCGGCTTATCTTCAGCGGCAATTCTCAGGGAGGCGGCTGCCAGACTTAATCAGATCGAAAAATTACAGGTTCAGGTTCTACCAGTGGAAAATGCGTTCTTTGGCAAAACCGTCACTGTTACGGGGTTACTCACCGGGTCCGACATTAGCCGTGCTCTGACCGTCGCGGACATTGACGCTCATGATATTGTCTTCATTCCTGATATCACCCTGCGCTCCAGCGAGACTGTTTTTTTGGATGATACTCAGATTGAAGATTTGAAAAAAACCGGTCATGCTAATATAATAGTGGTGCCCAGCTGTGTTAGTGGGTTAATTGATACGGTGAATTCCCTAAATGGAGGTCATAACAATGTCTAAACCGATCGTTGCCATTGTCGGACGTCCGAACGTTGGCAAATCGACTTTGTTTAACAGACTGATCAAAGAACGTCTGGCAATCGTGGAAGATCGGCCTGGGGTCACCAGAGACCGGCTTTATGCAGAATGCGAATGGCTGAACCATTCGTTCTTGCTGGTGGATACTGGCGGCATTAGAGTGGCAACTCAGGACCCGCTTGAATCACAGACTACCAAACAGGCTGAAATGGCTGTCAGGGAAGCTGATTTAATCATCCTTATCGTGGACGGCCGACAGGGATTATCTCCGCAGGATCATGATGTTGCCAATTTGCTGCGGCAAGCCCAAAAGCCTGTCATTTTGGCAGTTAATAAGGCAGAAGGCAATCCGGACTTCATTTATGATTTTTATGCGCTGGGATTAGGTGATCCGCTGCCGGTATCAGCTGAGCATGGACTCAACACCGGAGATCTGCTGGACATGATCGTCAGCCATCTGCCGGAAGAGACCGAAGCACAGCTGGACGAGTCCATCATCAAGGTTTCCGTGGTTGGACGACCGAATGTCGGCAAGTCGTCCCTTGTGAATGCGCTCATCGGGGAAGAACGGGTGATTGTCAGTGATTTACCCGGCACTACCAGAGATGCCATCGACATTGACATTCAATACGGTGAACAGGAACTATTGCTGATTGATACGGCCGGTATGCGCCGGCGGGGTAAAATCGATGATCCGATTGAAAGGTATAGTGTGATGCGCGCCTTGAGAGCGATTGATCGCTGTGATGTTGCGCTGCTCATTATTGACGCTGTTGAAGGCATTACCGAGCAGGATCAGAGAATCGCCGGCTATATTCTTGAAGGCGGCAAAGCCTGTATTATAATTTATAATAAATGGGATTTGGTTCCCAAAGATAATGACACGATGCGCCAATTTGGCGAAGAAGTGCAGGATAAACTGTCCTTTTTGCCTTTTGCGCCCGTCCTGTTTATTTCGGCCAAGACCGGTCAGAGAGTCGCCAAAGTATTTGACGCCATCATGACGGTGGCTGAGGCATACAACCAACGCGTGCCGACTGCCAGACTTAATGAGGTTGTGACTGAGGCAACCGTGATGCATGAGCCGCCTGCAGGTACCGGCGGACAACGGTTTAAGATTTTTTATGTCAGTCAGCCGCAAGTGAAACCGCCGCTGTTTGTATTTCACTGCAACCGGCCGGACATCCATTTCTCGTATCGCAGGTATTTGGAAAACCGACTGCGGGAAGCTTTCGGTTTTTCGGGCACTCCGATTAAGTTGATTTTTCGGGGACGCAAAGATAAATAATACGGAGGGATAGTTTTGAACCATAGACATCTGGCGGTGATCGGAGCCGGCGGATGGGGGACAGCTTTGGCCAGACTTGCTGCCCAAAAGGGCTTCCGTACGGTGATCTGGTCAAAAGAAGCAGATGCCGCCTATGCTATTAACGAGAATCATGAAAACACAATTTATCTGCCTGGCGTGCCGTTGCCTGCCAATCTAACTGCGACCAATTGCCTCGACGTTGCGCTTGACAATCCGGAGGCGATTATCATGGCTGTGCCTTCGCGTTTCGTCAGAGCCGTCGCCTTTCAATGCAATCAGCATTGGCGTCAGGAATATATGATCATCAATGCAGGTAAGGGACTGGAACCAACTACCGGAAAAACCATGTCCCGGGTCTTGCTGGAGGAGATCGGAGAGTTGAATGAAGACGCTATTGCCGTGCTCTCTGGACCAAACCATGCCGAAGAGGTTGGACGAGACATTCCTTCCGCGTCAGTAGCGGCCGCCTATGATTTGAGAGCCGCTCGATTTTGGCAGGAACTTCTATCAACCGATTCCTTCCGTATCTATACCAATCAGGATGTGCTTGGCGTTGAATTGGCCGGAGCGCTCAAGAATGTTGTGGCCATTGCGGCCGGCATCTGCGATGGTATCGGCTATGGCGATAATACCAAAGCAGCCGTCATCACCCGCGGTATTGCAGAAATAACGCGCCTGGGAAAAGTGATGGGCGCTCATCCCATGACCTTTGCGGGATTATCCGGATTAGGAGACCTTTTCGCTACGGCCGGCAGCCAGCATAGCCGTAACAGATGGGCTGGCGAGCAGCTGGGCAAAGGAAGATCCTACGACGAAATTTGTGGCAGCACCCGAATGGTTGTTGAGGGATTCAACACTGCTGCAGCCGCGCTTAATCTTGCGCAGACCCATGCAGTTGAAATGCCGCTCACTGAAAAAGTCAATGAGATTATGGAGGGACGTTGTTCGCCGTCTGCAGCGGTTGTTTCTTTGATGCGGCGTGAATTGGTTAGAGAAATAGAACCGGATTTCTTATAGAAAAGCGCGCGAACTTTCGGGTTCGCGGTCTAAAGGCCGTCCCTTCCCAATATATATGTACCGTTAAATCGGCAGGAAAAGCGCTACACACTTTTACCCTGGCGGCACCCTACGGATGCCGTCCCGGCCGAAAATAATAGTATTGGGGGGATGCGGATGGAACGGTTTGATATCTTGAAGGATATCGCCGAACGCACCGGGGGCGACATTTATTTGGGTGTCGTGGGCCCGGTACGTACAGGGAAGTCAACATTTATTCGACGCTTCATGGATCTGATGGTGTTGCCAAATATCCGCAATTTCCACGAACGCGAAAGGGCAAAGGATGAGTTGCCGCAGGGTGGAGCAGGGCGCACCATAATGACCACTGAACCCAAATTCATTCCCAATGAAGCAGTAGAAATCGCGGTAAGCGAACAGTTGAAGCTGAAAGTCCGTCTGGTCGACTGCGTCGGATACGCAGTGGAAGGCGCGCAAGGTTTTCTTGATGAGGAAGGCCCGCGTATGGTGCGGACACCATGGCTGGAAGATCCGATTCCTTTTGAAGAAGCGGCCGAATTTGGGACGCGAAAAGTGATTGAAGAGCATTCCACGATTGGGATTGTTGTCACCACAGACGGAAGTATCACCGATTTACCGCGTGCCAGCTACGAAGATGCAGAAAACCGCGTGATCACCGAATTGGCTGACCTTGGGAAACCCTTTGTGATCATTGTCAATTCCAAGAATCCTTCCGGGCTAGATGCGGTGACTCTGGCCGCCGAATTGAGCGCCCGCTACGACGTTCCGGCAATGCCGATGGATTGTCAAAACATGGAGCAGCCCGTCATTATTGACTTGCTGAAAGAAGCCCTCTACATGTTCCCGATCCGGGAAATTGCCATTGATCTGCCCAGATGGGTGGAGGAGCTTCCCAATAATCACTGGCTGTATGCCAGATTCAGCGATGCCGTTTTGGAGGTTGTGGCTGATGTCAATCGGCTGCGTGACGTCGAACCGGCTGCGCTGCAGCTGGGGGAGTACGAATTTGTGGAACGCTCTATCCTGCAGTCTATTGAGCCCGGAGAAGGCTCGGCTGCGATTGAGCTGACCTGTAGCCATGACTTGCTCTATCAGGTTTTGAGCGAGCTGAGCGGATTCCCGATAGAGGGCGATCATAATCTGGTGGGTCTGATTTCGGAGCTGTCCTTTGCCAAGCACGAATATGATAAAGTAGCCGAAGCGCTCCGCAATGTCAAAAATACGGGTTATGGCCTTGTGAGCCCGGGAACGGACGATATTGTCTTTGAACAGCCGGAGTTGATTAGGCAAGGCAATCGGTTCGGGGTTAAGTTAACTGCCACTGCGCCTTCCTATCACCTGATCAGGGCGAACATAAGTGCTGAAGTGACTCCGTTTGTCGGGACTGAAAAGCAAGGCGAGGAGTTCGTGCGCTACCTTGCGGAAGAATTTGAGAAAGATCCCGATCAGATTTGGGAAACCGATTTTTTGGGCAAATCCATGCATGACTTGGTACGAGAAGGGCTGCAGAGCAAACTGACCAAAATGCCGGAAAACGCTCAGGAAAAATTACAGGAAACACTCACTAAGATTTTGAATGAGGGTAGCGGAGGGCTTATTTGCATCATCCTCTAATCAATTTGTGACACAGTGACCCTGACAGGCAGCCAATTAAGCTGCCTGTTTCTTATCATCGTGTCTAGCTGGCCTTTTGCAAGCAATGCCCGCCTTTTGTCCGTTTTTGAAGGAATATCCCCGCAAACCTGCGAATCCATTGAACAATTTTGATGAAAAATTGGCCAATCTTGCAGGAAAACTTTTCATACCGTAGAATTATCACCACCAAGGTGGACAGTTGTGGAAGGAGGTGAAAGATGTGACAAAAACCGAGCTTATTGATAAGGTAGCTGAGAAAACCGAGTTTACCAAAAAGGATTCGGGAAAAGCCATTGACGCCGTATTTGAGGCCATAACCCAGGCTCTGGCCAAGAACGACAAAGTGCAGCTGGTTGGTTTCGGCAGTTTTGAAGTCCGTAAACGTGAGGCCCGTAAAGGCCGCAATCCGCAAACAGGCGCTGAGATCAAAATAGCCGCCCGCAAAGTTCCAGTTTTCAGGGCTGGTAAAGCTCTGAAAGAAGCGGTGGCCAAGAAATAACAATACCGCGCAATGGGCTGTCTCGGAAGGGACGGCCCGTTTTTTTGTGCGACTAATTAATAATATGTTATAATCAACAGGCAGAGTATTACAGATGAACTGGATGACGGTCATCAAAATCGCGCGTAATTTCCCATAATGAACGGGGGTTGGTGGTTTGAGTAAAAACCGCAAACTGATCAAAGACATTTTAGAAGTCATTGTTCCAGCAATAATCCTCTTCCTGGTGGTGCGGACGTTTGTGTTTGAAGTAAGGGTTGTGCCCAGCGGCTCGATGTCACCGACAATTATTGAAAACGATCGCTTTATCGCGGGCAAAGTCACTTTGAAGTTTAGAGCTCCCCGTCGCGGCGAGATACTAGTTTTCAAACCGCCAGCCAGTGCACAATTTTCTACGGATTACGTGAAAAGAGTGATCGGACTGCCGGGCGAAACGTGGGAAATGCGTGACGGTGCGGTCTACATCAACGGTTCGCCGCTGGAGGAACCGTATTTACCTCAGAACGTTAAGATATACGGCAATTTTGCGCCGGTTAAAATACCGGAAGACCATTATTTTATGATGGGAGATAACCGTAATTCCAGTGAGGACAGTCGTTACTGGGGATTCATGCCTGCCAAAAACATCCGGGGACGGGCGGTATTTCGACTGTGGCCGCTGGATCGTTTTGGCTCGATTTACTAGCATTTATCTATTATTTTAACAATCGGAGGAACCAATGCCTCTTCTGGAAGTAAGTAACCTGACAAAATATTATGGGGCAAATTTGATTCTGGAACAGATCAGTTTTCAGATTGATCCCGGCACCAAAACCGGCCTGATCGGTCCGAATGGATGCGGCAAAACAACCCTGCTAAACATCATTGAGGGCCGGGAGGATTATGATTCGGGAAGAATCACCTTTCAGACCGGCCTGCAACTGGGTTATCTGACGCAGGAACCGCAGTTTTCTGAAGGCCTGACTGTTGAAGGAGAAATGCTCGCAGTCTTTGCGGATCTGCGGGCGCTTGCCGATCAGATTTCCGCTATTGAGCATGCTATGGGTGACTTGTCACCTGGGGCCGCCAATGCCGATCACGATCAGTTAAGTGCATTAATGGATAAATATAGTAATTTACGCGAACGTTTCGAACGACAGGGTGGTTATGAGTACCGCCCCCGCATTCGCAGCGTCCTCAACGGCCTGGGTTTGCCAAAAGACTTTTGGGATCGCCAGACCAGCAGTCTGAGTGGCGGAGAAAAAACGCGTTTATCGCTAGCCAGATTACTGTTATCCGAACCGGATTTGTTACTCCTTGATGAGCCGACCAACTACCTTGATATTCAAGCGGTGGAGTGGTTGGAGCATTTTATGAAAGACTACCGTGGGGCAGTGTTGGCGGTCTCGCATGATCGCTACTTTTTAGATCGCATCGCACAAGGCATTCTGGAAATGGAAGATCATCATATTACCAGCTATGCCGGTAATTATTCGAGTTATCTGTTGCAGCGTCAGCAGCTGATCCAATCTTGGGAGAAAGCATATTCTCTTCAACAAAAAGAGATTAGCCGCCAGGAAAAAATGATTCGCGAATCCCGGGAAACTGAAAAGGCTAAAAAAGAAGCGGCTAGCCGCCAGAAACGGCTGGATTTGGTTCAGAGACTCGAAAAGCCACCCGGAGAACAGGATGGGATCCGGCTCAAGTTTGGTGCGGCGCATCGCAGTGGAAAAAGGGTCCTGGAAGTGGAGAATCTCACAAAGGCATTTGACAGCCGTCAAATATTGAAGACAATTTCCTTTGCGCTGCACGCTGGTGATAAAATAGCTTTACTTGGTCCCAATGGATCCGGTAAGACTACATTATTGCGTATTTTGATGGGGGATCTCGTGGCAGACGATGGGCGGGTTAGGTGGGGACACGCTGTTACCACCGGCTATTATTCACAGGAACAGCCGGATCTCAATCTGTCAGGGACACCGTTTGAGGAAATTTTGAACACCAGAGGATTTGACAACCTGGCTGCCCGCAACCACTTGGCACTTTTCCAATTTAAGGGCGATGATGTTTTTAAGCGGGTGGAAGATCTGAGCGGCGGCGAACGGCGACGTCTTGCTCTGGCTAAGCTAGTATTGGATAAAGCGAATTTCCTGATCCTGGACGAGCCGACAAATCATCTGGATCTGCGCTCGATCGAGGCCCTCGAAAACGCACTGACTGCATATGAAGGTACCCTCTTATTCGTCTCGCATGACCGCTATTTTGTTAATAAAGTTGCCCAAAGGCTGCTTTTATTGAGTCCCGAAGGCCATATCACTCCATTCGAAGGTAAATATGAGGATTATCAGAATTGGCTGGCAGAGCAGAAGGAAGCTCTGGCCGCCGCAAAAAAAGAAGCTCCGGTAAGCAGTGCAAGCCAGAGCCAGCAGAAATTACGACAACTGCGGCGTCCCAAGAAGGTCAGCCAGCGCACTTTGGAAGCGCTGGCTTCCGTTGAGGCCGAAATCGCTTCTTTGGAAGAAAGACGCACTGAGATCGCAGAGTTGCTTTGTACCCCTGAGGTTTATCAAGACTATCTCGAGTCTCAAAAACTGACTGATGAAGATCAGGAAGCTGTGGCGCGCCTCCAGCAACTCTATGATCAGTGGTCGGAGTTAACGACCGAGGTAGAGGCATCAAACGTTAGTCAGTCAGCCCGAAATGTCTCAAAGTCGCCGGATTTGGATCGACAATGATCGTGGAAAAATTATCGTAAATGACCATGCCAGGCCGGAATCCCGGCGGCTTCTTGACATGTTTTTTGCTGGTGTAGTCCACCGGCACTTTGCTGGAAGAGCGCATTTTGCTAAAATAGACAGCCAAATTGGCCGCTTCCAACAACGTGACGTCATCGACCTGATTGCCACCTAAACTACCACTGCGAATCAAGACATGTGAACCCGGCGCCTTTTGAACATGTAGCCATAAATCATTAGGTGCCGCCATTTCAGTGGTCAGGCGATCATTTTGTACATTGTTTTTGCCGACGATGATCTCAACACCTTGTGAGGACTTGAATTTATGGAATCCTGCTTTTTCTGGCGCGTTGCTACGACGTCCTTTTTCTTTTCCCTGATCTTTATTACTGCCTTTGCCGCGGTTACGGGTGCGGGCACTTTGATAACCGCTTTGCTGCAACTCAAGCAGGATTTCATCAATTTCGGATGGTTGATTGGCAAATTCCAGCGCGGTCTGAACTGATTCGAGGTAGGAAATTTCCTGTTCTGCTTTTTCCAGTTGCTGAGCGGCAAACTTTAGGCCTCTTTTAATTTTGGTATATTTCTTAAAGTATTTTTGAGCATTTTCTGCGATAGTAAAGGCCGGGTCGAGAGGAATGGCAATCTCTGCGCAGTCTGGATCATAGTAATTGATCAGCGTCACGACGCTTTGTCCCTTGCCGTGCGAGCCTGCTTCGGCGGCGTCGCCTTTTGCGCCAGAACAGGACAGCAACAAGTCCCCATAAATCCGCCACTGATCAGCTTTGTCAGCAGCGGCAATAGCCTCCTGGTGGGCTTTTTGACGGTGCTGCGCGCGTGCCAGGGCCTGAGCAACGGTCCGGAACAAGTTTTGCTTCAAAACTGCCAGGCGATTGTTGGCAGCTGTTTTTTCAAAACTCTCGGCAACGCATTGGTTGAGTGGCAGTTCGCGTACGGTAGTATTCTGGCCGTTCACAAGATGGGTTGGCGTCAAGCACGAAAACTCGATCACAAATCCAGACTCGTCAAAAGCAGCACCAGATTCCCAGAGACCAGTGCGCGTTTTATCAGCCAACTCAGCCAGAAGGGCCCACAGTCTTGCAGTATCAGATTCGCTCAAATCACCGGCAGCAATAGCCGTAGCGAAGCCGGATCTGAACAATAACTCATCGGCCAATAACGGACTAATGCCGTCCAGATGCTTCACCAGAATCTCTCTGACTTTTTTGGCAGGATCGCTTCTCCCGATTATCAGGGCCAAGTCCTCAGCGCTTAACGTGCGGGGATCCTTTTTATGCTGGGAAGGGGGAAAGGTGTACTTTTCGCCGGGTAAGACCTGTCGGACTCTGCTCTGTAGCTCATTAACATGCTTTACGGCACCGAGGATTATGTCTTCACGGTCGGCAAAAATAAGGTTACTATGTTTACCCATGATCTCTAAATACAAAAACTTAGCTGCCTGACCGGCGTATTCCTCATACGTATCAAACTCAAAACGGATTACCCGTTCCAAGCCATATTGCTGCAAGTTGATCAGTCTGGCACCAGAAAGATGTTTGCGCAGAAGCATGGCAAATGGCGGCGGGTTTTGTGGAACATAGGGCCGATCACCCAGCTGAAAACGAGCCAGCTGTGCCTGGGCGGAAATGATTAGGGTCATGGAGTCTCTAGTACCGCGCAACTGAATGACAATTTCTTCAGGAGTGGCTTGGTAGATGCGATCAACTCTGGTATTAGCAATTTTGGGACGTAATTCGTCGATTAGTGCGTAAATTGTGAAGCCGTCCAAAGCCATCTTTAACACCTCCGCCTTAAGAGTATAACACATCTGGTTGCCAGATGTTGTGATTGATTAATACGAAGGAACAGACCTTGTGGCGCTCGAATATTAACCGGGTAGGTAACTATATGGCGAATGCGAGAATGCAAAGGGAGAATGTAACATGGCAACAATCAGGCGTTACCGAGTTGGGCTACTTTTTCTGGGCGTTTTCATTATTCTCGGTATTCATGTCTTGGCAGCGCCAGACCAGTACTTTGAATGGTCGTTGATCTATATATCCAATGGCATGATTTCGCGCGGGGTCGATAATCTAAAAAAATCTGTGGTTGTAAGTCCAAGAGATCTTGAAGCGCAGGTTTTATTGGCGATGGCATATTCTGCTCAAGGCAATCATGCCAAAGCAATTCCGGAATATAGAAGGGCTTTGCAGACCGCGCCGCATGAATCTTTTCTATGGGCTTTACTAGGAAACGCTTACTTAGAGATTGGCGATTCCGGGACAGCCAAAACAGCTTTTGAAACTGTCTTAAGGAGGGATCCCCAGTCTGTAACGGCGTTGGTCGGACTGGGAAAAATCGCTTTGTCTGCCGGTCAACCTGCTCAGGCGGAAGACCATTTCAAAAAGGCAATTCAGTTATCGCCCGGTCGTTCTTCCGGTTATCTGGAATTAGCAGAGGTTTGTCAGCAGATGGGTAAAAACAAAGATGCCATTGCAGTTCTCAAAGAAGGAATTGAAAAGGCGCCGGGTAATCCGGAGATCGCTTATCATCTGGGTGTCTTGCTAGAAAAATCAGGACGCCACAGCGAAGCATTAATTTACTATAAACTGGCACTGCAATGGGATCCGTCACATTTCACAGCGCAAGAGGCGGTTGATCGACTCAGCGGTCTGGGCATGGCAGCCTGATTGCGTGAGTGTCAAAGTACGGGATTTAGGAATATCCTCTCATTGTAGAACAAAAGAGGGAGTGTTCCTTAAAATGACCGTGAAAGTAAATTCTCAGCGCTGCACTGGCTGCCCCGGGTACGTGGAACCGCCGTGCGTTGAATGCTGCCCCGGAGATCTGCTGTTGATCAATGATCAAGGTCAATCTGAAATTCGTAATGCCGCCGAATGCTGGGATTGTATGGCGTGCATAAAAGCCTGTCCTAATGGTGCACTGGAGACACAGCTGCCGTTTATGTTGGCGGGGCTAGGTGCGTCTTTGAGGCCACAGCTTTATAAAGATAAAATCCGCTGGATCTGTAAAGATGCCCAAGGTCGCATTGAAGAATTCGAAATTCCCAGAGTCATTGAAAGTGCAGAGAGGTGAGCCTGAATGGATGCCATTGAGACGGCTGTGGCGGACCTGCCGAAGCTCAAAGTCCCTCTGCACATCCTGCCCGATTTGGAACTGCTTGCTTCAGGTGGTTATGCACCTTTAACTGGCTTTCTCGGGAAAAAGGATTATGAGAGCGTCTTGACGTCCATGCGCCTGGCAAATGGTCATATTTGGCCAATCCCAATTCAGTTGCCTGTCAGTGCGGAAGACGCCGCGATTCTTGAGAAAAAGCCGTTAGCTTCTCTGTGTGGAGCGGCGGCGGGCGGGGACGAAAAAACTTACGGAACAATCGAGGTTACTGAGATCTTTTCCTATGATCCCGAACGCGAAGCTGAGGCAGTTTATCTCACTAAGAATCGCACACATCCGGGAGTGGCACGGCTCTTTGCCATGCCAAAGCTCTATGCTGCTGGGAAAATCAGTTTGTTTCGCATAATCGACCGCGGCGTCCCTCCGGAGTGCGATTTGACACCCGCAGAGGCCAAGTCGGAGTTCCGGAACAGGGGATGGCAGCGCATAGTCGGGTTTCAAACACGCAATCCGATTCATCGCGCCCATGAGTACATTCTAAAGTGCGCGCTGGAAATCTGCGACGGCTTGTTTTTGCATCCGTTAGTGGGTGAAACTAAACAAGACGACCTTCCGTCGGATCTGCGGATGAGTACCTATCAGGCATTGATTGGCGGTTATTTCCCGAAAGAACGCGTACTGTTATCAGTCTTTCCAGCCGCCATGCGTTACGCCGGTCCTCGTGAGGCGGTCTTTCACGCATTAGTAAGGCGCAATTACGGATGCACTCATTTCATTGTAGGAAGGGATCATGCGGGGGTCGGTTCTTTTTACGGTACTTATGATGCCCAGCGGATTTTTGCAAACTTCAGCCCCGCCGAGCTTGGAATTGAGCCTTTGTTTTTTGAACACACCTTTTTTTGCAGAAAGTGCGGTACAGTGGCTTCGCTTAAGACTTGTCCCCATGATCGGGGCGCGCACTTGATCCTCAGCGGAACCAATGTCCGCGAAATGATAGTGCGCCGCGAAAGTCTTCCGGCCGAATATACCCGCCCCGAAGTGGCCCGAATCCTGACTAATGACTGAATAAAAGCGCGTACGGACAGAGGAACGGTTTGCGGTTCCTCTGTCTTTTTTCTTTTTGCGGGCAGATAGAGGATCGTCCCTCTGTCTTACCCCTCTTCCTTTTGTAGCCTGCCTTATCTTTCCTGTGCCTTTCATTTTTACGGTTGTTTCTGCATATATGTTAGGAGCAAGTGCTGGACACGCTGGGAGGAGAGTGTGAATGAAGAATTGGCATTATAAGACTGTCAATGCCGTTATCACCGAATTAATCACCGACGCCGAAAAAGGGTTATCGTCACAAGAGAGCCAAAGGCGTCTGACCAAAAAAGGCCTAAATAAGCTTCCTGAAAAAGGAGGCATTTCCCCCTTAAAAATTCTGGCTGAGCAGTTCACCGATTTTATGGTGCTGGTCTTGTTAGCCGCTACAGCCATCTCGTGGCTGCTTGGCGAACGTAATGACGCTCTGGCAATTTTGGCCATCGTTATTATGAATGCGTTGCTGGGTTTTGCACAGGAATACCGAGCGGAAAAGTCGCTTGCTGCTTTGAGAGACTTGACGGCACCGCAGGCGAAGGTAATCCGCGATCGGCAAATCAAGGTTATTCCAGCTAGTGAAGTGGTCCCTGGTGACTTGCTGCTCCTGGAAAGCGGAGATCGCATTTGTGCGGATGCCCGCATTGCCAGATGTAATTCTTTAGAGGTAGATGAATCGCCGCTAACCGGGGAATCACTGCCTGTGGTAAAGAATGAAGCCGTGATGAGCCAAGGGAAACATGCGCTTGGCGATTTACGTAACCTGGTATTTGCAGGCACTTTGGTAACTAGAGGCCGTGCGTCCGTTATCGTAACAGAAACCGGAACCACCACTGAGTTGGGCAAAATCGCCGGTATGATTTCAGCAGCTGAACCGGGCGACACGCCATTGCAAAAGCGTCTGACACAACTGGGAAAATGGCTGGTACTGGTATGTGGTGTACTCTGTTTGCTCGTCGGCCTAATCGGAATCCTACGTGGTGAGTCATTCCGAGATATGTTTTTTTCAGCGGTCAGCCTGGCAGTGGCAGCTATTCCGGAAGGCCTGCCGGCAATTGTAACTATTGCTCTGGCAATTGGTGTACAGAGAATGATCCGTCGCAAAGCTATAATCCGCAGGCTTCCTGCAGTGGAAACTTTGGGGTGCGCGACTGTAATCTGCTCGGATAAGACGGGCACTTTGACTGAGAATGAAATGACTGCTGTTACTATTTATGTGGGTAGCAATAAAAATGAATATCAGATTAGTGGGATTGGCTACCGTCCGGAAGGGCGCATTCTCAGTCAAGGGAAGCCGGCAGATATTGCTAAAGACCCTACTTTGGCATTGGCTTTGACAGCCGGCACGCTCTGTAATAACTCCTATTTGGAGAATGTGTCGGGCTGCAAAGACACTCCTGCCGCAAGCCGTTCCAGTTGGAGTGTAATCGGAGATCCGACTGAAGGCGCACTGCTGGTGGCTGCTCTCAAGGCAGGTATTAGTCGCGCCGAACTTGAAAAATCATGGCGTCTAACAGAAGAATTTCCGTTTGAGTCTGAGCGCAAACGTATGTCAGTAATATACTCCGACCAGAAAGGCGGCCGTTATGTGTTTGCCAAAGGTGCTCCGGAGTCAATTCTACCGCTGTGTACAGAAATTTTGGTGGATGGCGTACCCCAAAAAATATCGGATGTTCAGCGCCAGCAGGTTTTGAATCAAAATGTCGCGCTTGCCGAAAAAGCGCTGAGGGTGCTGGCATTGGCCTATAAACCGCTTACTTTTGATCATGAAGAGCCCCGCCAAGGTGGAGGCAAGCTAACAGTCGTACAGGCCGAGCAGAACCTTGTCTTTCTGGGTCTTGTCGGGATGCATGATCCGCCGCGTGCCGAGGCAGCGTACGCCATTGCAACTTGCCGGCAGGCAGGTATCCATCCAATCATGATCACCGGCGACCATCCGCAGACCGCTATGGCTGTTGCCAAAGAGATCGGTCTCCTGACAGGACGGGGTGCACTGGCGACCGGACCTGAACTAGAGGTTATGTCCCAGTCTGAACTGGAAAAGCGCATCAAAGATGTCTCTGTTTTCGCCAGAGTGTCGCCACAACACAAATTGCGTATTGTCAAGGCGTTGAAGAAAAAGGGCGAAGTGGTAGCGATGACTGGCGACGGCGTCAACGATGCCCCGGCCGTTAAAGAAGCTGATATTGGTGTGGCAATGGGCCTGACTGGTACCGAAGTCACCAAAGAAGCAGCGGCCATGATTGTGACAGACGATAATTTCGCCAGTATCGTTGCTGCTGTCGAAGAGGGGCGCGCGATCTATGCGAACATCCGAAAATTCATTAGGTACTTGCTGGGCTGTAATACCGGAGAAATATTGACGATGTTTATCGCCGCCATTAGCGGTATGCCGTTGCCGCTAATGCCAATGCAGATCCTGTGGACCAATCTGGTGACCGATGGATTACCAGCGCTGGCCCTTGGAGTTGAGGCACCTGAAGGAGACCTCATGCAAAAGCCACCCCGCAAGCCTGCGGAAAGCATCTTTGCGCACGGATTGGGATGTTCTATGCTGCTTAGGGGTGTCTCCATCGGAATATGCACCATTGCCGCTTTCCTGATTGCGCAGCGCACAGGTTCACTGGCTTATAGCCGCACAGTGGCGTTTACGACATTGGTAATGTCGCAATTTATCTTTGCCTTTGAGTGTCGTTCTGAAGGGCATGGCTTATTTGAAACCGGTCTTTTTGGCAATTGGTATTTGATAGGCGCGGTTTTGATTTCGCTGGCCATGCAATTAGCTGTGATTTACTTTGATCCGTTGAGAACCATTTTTGCTACAGTCGTGCTTGATCTGAAAGACTGGGGACTGATTATGCTGTTCTCCTCGTTAAGTATGTTAGTGAGCGAGCTGGTACACTTCATTAAAAAAGCAGCCGCGCGAATAGCAGCGCCTAAGGGTAACCCGATCTTGCGTAAGTGTGACGGCGGCGGCAGATATAACAGGTAGGCGGGTATATTGAATGAGAGTCAGTGGAAAACTAAACCAAGTTTGCTATCGAGGTGAACAGCCCTGTGCCATTGATTCTCATTCTGCTACTCAGTCTCGTATTGCTTTACTTTATCCCGGTGCGTTTTCAGGTCAAGGCGCTGTTAAGTCCGGCGCTGCAATTTGTCCGCTTGGATCTCAAACTGCTCTTTGGCTTGTTTAGTTATACCCACAAGTATAACTCTGCTAATCAAAAGCCGAAATCTGAAGATCAAAAGCCAGAAGATGATCAAGAACCGAAGCGACGAAAAAACGATTTGCCGCCATTGTTGGAATTCTGGCCCCGAGTCCAAGACTACGGGCTGGGTATCGCACTGTTGTCGCTGTTTGTCAGGAATGAATCTATCCATTGGGTGGCTTCCTTTTCGGCAAAGCATTCTCAAACAAAATGCATTCATTTGCGTTGGGTGAGCGTTATGGGGCTGGAAGATGCGGCCTTTACCGCCGTCGCTACGGGCGCTTCCTATGCCTTAACTGGGCTAGCCTTTGGCTATCTGCAACAATACATAGATTTTAGTAAATGTAAAAGACGCCAGATTTCTATTCTGCCTTCTTATGACCAGCCAAAGCTTGAGACAGACTTCTTCTGTATATTAGAACTGAAAATCGGCCATATTATTGCTGCAGGTTTCCGCAACTATCTCAGACACTTTCTGAGAAAGGAAGGAGTGCAATCCAACGAACGAGCATCCTATTGAAGGCTTAATGAAAACTACCATGACCAGTATTAAAGATATGGTCGATGTTAACACCATTTTGGGTGATCCTGTGGAAACCCCGGATGGGACAGTCATTGTTCCAGTATCGCGTGTCACATTTGGATTTGCAGCGGGTGGTTCAGAGTTTGACAGCAACAACCGGGCGCAGCGCGACCGGGACCGCGAGCGTGAAAATTCTGAAGCCAATCAGCTTCCTTTTGGCGGCGGCAGCGGTGCCGGAATAACGCTGAATCCGGTTGGCTTTCTGACCGTAGGCAAAGGCGATACCCGATTTGTCCCGGTCGGGGGTAACGCGGTATTTGATCGTGTTTTGGATACAATGCCTGACCTAATCGATAAGATCGACGGATTACTAAAAGGCAAAAGAGAATCACTGACACTGACGCATTAGCAAAGGATATCCAAGGTTTACGCGCCGCGGTATACCGCGGCTTTTTTGTGGGGCCTCTGTTCTGCTCTTGCCAGTCATTCCAGTCATTTCAAAGAGGGATTATGCCCAAGTAAAGAAAATTGTACAATCGTTGATGGATTTGCCCCGGATTATCCAGGAGGTCGGGCTTTTATGAAACGTGTGTTATCAGTTTGTTTGATCACTTGTTTCTTCATGCTTGCCGTAGCTGGCCCGGCATGGGCCAGACCAGTTGTTTCCGGCAACTCGGCCATTCTGATGGATGTCACCACTGGCACGATTCTTTATCAGAAGAATAGCCATCAGCAAATGGAGCCTGCCAGCACTACCAAGATCTTGACTGCTATTGTTGCGATCGAAAATGGAGATTTGAATTCCAAGACAATTGTCAGTAAAAACGCTGCGCGCATCGAGGGTTCTTCTATTTGGTTATCTCAAGGGGAAGTTCAGACTCTGGAAGATCTACTTTACGGTGTATTGCTCAGTTCCGGAAATGACGCTTCTGTTGCGGTGGCGGAACATATTGCCGGCAATCAGGAGCGGTTTATCACAATGCTTAACGAAAAAGCACGCGCCATCGGCGCTAAAGAGAGTAATTTTGTGAATCCTCACGGCCTGCCTGTTTCTAATCATTTGACGACCGTGCATGACATGGCGGCCATCACCCGCTATGCCTTGCACAATCCGGTCTTTGCTAAAATAGTTTCCACCAGACAGCATGTGACTCCGTGGCCGGGAAATGACTGGGATCGGTCCATGACAAATCATAATAAATTGCTCTGGCGCTTTGATGGTGCGGATGGGGTCAAAACTGGATACACCAGATCGGCCGGTCATTGTCTGGTGGCGTCCGCTACCAGGGATGACCAGCAATTACTGGCGGTAGTTTTTAAGAGTAAAGACATGTATGCTGACTGCAGCGCTTTACTGGAATGGGGTTTTGCCAATTTTGAACTGATACGTATAGCTTCTGCCGGGCAGGTCATCAAGCCAGCCAATGTCACCGATGGGGTGCGTGATGTCGTCAATGTCATTCCCGCGCAAGAGCTCAATCTAGTACTGAGCAAAAGCCAAGCCCGAAAAATGGCTTTGGAAATCGACCTCTCGTCCAATATTCCGGCTCCGGTAATGCGTTTGCAGAGCGTGGGGCGGCTAAAGGCCGTCTGCGACGGAGCAGTATTGGCAGAGATTGATTTGATTACTGAGGAGGCCGTACCGCGGAGAACTTTTTTGCACGTATTTGTTAACTGGCTCAGGAGGCTTTTTGGCCGCTGAGCACTTTGGTTCGCATAGACAAAAATCTAAACCCCGGCTATGACAGGACGGGGTTTTATGATACTATTTTGGCAATGACTCGATTTTGGTGGTGATTCATTCCATGGAACGTCTGCAAAAATTCTTGGCTGCGCAGGGCGTTGCTTCGCGCAGACACGCGGAAGAATTAATTCGTCAGGGTAAGATAACAGTAAATGGCGCTGTTGTGCGCGATATGGGAGTCAAAATTGAACCCGGCCGGGACTACATTACGGTTGGGGGCCGGGCCATCACGCCAGATAGCAAAAAGGTCTATTTAATGCTGAATAAACCTGCCGGGATATTAGTCACAGCCCATGATACGCATCATCGCAAAACAGTGTTGGATTTGATCGGCGATGTCGGAGTACGCGTTTTTCCGGTTGGCCGTTTGGACAAAGACACCGAAGGCTTACTGCTGTTAACCAATGACGGCGATTTGTCATTTGCATTGACCCACCCGAGCAGGGAGGTTACCAAAGAATATCATGCGACTGTAGTCGGTGTCCCAGAAGAGCAGCAGTTAGGTCAGTTCCGGCAGGGCATTATAATCGAAGGACGTCGAACTGCCCCGGCACAAGTTGATATAATCAAATCCGGAAATGGGTATGCTATTTTACGTGTAAGGATTCACGAAGGCCGTAAGCGGCAAGTCAGAAGAATGTGTCAAGCAATTGGACATCCGGTCAGCAGACTGCTCCGGGTGCAGTTGGGTCCTCTGACCATGGAAGGACTGGCACCAGGAAGTTTTCGTCACCTTTCCGAAAAAGAACTAAGCGCTCTGCAGGCTTTACTGCCGGATTGGAGCATTAATGAAAAGTAAGCGCGTTATAGCTAAAAACCCGCGAGGTGAGCTCGATTTGAAAACGCCAGTTCGGGCGAGGTTGCGTTTTGACTATCGTGGAGAGCCTAAAAACCGGCGTTTCATTTTTGGCTCGGAAGATCCTGCGCAGGCGGCGGAAAGGGTCAGAGAGCGACAGGTTGAAATACTGCGCAACATGCCTTTTCAAGGTCTGGAACTGGAAAACATTGAGGACGGCAATGAAATATACCGTCTTGCATCCGATGTCCCAAACGAGGGACCGGTGGCCTATGCACCAGTCGAATTGACTGTTATAGCCGATTCAATCGAAGACTTGGCGCAGCTGACGATGAAAAAAGAATTCCGTTGTATTAAAATTATCGAACCGGAACAAATTGAACTCACACAATATGATGTGGAGCGTATGCTCTATCGTCTTAGTGAACAAAACCGACAAGCGGGCTTATATAATCAGGATTTCCAGTGAAGCCGGGAGGGCACAATGACACTGCATTTTGTCAGAAGGCATTTCGCCAGGGATTTAGGTATAGATTTAGGTACCGCCAACAGTTTGGTATATGAGCGCGGCCGTGGCGTAGTCTTACGTGAACCTTCGGTCGTTGCTGTCAAGAATGGACCAACTAAGGAGATTTTGGCTATTGGCGAAGAGGCGCGTCAGATGATCGGCCGGACTCCAGGCGACATTGAGGCTATCAGGCCGCTCAATGCCGGTGTGATAGGCGATTTCAACATTACCAGGGAAATGATCCGCTACTTGATCAGAAAAGCTACGAAAGGAAGACCGTTTTTTAAGCCCAGAGTTGTCGTCAGTGTCACCTCGCAGATTACGGACGTTGAGCGCCGGGCTGTCACCGAAGCTACTCTATGGGCGGGTGCGCGTGAGGCGTTTTTGATTGAAGAACCGGTTGCCGCTGCAATCGGGGCGGGTCTTCCTGTTCATGAGCCTTCCGGCAATATGGTCGTCGATATTGGTGGAGGCACAACGGATATTGCCGTTATTTCCTTGGGCAGCATCGTAACAGGGCAACTAATCCGGGTGGGCGGAGAAGCATTTGACGAAGCCCTGGCGCGTTTTATCCGACGCAAGTTTAACTTGATGATTGGTGAAAGAACGGCGGAAGACCTGAAAATTGCCGCCGCTTGGGCGATCGAGCCTACGGAAAAGAACAATACTGCCGTAGAAGTGCGCGGTCGCGACCATATCAGCGGACTGCCCAAAGTAATCACAGTTCAAGCCCTTGAAATTTTCGAGGCTGTTCAGGAACCATTGGAAACCATCATTGCCGGAATCCGAACGCTGTTGGAACATACACCACCAGAGTTACTGGCAGATATTATGGACAAAGAGATCGTCGCTACCGGGGGCGGATCCTTAATGCGGGGATTTGCTGAGCGTCTTACGAAAGAAATACGCATGCCGGTCCGAATTGCCGACAATCCTTTTGAAAGTGTAGTCCTTGGCATTGGCCAGACACTTGAAAATTTATCAAAATATCAGCGCCTGTTTATCGCTGCCAAAAAGGCCGCCACATGAGCTAACTGGCACCTTATCGGCGCGTTAGGGGACGCGCTTTTTATGTCAATTTGGTTGACACCCGGCTCTGGCACAGCTAAACTGAGAGATAGACTCATACTAGTGGTCTGCAGAAAAGGGTGATTCAATTGCGGGTGAAGAGTTGGCAGATCGGAATTGGACTAATCTGTATGCTATTGGCAATGCTAGTGATTTGGCAGTTTCGGACTCAGGAGCAAATGCGTAAATGGCTTCCATCCAGTAATGTCGATGAGCTCGCAACATTGCTGAAAAGTCAGGAGGACACCCAAAAGAGGCTGGAAAGCGAGATCTTGACGCTGCGCAACCAGCTTCACAATTATGATCGTGACTCCGAGTTGGAGAGAATGAGGGCAGTGGCAGGTCTGACCGCTCTGGAAGGCCCTGGCGTTGAGGTACTTCTGGATGATAAGAAGGACATTGCTCACGACGAAGAGCCGATCTTCTTCATTGTCCACTACGATCAGCTTGAGGGAGTAGTGAATGAGTTATTTGCCGCTGGTGCGGAAGCATTGGAGATCAATGGCGAACGCGTGGTAACCACCACCGGCTTTAGTTGCGTTGGTACGACTATTCTGGTTGATACGAAGAGGATGGCCCCACCTTACATTATTCGTGCGATAGGCGACCCGCAGACGCTTGAAAACGCCATTCTTATCCGCGGCGGGTATGTAGAACAGCAAATTCTGCAATGGGGATTGGAATTCCAGGTCAAGAGGGTAGAAAATCAAAAAATCCATGCGTACCGTGGCAGTCTCAATTTTGACTATGCCCGCGTAGTAGGAGGGGGTCAATAAGATGCTGATTCCACTGCTTGGTACTGCCCTTGGGATTTTTATGGGTTTTCTCATACCTGTTGAAATTCCAGTCAATATGGTCAGCTATACTGCTGTCGCGATCATGGCTGGTCTAGACGCCATTTTCGGGGGACTACGTGCTCAATTTGAAGGGAAATTCGGTTTTCATAAATTTCTAAGCAGCTTTTTTATGAATATTGCTGTGGCTGCTATTCTGACTTGGCTGGGCGATTTACTGGGCATCGATATTTATATCGGCGCTGTGGTGGCCTTCAGTATCCGCATTTTTAGCAACCTGTCGATCCTGCGAAGCCTAGTCTACGAAAGACTGTTTCCAAAGGACAAAGAATAGACACAAGGACACGGGGGACGGTTCATGCGTCCTGCTTGAAACAAAAGGTCTTGAGATCAGGCAGGACGCATGAACCGTCCCCATGTGTCCTGATGCTCCTGTGTCCCGAAAATCGGTTGACAAAAGTTTCTTAGGTGTATAATATAAATATAAAATCGATTACTGGAAAAACTGTGATGGAGAGAGTAAGGCGCGTGTGATGGCCCAGAGAGCCGGGGCTTGGTGGAAACCGGCGTCATTGTACCGTCTGAAGATCACTCCGGAGTTGCTGTCCGAAAGGTCTTTAAGACTGATTAAGCACAGCCGGGTCGCT
>DHDG01000033.1 GCA_002399265.1 Firmicutes bacterium UBA4882 | reverse complement strand
CTCACCCTATGGGGTCATTATAACTCGCCCTTTCAGAATCGATTTTAATCATATGTTTCTTTAGCAAATACTGTGCCAGTGACATGAGGGACACAAGGGGACGGTTCTTTTGTGCTGACAGGATCTCCTAAAAAGCAGCACAAAAGAACCGTCCCCTTGTGTCATTCCAGGCAGTCTTATTTCATGAAAGCGATGCAGTTATGATCGGAAATCTTCACCATACCGCATTTTTCGTAAAACCTGATTGTCTTTTCATTCTGTTCGGTCATCAGGATAACTTGTCGAATTACTTGATATTCTTCCAGTATGCGCTTTAATAGATGGCTCCCAATACCTTGCCCCTGGTATTTTTGCAGAACCAAAATATCTTGGATATAAATAATGGTTTGGTTATCCCCTATTACGCGAATCAAACCGACCAGTTTATCATCGTCCCAGGCAGTCAGCACTTTTAGTGAATTCTCAATCGCCTTTTTTAATCTCATGCCATCGTTTGTATAGGCTGACCACCCGACATCACCATATAAGTTCATCAACTCTTCGATTTCAGGTATTACATCTTCTTTAATCGTGATTATGTTCATTTTATCCTCTTCAGGCCTTCTTTTGCGCGACAAGTTGCTAACAATCAGTACATCTCGGAGCAAACCATGTTTTCCTTCTGCCACATTGACAGGTATGTTCTGCTTTCTGTTCTGAAAGCCATTTTTCTACTTCAATTTCTTTAATTCTGAGCATGTTTTTGTATGCTAATTCGTGGTGTCGCACGCCATCGTTGTAGAAATCGCCCAAAACGCTACAGGGAAACTCTGCGCAATTTCCACAGTGAAGCAGGCCTCTGCTAATACAACAGGCACGAGTAGGGCAGTCATTAACAAGCTCTTTTTCATTTCTGCATCCCATGCAATTAAAGTTTTCTTTGTAATTCTTGCAGCCTCCGCAATATAAGCCACAAAGAGATAGCTCTTCATACTGCTCCACTTAAATCCTCCTCGTGCCCACGTACCTGCACCTGCGTACCCGCCTCATCCCTTCCAGGTTTCACAAAAGGTAATTTCTTTTGCGCTTTTCTTTTCTTTCGGCGCTGTATCATCTTTCGGGTAACCGACCGGCAGCAAAAAAAGGCAGACCATGTTTTCTGGCAGTCGCAGAATCCGGTTCGCTTTTTCGACATCCAGAAATCCAATAAAACAGGCGGACAAGCCATGTGATACGGCAACCAAATACATATGTTCCGCTGGAATTAAAGGTGTCGGGTTCGCAAGGAGCGTTTTTACACTCTTTCGGTTCGGATATTTGTTGAGGTACTCAATAAACTCTTCACTGAACCTTAGTTTATTGACGATCAGCCCAAAATCATCTTCAGGCAAGCCAAGCAAATCCCAGCTAATATCAGCGCAGCAGGCTATTACAACAGGCGCTTCCGCGATCCACATCTGCTCTCCTGCGGCATGTGCCAATTCCTCTTTCAGATTGGCATCTTTTATGACACCGAAGCGATAAGACTGCCCATTGCCACCGGACGGACTCAAACGGGCCGCCTCCAGCATTTCGTCAATAATCTTTTCAGGTATACCTTTTTCGAGAAAAGAGCGGGAAGACCTGCGGGCTTTAATAGCTTCCATAACTTCCATCAACATACCTCCAAATTTGGGGCACAGCGTTTCGGCGCTGCCTGCCCTTTTTTCAACACCTATCCCCAACCTGCTCTCTCACCAGATTAACACATCCAGCAAACCGCACAGGGGTAAAATTCATTTCCGCAGCCATTTTTCCCGGCGCTGGCAAGGGACAGGGGCATAGGACAGAAGTACATTATGATTACAAAGTCCGCCACAAGGCACCTAACTAATCTCTTCTGAATATTTCAGAATCAGCAGACTGCGGAATGTTAAATCATACATCCATTTATTTTTCTTCCAGTCTTCTTCCAAAGCGAGACCCGTATAAACACTCCATTTGGCAAAACAGTAATCTTTAGGCTTAATCCTAAAAAAACCGTCCCCCTGACTCAAAATATCTTTTAACTCAGCTAGTTGACTTTTTAGTGCCGGGACTTTTAGAACGATTCCCATTCTCGCAAACAGCTCAAATGTATGGAACCACCAAAACCAATCTTTATCACCAAAGTCTTTTAAGCTCTTCTTTAAGTCCTTTGGAAAAATGGCAGCTGGCGCAATAAGCTGGGATTTGTATTTAATATAAATATCCGGAAATGGTGATAGCCCAATCAGGTGTTCGATATATTCTGCTAATCTCTGTAGATTGTTAGGGTCCTTCCAACTCTCAGTAAACGCTAATAGCTTAAGATGATATGACCACGGTAATGCAAAACCGGGTTTATGTACATTTTTGCCTCTATATATTTCGATTACTTCGCTTACTGCATTAGCGCGGTTCACTCTTTCCAGGCAATCGAATGCGCGTTGTATTTCTTGCTTAATAGACTCATGTTCTTCCATCCCAAAGTATGCAAAAACAACTGCGCGGATAATATCATCACCAAACAAGCCTAATTCCGGATCATACATATTCCAGCAGGACTTCCCCCGATTCCAGCCACTGGCTGTTAATGCATTTAATCCTTCACTGACAATTCGATTATCCTTTGGGAACCCCATCTCTGATAAAAAGCGCAATGCAGATTCTGCGCCTGTAGCGCTGTACTTCCTTTCTTCCCTTGGAATCCAGCCGCCATGAAATACTTCGCCAAAATAACCATCACTGCCCTGCCAGCTTAAGACATATTGAACCCTTTTGTCTTCCAGAATTTCGGGCTGATATGTTTCAAAGCTATTTTGCTTACATAAAACCTCTTTATTTATCCGATATTTAATTGCGGGGCAAGCGTTTTTCAGCAGTTCCTCAATTACTTTCTCAAACAAATTAACTTCATCTCTTCTCTTTGTAACACCGGAAACCCGTGCAAGCTGTTCCCGGCCATGTTGTTTAAAAAGCACAGCTGTAAATCTTCGGTTCACCGCAATTGACACCATTGGCGCTAAAATTGCTTTTGGATTAATCATGTGCAGCTCTAAAACGGTGTTAATTGTGACTGTATCTGTGCCAGCCGGTCCTTCGTGACGAAGGCTGTCAGCGATCACCCGCTGAATACCTGCCGGCTCCCGATAAACTCGGGTTTTGTTTTTTACAATAATGAAAGCCCTCCTAATCCTCGCAGCTAATGGTTGTCCACTGTTCAACTATAATTGTACCGTTAGCGACTTGTCAATATATTGCGACATTAAGAGTAAGAGGCGGGCACCCCGGTGCCCCTACTTTATCGCCTCGATAAAGTACGATGCCACAAAATCTTCAACATGCCTGCCCGGCACCAGGAATCTAAAATCTCCCGGCTGTTATCTTTCGGAGTCAGCTTAATATCCCGGAAAGGCTTCCTGAAACACTTTATCTTTATCAAGAGATAAGTTGATTACACAGTTGGATATGATTATGTCTACCGAGTCATCCGCCACCGGTAAGTATTCGATTTCTCCCAGCCGGAACTCGACATTTTGATATCCGCCATTTTGAGCATTCTGGCGCACCGCCACTGCCAAGGTCAAGCACAGTCTCGCCCTCTTTGAGTGCCGCGAACGCCAGGGGATTTCCGCATCCCAACCCCATGTTTGATTTTGCCGGGCCAAATTGCATTCCAACCATTTTTCCTTTTTTACGGTTGTTTCCTCTTCATTATATTATAATATTCACTGACTCATCCCAAAACATGGTCATTTTTCTGCTATACCTGCCGATATTCAATCTATAAGACTATCATAGGGTCATTCACATTCTTCAGGATAACTGTTCGTTCATTCGCCTGAACCAACTCCATCGATCTAAAGCCGTGTTGTTTACCCTCCGCAACGAAACTGGCATTGACAAAAGCGCTTCCTTCAAATACAGATACCAAATCTAAAAAGAATAGAGGTATCGGAATGAAACGAGTGCTGTTTATAGTTATTCTATTAATCGCGGTCTTCACTTCAGCCGTCGCTCTGGCTGACAGTCCGACCGAACCAGAATTGCTCAAGGTCCACATCATCAATGTCGGCCACGGCAACGCCATCCTGATTCAGGCTCCGCAAGGCCAAGAGATACTCATCGATGCCGGCCGGCTGGAGTATGCCGCTACAGTAGCACGTTACCTGCGTCGGCTCGGCGTCGCAGAAATCGAACACGTTATTGCTACCCATCCGCACAATGATCATATTGACGGACTTTATTATCTCCTCAACATCTTTTCTGCTCAGCGCGTCATTGACCCGCTGGCACCCATTGACCGCAAAGAAATTCGCGATTACATGAAGTTTGTGGCCTCCAAAGGCATACCGATTATCGAGGGGCATGCCGGACTTTCCTTTGAGCTCAGTCCCGGCATAGCCGTTGATCTGGTCGGTCCGGTTAAACCCTGCAATTTCCGCCTCAATGACAACAGCATTGTGGCCAAAGTTACCTTCGGTGAAACAAAATTCTTATTTATGGCTGATGCCGAAATAACCGAGGAGCAAAGCATCCTGACTTCCGGGGCCGATTTAAGCGCGGATGTGATCCAAATTGGGCATCACGGCCTCTATACTTCTACCAGCCAGGAATTGCTCGACAGCGTGCAGCCCAGTTTCGCGGTAATCTCCTGCGCCGGCAAAGAAAGGCCTTTCGGCCGCTGCAGCAAAAGCGTCATAAAGCGACTGGATGCCAATAATATTCCTGTTTTCCGGACAGATCTTCATGGTGATATCGTCATCACCAGTGACGGCGTGAACATCCAGGTTGAAACTGCCGGTTTATGATGTGCTCTTGCGGCGATGCCTTTCCTTTATAATAGTGCAAGCCCCGCCATTCTAAATGGCGGGGCTTTGGCTGGAAGATAAGGAAGGACAACGAGAGGACGATTCCTACCTGGCCTTATTTATCTGTAAAGTGCGTGCGGCATTAAAGACCGCCAGCAAAGTCACCCCGACATCGGCGAACACTGCCTCCCAGATACTCGCCACCCCGATCGAACCCAAAAAGATAAAGAAGGCTTTCACGACCAGCGCCATGATGATGTTCTGCCACACAATACGGTTCGTGCGCCGGGCAATGGCAATCGCCTGCGGCAGCTTCGCCGGAGCGTCCTCCATCAACACCACGTCGGCCGCCTCGATGGCGGCTGCGCTTCCTAAGCCACCCATCGCCACCCCGATATCTGCCCGGGTAATCACCGGCGCATCATTCACTCCGTCGCCGATAAACACCAACTTCTGCTGCTTAGGATGCGGAATTTGCGCCAGCAACTCCTCAACCTGCGCAACCTTGTCTTCCGGCAGTAGCCCAGCATGAAATTCATCCAGGCCCAGCTCCCCGGCCACGCGCTGCGCCACACTCTGTTCATCCCCCGTCAGCATGACCGTCTTACGTACTCCCAAGGTTTTCAGGCTGGCGATTGCCTCGGCGGCATCGTCCCGAATTTCATCCGAGATAACAATGTATCCGGCATATTCACCGCCAATGGCTACATAGACGCTGGTGCCCGGGGCATCACAATCTTCATGTACGATGCCTTCCCGGTGCATCAGACGGTCATTACCAGCTAAAACCCTGTGTCCGTCAACAATGGCGCTAATACCATGCGCCGGAATCTCCTGATAGTCGCGGACATGCTCAGGCGCAACCTCCCGACCATAAGCCTCCTTCAGCGACTGGGCAATCGGATGATTCGAAAAGGTTTCCGCTTCGGCAGCCACCGCGATCAGTTGCTCTTTGGTAAAGCCATTGCGCACATGGATCCCGGTCACCCGGAAAACGCCCTTAGTCAGCGTCCCGGTCTTGTCAAAAACGACGGTGTGTGTTTTGGCCAAGGCGTCCAGAAAGTTGGCCCCTTTAATCAGGATGCCCTTGCGCGATGCGCCACCGATGCCACCGAAATAGCCCAGGGGAATCGACACCATCAGTGCGCAGGGACAGGAAATCACCAACAGTACCAAGGCACGGTAAATCCATTCCGCAAAAGTCGCGCCCGGGATAACGAGGGGCGGGAGCACCGCAATCAAAACAGCGGTGCCAACCACCACCGGCGTATAATAACCGGCAAAAACCGAAATGAATTTCTCAGTCGGAGCTTTCCTTTCCGCCGCCTTTTCAACCAGCTCCAGAATGCGGGCAATCGATGAATCGGCATAGCGCTTAGCGACTTTCACAGTGATCAACCCTTGCCCGTTCACCATACCAGCCAGCACGCTTTTGCCCGCTTCCACCCTGCGGGGTACGGATTCACCGGTTAGGGCGGAGGTGTCAACAAACGTAACCCCCTCGACTACCTTGCCATCCAGGGGCACACGCTCCCCCGGCTTAACAACAATGTACTGCCCGACTGCCACTTCCTGTGGGCGGACCTTGCGCGTACTGCCATTATCTTTTAGGTTGGCGTACTCCGGCTGGATTTCCAGCAAAGCCTGGATGGAACGCCGAGAGCGATCGACCGCTTTCTTTTGCAGAAATTCGCCGATTGCGTAAAAGAGCATTACCCCGACAGCCTCCGGAAGCTGATGAATTGCAATCGCGCCAAAAGTGGCGATCGTCATCAAAAAATGCTCGTCAAAAACGCGCCCCTGCAAGATCTGCCGGAAAGCGCGTCCAATCACTGGCCCGCCCACCAGCACATAGGCTGACAAAAAGACCACGTACTCCAGCCAGGAGTACGGCGTCTGATGCAAATGATCATAAAAAATAACACCAATGATAAATAGAATCCCGGAAATGATGATCGCGTGCCCCTGACCCTGCCCGTCTTTCCCTGCTAAATCGGGATGTTCTGAGGCACTGCGCAGCATTACATCCGGTTCAATGCGGGTGATTACTTCTTGGGCAACCGCCACCTGTGCGGGAGACAGTTCGATGCTCTTAGTGGCAAAGTTTACTTTGACTGCCTCAAGCCCGTCGATCGCCTGCAACCCCCGCTCAATCTTAGCGGCACAGTTGGCGCAGTCCAGGCCTTCCAGAGTATAGCGCATTGTTTGCAACCTTCCTCCTTTGTTGTCTGCTTCAACGTTCCTCTGCAAAATGCTCCTGAGCCTCCCGAATCAAATTTAGAATGTGGTTGTCGTCCAGCTCATAATATACCATTTTGCCTTCACGCGTGTATTTGACCAGGCGCAGCGCTTTGAGCAGGCGCAGGTGATGCGACACCGCCGGCAGCGTCATTTCCAGAATGGTGGCCAGATCGCAGACGCAGAGCGGCCGCTGCGCCAGCAGATAAATTATCTTGGTGCGGGTTTCGTCCCCCAGCACTTTAAAGATCTCCGACAGTCCCGCCACTTCCAGGGCTTTATCGCGCAGTTCCGCGACATTAACCTCCTCCGAGGGACAGAAACTGTCGCAAATATCATGGTTTTTAGCGCTCATATTTTCGCCTCACCCTCTCGTCTTTTTCGCCTTTGCCGCCCTTTTCTCTTTTCGCCTTCTCGTCTCCACATTAATTGTTTTAACGATTAAGTAATTGCTTAATTGTTATTATAAGAGGATTCGGCATCAGAGTCAAGGAGAATCAGATAAAAAAAACGCCCCGTGCGGGGCGATGACATTCATTTTCCCAGATGGCTATAGACCATCAATGCATCTCTGATGTTGTACTGCTCAGTAAGGCGGTTTCCTTTCGCACCAGCTGTTACGAGCACATATTCTTTTCCACCATATTCAGCAAGACTGGCCAGGCATAAACCGGCCTCAGCAGTAAATCCCGTTTTTCCTCCCAGGATAACACCGTCTTTGAAACGCGGATCGCCAATTTTCTTAAACATTGTGCTATAAAAGGTAATCCCGCCGGGATGCTTGTTGGTTGATGCCGTTGAATGGCGCACCGCTGTGAAAACCTTCCGAAAGATCTCATTTTGAAGTGCATAACAAAGCAAATCCGCCAAATCCCGGGCCGTGGAGAAGTGACTTGGATGATGCAGCCCGGTGACATTAGCAAAATGCGTATCATTCAGGCCGAGGGCGACCGCTTTTTCGTTCATCAGCTTGACAAAACCCTGCTCTGAACCTGCAATACGGCGCGCAAGGCCAAGGCAGCACTCGGCACCGCTCGGGAGTAGCGCCCCGTACAGCAGATCTATAACCGGGACACATTCCCCTGGCAGAAAACCTGCCATTGTAGCGTCTTCACTCCACAGTTCCCGAAATATAACTTCCGACAGTTTTACGGGTTCCCGCAAGTCCGGCAGGTTTTCGATAGCAACAATGGCACACATTATCTTCGTCAGAGAGGCTGGGTAAATCCGCGCCGTACTTCTCTTCTGCATCAGAACGGCGTAATTGGCAAGATCAATTAGAATCGCATATGGGCTATACAAGTTATCGGCTGATAATGCGGCGGAAGTACTGGGCGTATTTGCCGGCGGCGTCGCCACTATTGGGGCCGGAGGAATGTCCGGAACCTGCCGGCTTTTGGAACTGATCGCGACCTTCACCATATAGAAAGCTAAAATAGCTATCAACAAGTAAACTATAAACTTCAATCTCTTCAATCTTTGGGTTCGACTCTTTCGGGGTTGCTGTGCCATTTCATAATCGCTCCTTGACCTGTGCTTGTAATGGTTATATTCAACCATAGAACAAGGAGCAATGTTGAAACTTTCCCTTATAAACTTCTTAAGCTTCTCTTATTTCCGCCTTAAAATCAGGTAGAATAACTGTAAACCTAGTGTATTCCTGATTGCTCTCCGCAGTGATTGTGCCGCCGTGTGCCGCGACAATCTCTTTCGCGATAGCCAGTCCCAGGCCAGCGCCACCTTTATCTGTAGGC
>DHDG01000041.1:43926-57883 GCA_002399265.1 Firmicutes bacterium UBA4882 | reverse complement strand
TCCTCTTTTGAGTTGTATGATTATGAAGTATAGCAGGCAGATCAACAACTACTGTCTGTGACAATAGATCGCAATCGACATGAGAGGTGAAATTGAAATGCATTGGAAACCCTTTCGGGGCGGAACTCACCCAAATCCAGCCAAACGTACCGCTGGACTGGCAATCGAAGTAGTGCCGCCTCCTGGGAAAGTAATCATTCCGCTGCAGCAGCACATTGGCGCGCCGTGCAAACCTTTGGTTAAGCCTGGCGACGAAGTGCTAACCGGACAAGTAATCGGTGAACCGGGCGGTTTTGTTTCCGCGCCTATTCATGCGTCGATTTCCGGCAAAGTGGCAGCAGTTGCTCCGATGCCCACCTACACCGGGCAAGAAGTTCTTTCAGTGGTCATTGATTCGGACGGACGCGATCAGA
The DNA here is from genome assembly GCA_002399265.1 of Firmicutes bacterium UBA4882. Lineage (GTDB taxonomy): Bacteria > Bacillota > UBA4882 > UBA4882 > UBA4882 > UBA4882. The sequence goes on along the minus strand of DHDG01000041.1, from coordinate 57,470 downwards.
AGCATCCGGATCTGACACCTCATCACACCTGGGAGCAAGCTTCTTCCAAACAAATCGTGGACTGGATCAAAGAATGCGGACTTGTCGGAATGGGCGGGGCAGGGTTTCCGACGCACGTCAAGTTTGCGCCGCCTGCGGACAAGCCGATTGAGGCTGTCATTCTGAATGGCGCGGAATGTGAGCCTTATCTGACATGTGATCACCGTGTCATGCAGGAGCGAGCCGATAAGGTTGTCTTGGGTTTGCGTGCCTTTATGAAGGCGGTAAACGCGCCAGCTGGCTTTATTGCTATTGAAGATAACAAGGCTGATGCCATCGATCGTTTGACACGGGTAACCGCTAGTCTGCCGCAAATCAAGATCGTCAGGCTTCATACCCGTTATCCGCAAGGTGAAGAACGGCTGATTATCAAGGCGATCTTAAACCGCGAGATTCCGCGTGGCGGGTTGCCGGCAGATGTTGGCGCGATTGTGAGCAATGTGTCAACTGCGGCCACTTTTGCGGACTTCTTATTAACAGGTCGGCCTCTAATTCAGCGGATCGTAACGATTACTGGTTCTGGTATTGTGAACCCCAAAAATTTGGAAGTCAGGATTGGTACTCTGCTGGAGGACGCCGCAAGGTATTGCGGCGGTCTACAGGATAATGCAGCGAAATTAATCGTAGGTGGCCCCATGACTGGTCCGTCCTATTATGACTTAGCGGTACCGATCATGAAGGCAACTGCTGGCTTGGTTGTGCTGACTGAAGCGGAAGCCAGGAAACTGGAGCCGATTGCCTGTGTCAGCTGCGGCAAGTGCGTGGAAGCTTGTCCCTATGGACTGTTACCTAATTTCCTTGGTAAGTACGCCGAATTGGGGAGAATTGCGGATGCTGAGAAAACGGGTCTGATGGATTGCCGTGAGTGCGGATGCTGCTCTTATGTATGTCCCAGCCGGCGTCCACTATTGCATGCTATTAAATCCGCCAAGGCTGAAGTGGCAGCCAGACGGAGAAAGGGATAAGGAGGGGAATGCGTTGCCTGAGCGTTTTGTTGTAACATCCAACCCCCATATCGCCACTACCCAGACTACGGAACGCATTATGCGTGAAGTGATGCTGGCACTGCTACCAGCCAGCGCAGCCGCAGTTTATTTTTTCGGCTGGCGCGTATTGGCTGTAATTGCGGTCTCAATGGTGGCAGCAGTTTGCACTGAAGCGATCATCCAGAAAGCCCTCAAGCAGAAAACTACGATCATGGACGGAAGTGCAGCCCTGACTGGACTGCTGCTGGCCTTAACATTGCCTCCGACGGTACCGCTCTGGATTCCGGCATTGGGTGCTATATTTGCGATTGCCATCGCTAAACAAGTATTTGGCGGATTAGGGTCCAACCCGTTTAACCCCGCGCTGATTGGCCGTGCGTTTCTGACAGCATCCTGGCCGAAACTCATGTCTACCTGGAAATGGCCGCACGCCGCACAATCTTTGGTTCAGCAGTTGTCAGCGAGTGATGCTGTTTCAGCGGCCAGCGACGTGATTAGCTCGGCTACGCCGCTGGAGTTGGCTAAATCCATGGAGGTACAAGTACCGCTCGAACCGCTATTTTGGGGTAACATCGCCGGCTCATTAGGCGAAGTCTCTGCTATGGCACTCCTGGCTGGCGGCCTGTATTTGATTATCCGCCGTATTATAGATTGGCGTATTCCTGTGGCTTACCTTGGGACAGTCGCCGTGATCGCTCTAATTTCCAGGCAGGATCCGCTATTCCATTTGCTGGCTGGCGGCCTGCTGCTCGGGGCTTTCTTTATGGCTACCGATTATGTAACCTCACCGATAACCAGAAAAGGCCGTGTGATTTTTGCCATCGGAGCAGGGCTGCTAACGATTCTGTTTCGCCGTTACGGAGCGAATTCCGAGGGCGTTTGCTATTCGATTTTGATCATGAACGCCTTTGCTCCTACGATTGATCGTCTCACTGTCCCGCGTATTTTCGGGGAGGTGAAAGGCCGTGCGTGAATCGATTAAACTGGGAGTAATCCTGATGCTAATTGCCGGGTGTGCTGCCGGTGCCCTGGCTGTCGTCAATTCATTCACCGAACCGCTGATTCAGAAACAGAAAGAAGACGCCCTGCAAAATGCACTTTCGGAAGTATTGCCAGGCAGTAGCAGTAGTGTTTTCGTCCTGAATAATGAGCTGAAAAATCAAGCGCCTGCAGAAATTCAGGATCTATTTGGTGACATTTATGTTGCCCAATCCGGAACCGATGGAGGTTCCACCACGGGTTTGGTTGTCACGGTTCTGCCGACCGGATACGCGAGCACGATAATGTTACTCGTTGGTATGAATGCCAACGGCTCTCTGACCGGTATACGCGTGATTTCTCAGAGCGAGACCCCCCAAGTGGGGAGCAAGATCGCAGAACCCGAGTTTTACGGCCAGGAAGCTTTTGCTGGTCAGGCCGTTTCGGACGACCTTGAAGTTACCAAAGACGGCGGCAACGTTGATGCGGTTAACGGTGCTACGGTCTCATCACGTGCAGTAGTACGCGGAATCAACGCCGCTTTTGAACTTTACAGATCCACCGCCACAGGGCTTGACTTGACTTATTAGGGAGGGGCAAAGCAATGAGTATCAAGAATGATCTAACCAATGGCATCGCACGGGAAAACCCTATTTTCCGTTTGGTGCTCGGAACCTGCCCGACGCTGGCCACCTCTTTGTCAGTATCGAATGGGATCGGGATGGGACTGGCAGCCACGGTGGTCTTAGTCGGTTCGAATGCGATTATTTCGGCTCTGCGCAATGTGATTCCCGACAAAGTGCGTATTCCGGCATATATCGTGGTGATTGCAGCTTTTGTCACCATTGTGGATAAACTAATGGCCGCTTTTGTGCCTTCACTTCATTCAGTGCTGGGGATTTTCATTCCCTTGATTGTAGTAAATTGTATCATTTTGGCCCGCGCTGAATCATTTGCCTCAAAAAACCCGGTGATTAATTCAATGGCGGACGGCCTTGGCATGGGCATGGGATTTACCCTTTCATTAGTGCTCATGAGCACGATCCGCGAAATACTGGGAACTGGCAAATTGTTAGTCGCTAAAGACTTTGGCTTCGCCGGGTTTAAATTGTTCAATGAGGCGTTTGCGGCGAAAATCATGATCTCGCCTCCAGGAGGATTTATCACCTTCGGTCTCTTGATGGCTTTGATTAACTATATTTCCCAGCGGAGGGAGGCGCGCGCTAATGGTCGGTAACCTTGCCTTTGTACTGCTGAGTGCCATACTGGTAAACAATTTTCTACTGTCACGCTTTTTGGGGATCTGTCCGTTTCTCGGCATCTCCAAGCAGGTTGAAACAGCATTTGGCATGGGCATGGCCGTTACTTTTGTAATGGCGATGGCTTCTGCGATTACCTATCTGGTACAGATGCTGCTCGTGCAGCTGCATTTGGAATACCTGCAAACACTGACCTTTATTTTGGTGATCGCCGCTCTGGTCCAGCTGGTGGAAGTAGTGCTCAAGAAGGTCAGCCCGGGACTTTATAAGGCGCTGGGCGTCTATCTGCCGCTCATTACCACGAACTGCGCCGTGCTTGGTGTGACGCTCATTAATATGACCGAGAATTATGACTTTATCACCTCGGTGGTCAACGGCATCGGGGGAGCTCTGGGCTTTACGCTAATTATCGTGACTTTTGCCGCGATTCGTGAACGTCAGGCTACCAATAAGGTTTATAAGTCCTTTGAAGGCTTTCCGCTGGCATTGGTAACAGCTGGGCTCTTATCACTGGCTTTCATGGGATTCAACGGGTTTAATCTGAAGGCGCTACTTGGGCTATGATGGAGGTGGCAACGAATGTTGACAGCAATTCTCACCGCAGTCGGGTTACTGGCTGCGATGGGTCTGGTTTTCGGTTTTGGACTCGGCTATGCTTCCAAGAAGTTCGCGGTTGAGGCTGATCCGCGTATTGATAAGATTGCCGCCGTTCTGCCTGGCGCAAACTGCGGTGCCTGTGGATTTCCAGGATGCGCGGGCTACTCGCAGGCGATTGTCACTGGGGCGGCCCCGATCGACAAATGTCCGGTTGGCCGAGCAAAGGCCGTTCCTGCCATTGCACATATTATGGGTGTTGATTGCAAAGACGCGGATGTTACTGCTGATGTTGCAATGGTCATGTGCCATGGCGGGAAAGACCAATGCGGTACCCATTTTGACTATTCCGGGGTTAAGAGCTGCTGGGCTGCCAATCAGGTAGCTGGCGGTCATAAGAATTGCGGTTATGGCTGCCTCGGTCAGGGCAGCTGTGTGCAGGTCTGTCCGTTTGGAGCCATGCACCTCAATGATTCTACCGGCCTGGCCGAAGTGGATCCGGCGCTCTGTCATGGTTGCGGCAAATGTGCGGTCGCTTGTCCGCGTGGCCTAATCGCTATTGTACCGGCTGATAAGACGATCCATGTGCGTTGTATGAGCCATGCCAAAGGACCAGATATTCGGAAGACCTGTAAGGTAGGGTGTATCGGCTGCGGGATCTGTGTTAAAAACTGCCCGGTGGATGCCATTGACATGCAGGACGCGCTGGCGCATATTGATCCCGAAAAATGCACGTCTTGCGGAGTCTGCATAGAAAAATGCCCTATGAAAACGATAACTGGTAGATAAAAGCATGCACCCAGGATAGCCTGTGGGAGGTTTTTTTAGGATGTACTTGATATTACGGAGCTGGCGAGCAGGGATTGCTCTCCTGCTCCTTTTGTTTGCATGTTGTGTAACATTGTCGGGCTGCGCTACGCTACCTACGGAGCAGACCATCTATGCCATGGACACTTTTATCACGATTAAAGCCTATGGACCAGATGCGAGTGCCGCCGTTAACAAGGCAATGGCCGTCTTCACCACGTCTGATCAACACATGAATGTCTTTGACAGTAGCAGCGAACTAGCAATGGTGAACGCGGCCTCCGGTCAAAAGGCAGTCCAAGTTTCGGCCGATACTTTCAAGGTAATTGAAGCGGCGTTGGCGATGGCGCGACTGACTGATGGGGCTTTTAACCCCCTGATTGGAAGAATTTCCGGGTTGTGGAAACAGGCCGAAGCTCAGAATCAGGTGCCGGATCGGGAACAAATCCGGCGGGCGCTACGTTTTACGGATTATCGCAAAGTAATTCTGGATCCGTCCACAAGCACAGTAGAGCTTACGGAGGCTGGCATGGCCTTCGATCTGGGCGGTGCCGCCAAAGGATATGCGACGGGCGCAGCCATGGAGCGCTTAGTGGAGCCGCCAGCAGCCGGCGACAGGGGCAGGGGTAACGGCGGCAAAGGCAACGGCGTCCGACACGCTCTGATCAATGCCGGTGGCAATATTGTCGTTTTCGGGGGACATCCGGAAAAGCGTCCCTGGAACATTTCCATCACGCATCCCCGTAACAGCGAAAGGTTTCTGGGAACATTGTCCATCAATGAAGGTGCAGTTGTGACATCCGGGGATTACGAGCGCTTCTTTATCCAAAATGGTGAGCGCTATCATCATATTATCGATCCCGCCACCGGTTTTCCGGCTACTGGCATGCAGAGCGTTTCGATTGTCAGTAGCGATTCTCTGCAGGCGGATCTTTTGTCGACGGCTGTTTTCGTAATGGGCGTCTCCAAAGGGCTGGCCTTTCTGGAGAGTCACTTTCCGGAAGTGGGAGCCATTTTAGTTGACAGTGACGGAGAGATCCATATGACTCCGGGCTTTCGCGAACGGTTTTCGTGGCGCTGAGGTGCTGATGTGCTGAGGCGCTAGCTCCCATTTCCGGTGGCGCTGAGCTGCACTGCCGTTCTTTTCCGGACCAGCCTGAAAAAGACAGATGGAAGTACAATTAACAAGAGGGATCTCGGCGAGCGTGTGGAAAATATCCAAAGTATGTTGTTTAGCTGCCGAGCCTTTGATCGGAGGATGCTGCTTGGAACTGATTTTGGCTTCCGCTTCGCCCCGCCGACAGGAATTATTGCGCCAAATCGGTCTCAGCTTTACTGTGATTCCGAGCAGGCTGGCGGAAAATACAGCAGAATGTAATCCTATGAAAAAGGTTAAGGCATTGGCGCTGGCCAAAGCGACTGAGGTTGCCGAACGCACAGGGCGTGGCTTGGTGTTAGGCGCCGACACAATGGTTGTGATCGGCGACAAAATACTTGGTAAGCCTAGCAGCAGCGACGAAGCTGCTGCCATGTTGCGCACCCTGAGTGGGCGTGTACATCGCGTTTGCACAGGCATCGCCCTGGTTGACGCCGCAACAGGACGTAGCAGAGCCGCAACCGAATGCACCCTGGTAAAGTTTCGTTCACTGAGTGAACGCGAAATTGAGGCGTATGTCGCCAGCGGGGAGCCCCTTGACAAAGCCGGGGCTTACGGCATTCAAGGTCATGCTGCTGTCTTCGTGTCTGGCATCAAAGGCTGCTATTCGAACGTCGTTGGTTTGCCGTTGAGCCGTCTCTGGCAAATGCTCCAGGATTTCTCCGAAACGGGCCTCCCCTCTTAAGGGAGGAAAGTTAGTTGGATCAAAGCCTGACAATGCGGGATTTACCCGCGGACGAGAGACCCCGTGAAAGATTGAGGCGTTACGGATCGGCGCAGTTATCCAATGCGGAATTGCTCGCGATCCTTTTGCGGACAGGTACTACCGAGATATCAGTGGCGATGCTGGCCGAAAAAGTTCTGCACCAGTTTCACGGGTTGCAGGGGATTGATACGGCCGCTATCGAGGAATTAGCACTCGTGAAAGGCATTGGACTGGCCAAGGCGACACAGATCAAGGCCGGTCTGGAACTGGGCCGCAGGGTTGCTGAAACGCCCCTGCGGGAGCGCTTTACTTTCCGGTCTCCCACCGATGTATATCAGGCAGTGAGTGCACGCTTAAGCCATCTGGATCGGGAGGTTTTCATGGTTTTTCACTTGAGCGCCAAAAATCAGGTGATTTTCGATGAGATCATTTCCGTTGGTAATTTAACCTCTTCATTGGTGCATCCCAGAGAGTTATTCAAAAGTGCCATTAAAAAGAGCGCCGCCGCCGTAATCTTAGCCCATAATCATCCCAGCGGAGATCCTACGCCGAGCGAGGATGATTTAGCCCTGACAGGACGGTTGGTGCAGGCCGGAGAACTAATTGGTATTCGGGTTCTGGATCATATCATTATCGGTTATGGACGGTATGTCAGCCTCAAAGAGCGAGGTATTATTTAGTGACTAATTTATGATGTTCATAGCCAGGGAGGGGCATACATGCTTAACTTCATCTACGGCCGGTTTTCCAAGGATCTGGGTATTGATCTTGGCACCGCCAATACCTTGGTGTTTATGAAAGGAAAAGGGATCCTGCTGCAAGAGCCTACTGTGGTAGCAATTGATCGGGATTCCGGCAATGTATTCGCAGTTGGGGAGGAAGCGCGGCAAATGGTCGGGCGGACTCCTGGCAATATCATAGCAGTCAGGCCGCTTAAAGACGGTGTGATTGCCGACTTCGACACTACCGAAAAAATGTTGCAGCATTTCATCAGGAAAACGCACCGCCGCAAGAGTTTTCTGGCCCCCAGGGTAGTAGTGGGAGTTCCGTCCGGTGTGACCAGTGTTGAAAGACGGGCTGTGCTGGACGCCTGCCTGCAAGCCGGGGCGCGGGAAGCTTTTACAATTGACGAGCCAATGGCGGCGGCCATTGGAGCAGGTCTTCCGATTCATGAGGCTACCGGCAATCTGATGGTTGATATTGGCGGCGGAACGACAGAAGTCGCCGTGATCTCCCTGGGCGGAATAGTGAACAGCAAATCTATCCGGGTGGGCGGCAATGAACTGGATGAATCTGTCATGCAATATATTAAACGCAACTATAATTTAATGATTGGTGAGCGTACTGCGGAAGAAATCAAGCAGGAAATTGGCTCAGCGCATCCTGAGTTTGCCGTTGGAACGCGCGAAGTCAGAGGTCGCGACTTGGTGACCGGTCTTCCCAAAACAATTGAGATTACAGCCGGCGAGATTATGGATGCCCTTTCTGAACCGGTCGCCCTAATTATCGACGCGCTGAAAATGACTCTTGAAAAAACTCCGCCTGAGCTGGCCGCCGATATTTTGGATAGAGGTTTGGTAATGGCCGGAGGCGGCTCATTATTGAAAGGGCTGGATCAGCTCATTCGCGAAGAAACCGGAATGCCGGTGCATCGGGCGGAAGACCCGCTTACATGCGTAGCCCGCGGAACGGGAATGACTTTGGATAATCTGTCTCGTTATGAATCCGCGCTTATTTCTTCCAGAAAAGTCAGTTAGAGGTGACAGGATGTGGCGCAACAGCCCCGCGGTAGAAGGCTTATAATTGCAGCTGTGATCTTTCTGGTATTGATGGGTTTGATCTTTCTAACGGCTCGCGAAAGGACCCGTCAGTCACTACCGGAGAGGGCTTTACACGGGGTCATTGCGCCCTTTCAGAAGATCATTACGGGATTGGCGGACTTTTTCCGTGGAACCATACAGACTTTTGCGGAACTTGGCCGTTTACGTCGCGATAATCAGCAACTCAGGGAAGAAGCGGCGGATCTCCGGGCGGAGCAGGAGGAACTGGAGTTCTACCGTCGGGAAAACATCCGACTGCGGGCGGCTCTGGGATTTAAAGAGCGCCGTCCCCTAGATATGGTAGCTTCCGAAGTGATTGGCCGTAACCCAAGCAATTGGCTATCTACGCTGACGATCGATAAAGGTGCCCGGGATGGTTTGGCTCAGAACATGCCAGTCATCAGCCGTCAGGGGGTTGTCGGACGGTTAGGGGCTGTCCGGCAGGATAGCTCGGATGTGCTGCTGGTCAATGATGCCCGCGCGCCGATTGCCGGCGTTGTCGAGCGCACCCGCGAGCAAGTACGGGTGCTGGGGCGGACCGATGGGTTGTGCGTTGTGACCCCTTACGGACGCTCAGCCGATTTGCGGGTTGGAGACCGAGTTGTCACCTGGGAAGGCAGCGCCTATTTTCCTCCGGGACTCGTCATCGGGCGCATTACCAGTGTGGAGCAGGACAATTTTGGCGTTTCCAAACAGGGTATTTTGGAAACGAATGTGGATTTTCACCGTCTGGAAGACGTCTTTGTGATTCAAAGTCTGGATCATGTGCCGGTTACTAATGGTGCGGGAGGCGATTGAGTGCATTCTTTTGCATTATCGCTACTGACATTGGCCGCCATTGTTTTACAAACCGCTTTTTTCCCGCGGATCGGATTTGGCTTAAAACCCGACTTACTGATGATCATGGTCATCTCCTTTACCTTGCTAAATGGCATCAAACGCGGAACGATTGCCGGGTTTGCGCTGGGACTGATTGAGGACTTACTGTCCGGCGGATTCATCGGTTTAAATACGATGACTAAAACGCTGCTTGGTTTTTCGACGGGCCTGCTGGAAAAGAGTATTTTTCATGATAACATTTTTGTGCCATCATTGCTGAGCTTTGTCGGTACGATTCTTAACAGCCTGTTATATATGATTATCGTCCATTCCTTTGATCAGCGTTTCACTATGTTTCCTCCGCTTGGGAGATTATTGGCGTTGGCTTTGCTGAACGCTTTACTGGCGCCGCTGATTTACATGGTCATTAGGCACGTCGAAAACTACTACGCTCGGTTGCGCATGGGTAATCTGCAATCACAGCGTTTCTAATTGGTGGGGTTAAGATGACGCTCAAGATTTCTGAAACGCGTTTTCGTGTTTTCGCCGGCATTTTAGTCGGCGTTTTCGCCATCTTAACAGGACGGCTGTGGTTTCTGCAGATTACGAAAGGCGAAGAAAACCTGGCCAAGTCGAACCGTTTCAGGACCTACGCCGTGCCGATTAAGGCGCCCCGCGGGATTATGTTTGACCGCAACGGCACCGAGTTGGTTGCCAGTCGGCTGGCACACGCCGTCTCAGTAGTGCCAGAGGTCATTCGTGACCATTCCGATATTATTACGCACCTGGCCAGTATTCTGGGCGTATCTGTGGAAGAACTCAGCAAACAGATTGAAACCAAAACACAGAGCCGCTGGCGCAAACCGAATGAGCCCATTCGCGTCGCTAGTGATGTGCCATCCGAGGTTGCGATGCGTATTGAAGAAGCGCGCATGGACCTGCCCGGCGTGGAAGTCACGCGGGAACCTGTACGTGACTATATTTATGGCAGTCTCGGTGCTCACATAGTCGGCTATATCTCCGAAATTAACAAAGAAGAACTGGATGCCCTGGCAGAAGATGAGTACAAGCAGGGCGATAACATCGGCAAGACCGGTCTGGAACGGACTTATGAGAAACTGCTGCGCGGCAAAGACGGCAGCACTCAGATGGAAGTTGATAAACTTGGTCGTTTGCTACAGGTATTGCAGGAGGTTTATCCTACTCCTGGGAACAACCTGCACCTGACGATTGACTTGGAGCTTCAGCAGGTAACGGAAAAGGCCCTGGCGGAACAGCTGGAACACATTCGCAAAAACACGAGGTACAAGAAAGCAAACTCAGGTTCGGTTGTTGTCATGGATCCGCATAACGGCGACATCCTGGCAATGGTCAGCTATCCAGCCTATGATCCGAACTTGTTTGTCGGCACAATGCCGGTGGATGTCTCCCAAAGGCTGTTCGGCGATCCTTATCATCCCTTCACAAATCGCGCCCTTTTGGGCCAATATGCTCCCGGTTCAGTCTTCAAGCCAGTCACAGTTGCTTCCGCACTGGAAACCGCTAAGGCCGATGCTCATGATGTCTTTCGCTGTTCCGGGATTGACGCGGTTTCTAACAAGAAGTGTTGGGTTTACAACTCTGCCACTGGAAGCCACGGCAGGGAAAATCTGATTGATGGGCTGAAGAATTCGTGCAACATTGTGATGTATGACTTGGCGCGGCGTGTGGGTGTTGGAACGTTGGCACAATATGCCCGCCTGTTTGGTCTGGGCGCACCGACCGGTCTGGACTTGTATCCGGGCGAGAAGGCCGGCTTAGTTCCAGACGAAGCTTATAAAGCCAACCGCTTTAAAGGCGATCTGGCAATCTGGCGACCCAATGAAACTTTGGACCTTTCGATTGGCCAGGGGTTCCTGCTGACCACGCCGATCCAGCTTGCCCAGATGTATTCCGCCATTGCGAACGGAGGCACGCTGTATCAGCCGAGGCTGGTGACGGCCATTACTACCCCGGAGGGCAAGACATATAGAGAATTTCACGCCAATGTCAAAGACGAATTCAAACTCAAGCCAGAAACGATGGATATTATCACCAAAGGGTTGATCAAAGTAGCAAGCGAAGGTACTGCCTCCTGGACATTTCGCAATTTCCCGCTGGACCGATATCCGGTAGCGGCTAAAACCGGTACCGCAGAGATCACCGGTTCCGACAATAATGCATTGTTCGCGGCCTACGCACCGGCCAACAATCCTTCGATTGTGATCGTAGTCGTAATCGAACAGGGCGGCTCTGGAAGTAGTTCCGCAGGGCCGGTGGCAGCCAGAATTCTGGAACATTATTTTAAAGTCAGCCCGCCCACGAGCCCGCCTGCAGAATGAAATTAGCGGAAGGAATTTCCCAATTTCACAGCGAAAACTCCCTTAATCGCATACTACGATCGCAATTGCAGCGATCCATCGTACGCAGTTGCAGTGATCTATCGTAAATTGGGAGGCGGTCAGGCCGCGATGCTGATTCAAAAGGTTGTTCCAGGCGGGGAGCCTGTCATTAAAGGAAGCCGGGAAGGGCTACGCATAATTTTCCCCATACCGCATTCATTTAGCGAGGCATTGGACGCTTTGGCTGCTAATCTGGCGGGAGCGGGCGGCTTTTTTGAAGGGGCCCGGTCTTTGCTTGAACCATCACGGGAACTCACGGATCCTGAGATGGCACAACTGAGAGATTTATTGGCCCAATACGGATTGGAACTATCCCAGATTCGTCTCACCGCCGCGCGCGCTAAAGAAAAAGAAGTCAAAGAAAGAGACCAGCGCCCATCAGCCGTAACAGCGCGGGATTTTCCCAAAGGGGAACAAGCGCTTATGATTCGGAATACTGTGCGCTCGGGCCAAAAGATACAATCTAGCGGCAGCATCACTGTTATCGGGGATGTCAACCCCGGAGCGGAAATTATCGCCGCTGGTGATATTCTGGTATTTGGTGCGCTAAAAGGCACGGCGCATGCTGGTTCGAGCGGCGACCGGAAGGCCGTCGTGGCAGCCCTGACGCTTCGGCCGGTGCAGTTGCGTATTGCTGAATTAATTGTGCGTGCACCGGATAAAGACAGTGGTGCCAATGTTCCGGAAATCGCTCGGATCCGTAACAACGCTATTGTGGTAGAGCCTTATGTTTCGGCATGGAATGCCGCCGCAAGAAAAGGCAGGCGCAGTAACAGCCGCCGGGTAAAAGCGTAACGGCGTAATACAGAGGGGGATATTTAATGGATTCATTAGTATTAGTCGTAACATCCGGAAAAGGCGGCGTTGGTAAAACAACTACGGTAGCAAACATCGGAACCGGACTGGCCAAGCGCGGCAAGAAAGTGGTCATGGTTGATGCTGATATCGGTTTGCGTAATCTGGATGTTGTAATGGGCCTGGAGAATAGGATTGTTTTTGATCTTGTCGACGTAGTTGAACAGCAGTGCCGTCTAAAGCAAGCTCTGATTAAAGATAAACGTCTGGAAGGGCTTTATTTACTGCCCGCAGCTCAAACCCGCGAAAAAGATGCTATTCAGCCTGGGCAGATGAAAGCACTATGCGATGAGCTCCGCAAAGAGTTTGACTATGTGATCCTCGATTGTCCTGCCGGTATCGAGCAAGGCTTTAAAAATGCGGTGGCCGGTGCTGACGAAGCAGTGATTGTGACAACACCAGAGGTTTCCGCTGTTCGTGACGCTGACCGCATCGTGGGTCTGCTGCAGGCGTCCGGTATTACTAATCCAAAGCTCTTAATCAACAGGATCCGGCCGGACATGATCAAAAAAGGCGATATGATGGACGTGGAGGATGTCAATGATATTCTGGCTCTTGAATTGCTGGGAATTATTCCGGACGATGAAACCATTATTATCTCCACGAACCGTGGGGAGCCGGCCGTTCTAGACCAGGATTCGCATGCCGGAGAAGCCTACCGCAATATTGTGGCGCGGCTCGAAGGCGAGAATGTCCCCTTTATGACTTTGGATTTTGACACCGGATTTTTTGGTAAGCTGAAGAAAATGTTTGGCATCTAGGATGGCTATGAAGGAGGCTGCGACGTGTTAGACTTTATGAACCGTATATTGCGCGATGACGGCGGCAGCAAAGATCGCGCCGTTGAAAGGTTGCGTCTGGTCCTGATCCATGACCGGGCTAAGGTTGCGCCTCGTTTCATGGAAGCGCTTAAGGAAGATTTAATCGCGGTAATCTCGAAGTATATGGAGATTGACGAAGATGGACTCGACGTAACCCTTGATTCTGATGAGACCTCAACAGCATTAGTGGCCAGCATCCCCATCCGGAAAATGAAACGTTCGTACGATTGATTATTTGATTGACCGATTGGCAATTTGACCGGTTTCATTGATCGGTTGAGGGA
>DHDG01000041.1:40204-43817 GCA_002399265.1 Firmicutes bacterium UBA4882 | reverse complement strand
CATTGATCGGTTGAGGGACTGACTGACGGACATTGATTAACGGACAGGGAAAAAACGGAGGTTAGGATTATGCGGGTGGATCGCAGATTATTGAAGAACCTGGATTGGGCTTTGATCGCGATTACCTTAATCCTGATCGCTACAGGGGTCGTCATAGTTTATAGCGCAACGCGCGCGAACCCCGCTTTGACAGGCGGAAATCCATTTGCATACGCACGGAAACAGATCATCGCCGCCATTATTGGCATTGCCATGGTTATTGGGCTGATGACATTTGACTACCACCTCTCCGAAAGAGGCTATTACGCATTATATTTCCTAAATTTGCTGCTTTTGATCGCCGTGTTGCTTTTCGGAAAAGAGGTAAACGGCGCTAAAAGCTGGTTTCATATTGGTCCGCTTGGGATACAGCCTTCCGAATTTGCCAAGATATTCCTGATCCTTACCTTAGCCCGGCATCTATCGCAGAAAGACAGCCTTTCATCCTTTTTCGATCTTATTTCGGCTTTTGTTCACATCGGAGTTCCATTGCTGCTGATTTTGCTGCAGCCGGATTTAGGCACGGCCATGGTATTGGTTGCCATTCTTTTCGGTATGCTTTATTTGGCTGGAGCGCGTCCAAAGCATTTGGGCGTGATTGTCTTATCAGTAGTAGCTATAGTCGTAGTGTGGGCATTGTTGAGTGCCTTTTTTGGAGTTCCTTTCCCGCTGAAATCTTATCAAATTGCCCGTCTGACTGCGTTTGTCAATCCGCAAAAATACTATGACGGCGCCGGGTATAACGTGATTCAATCCATGACGGCAGTCGGTTCCGGTAGATTCCTGGGTAAAGGGTTATTCAATAGTACGCAGGGACGGCTGGGTTTCTTACCCGAGCATCATACGGATTTTATTTTTGCTATTTTCGGGGAGGAGTTCGGCTTCTTGGGTTGCTTCTTATTGCTATTGGGTTATTTGTTGTTGATCTGGCGCGGCCTTAAAATTGCGTATCAGGCCAAAGATTTGTATGGCAGCCTGATTGCTGGTGGCGTTGTTTCGATGTTCCTTTTCCACGTCTTGGTTAACGTGGGCATGAATATTGGGATCATGCCGATTACTGGCATTCCGCTGCCGTTTATTAGCGCCGGTGGTAGTTCGATGATGGTTAATCTGGTGGGGGTCGGGTTGTTGCTCAACGTTTGGTCGCGTCGCTTGAAGATTATGTTTTAGTATTTTGGATGATGATTGGCAGCAGGCTGTCGTATGATAGCCTGCTTTCTGTTGTATGCAGTGCTCAGAGATGCGCCTATGCTGGCCGCGGCAGGTTTGGCACAGGTAATACACATGCGCGCCGCGCTGTTCTGCGCGGGCCTTGTCCCGCATACAATAAAGCGGGGTGAGGAGAATGAGCTACACATATCATCAGAGTTACGGCGGCCATGACCAGGAAGATACTTGTGCCGATGATGAGACCGTTTTCGAATACGCTGGCGAGCACGTTAATGAAGAAGTCGAAGTGCCCGAAAAGCCCCGGCCCAAATTGCTGGAAAAAGCTGCTGTTTGTCTTATGGCAGCATTATTGGTTTGGGGGCTGTCCAGCTCAAAACTGCCAATTTTTCGAAGGATCGGGCATTATTTATCTGTGGCACTGCATACCGACTTTGGCACCAATCTGGAACAATGGGGTCACAGCATTTTGCGGCCACTAAAGAGTGGTGGCCTGGTGCATGTTATGGATGACTGGGGTGCAGGTACCGGTGTCGGAACTGCTACGCAGGCGATCGCAGAGGTATGGCCGATCGATGGGGATGGACCAGTGACTGCGCAATATGGCGCGACTGAAAAAAACGGGGTGAGTGCCCTTGCTCAGGGAATTACAATCGCCGCCACCGCTGGCGCAGCTGTGCAAGCTGTCGCTTCCGGTACAGTAACATCAGTGCTACCGATGGCGCAGGGCAGCTATCAGGTCCTGATCAGCCATCCGGGTGACTGGCAGACCGTATATCAAGGCATAAATGTCGTATATGTGCAGATGGAAGATGCGGTTACTACTGCCCAACATATAGGTCATGTAACACAGAATGGGGGACTGGTGTTCGCAGTAAAAATCGGGCAGTCCCACGTTGATCCGCTGACCGTCTTACCGAAGCACGTGGCACCGGCTCAATGAGCATTGGCACAATAAGCGCTGGCGAAATGGAATGGGCGTCAATACAATGATTGCTCTGCGCTGCGGTTCCATTCGCCTCGTGGTCCACCCCCTCACAATGGCGACGATGATCGTGTTAGCTTTAATTGGCCGTTTCTGGGAAGGACTGCTGATTTTGATCCTGGTCGCCGCGCATGAAGGAGCCCATGCCCTGGCTGCGGTGCTATTGGGGCTGCGACCACGAGAAATCCGACTGATCCCGGTGGGCGGCATGTTGCGCGTGGAAGGCCTAACTGGGGCTGGTCCGGCAGTCGAAGCGCTGGTCGCCGCGGCAGGCCCGGCATTCAGCCTCCTGACCGCGCTCATTACGCTGGCTGCTTATCGGTCTGGATGTCATACTAAAATTGTGATTGATATTTTCAAATATAGCGCGATGCTTTGCCTTTTCAATCTGTTGCCGGCTTTGCCGATGGACGGCGGTCGCATTCTGCGCGCACTCTTATCTTATCTGATTGGATTCGCCAGTGCCACAAAACTGTTAAAACTGACAGGGCTGGCCTTGATCGGTGGGATGACGGGCGCGGTTTCTTTTTTGTTTTTCTATGGCCATCCCAACCTAACCCTGATTTTTGTGACCGCCTATCTCCTTTCCGCTTGGCATCGGGAAAAGGAATTCGCAATTTATGATCTGTATCGGGAGATCGCTCATAAAAGCAATGCTTTGAAGAGCGGAAAAGTGCTTCCGGTCAGAGAATACATCATCTTGCCAGATACAAGAGTACTCGATCTGCTTGGTTTGTGCCGTCCAGGGGCTTGGTGCTGCTTCAGGGTTGAGGTTAACGCGGCAGGCGCAGCCAGAGAAATTTGTTTTGGCGAAGACGCCGCGATGAATACTATAATTGATTGTGGTAGCCTGGCGACAGCCGCCGATGTCTTGCGGCAGTTTGGCAACCGCAGGCGACGTTCTGCAACAGTTCGGCGACAGCAACCGGCGTTTTGTCAGGCGCAGGATTAATAACGCGGCTGTCGAAAGTGAATAAGGCTTAGTATAGTTAGTTAAATATCCCGGTGGCGAGTGTGCTACACTAACAGCGCATTTCAAGTGCAGGCGCATGACATAAGGCGCATGGCACATTTTCCGGGGATGTTTACATATATTAGCAATTATTTGGAGGGTGATTTGTGTCTGGAAGAAAACTGCCTAATTGGCTTACTGAAGTAAGTAAACCCGCCCGCTATACTGGCGGGGAGCTTAATGCTGTCCAAAAGGACAGCACCCGGATGGATCTACGCTTTGCGCTGGCCTTTCCGGATGTCTATGAAATTGCCATGTCTCACTTGGGTATCAAAATTCTTTATGAAATCCTAAACGATTTAGAATGGGTATGGGCGGAACGGGTTTTTGCCCCCTGGCCTGATATGGCGGAGAGGATGGCAAAGGAGACGGTGCCACTCTATGGGCTGGAGTCGGGTGATCCTGTGGCC
>DHDG01000041.1:0-40105 GCA_002399265.1 Firmicutes bacterium UBA4882 | reverse complement strand
GTGATCCTGTGGCCGCCTTTGACGTCATTGGTTTCACGTTACAGTACGAGCTGAGTTACAGTAATATTCTTTATATGCTTGATCTGGCCGGGATACCGCTCCAGGCCGCGCAACGTTCAGAAAAAGACCCGCTGATCATTGCTGGCGGTCCTTGCACCTATAATCCGGAACCACTGGCTGACTTTTTGGATGCCGTGGTGTTGGGTGAAGGCGAGGAAGTGATCGTTGAGATCGCGGAATTGCTTAGGAAGCTTAAACAAGCTGGAGCACCGCGTCGTGAGAAGCTCGCCGCCCTGGCGGGACTGCCAGGAGTCTATGTTCCTTCTTTTTATCAAGTTGAGTACGCCGCTGCGGATCAAACGCTTAGCTTTGTCAGGCCTGTCAAGCCTGGCATACCGGAGCGTATTACCAAACGGATTGTTCAGAACTATGAGGCCGCGCCTTTTCCGGTCTGCCCGCCGGTGCCCTTCATTGATATTGTTCAGGATCGAATTGCGCTCGAGATCCAGCGCGGCTGCACAAGAGGATGCCGCTTTTGTCAGGCCGGCATGGTGTACCGCCCTGTGCGCGAGCGATCTCCTGAGAAAATCAAGCAGCTAATGGACGCCAATATTTGCTCCACCGGGTATGCGGAGATTACACTCTCTTCCTTGAGTAGTGCAGATCATAGTTGCATTGCGGAATTGGCGGCCGACAGTATCGCGCAATATGGTGCTTCCGGGGTAACGATCTCGTTACCATCGCTACGAGCGGATGCCTTTTCCGTGGCACTGGCTGAAAAGATGGAGTCGTCCGGTCGCAAAAGTAGTTTGACTTTTGCGCCAGAAGCCGGAACCCAGCGTCTCCGGGACGTCATTAATAAAGGTGTCCGGGAGGAGGATTTGATTGACGCGGTAGAAAGCGCGACCGCTGCGGGATGGCGCAGCTTTAAGCTGTACTTTATGATCGGACTGCCGACTGAAACAGAAGAAGACCTGGAGGCGATTGGCGCGCTGGCGCGCATAGTACTCTCCAAAGCTCGTGCTGCTGTATCAGCAGCTGGCGCAAAAGGTAAAAATAGTGTTGTAACTGTTACGGTGAGTGCATCCACCTTTGTTCCTAAGGCGAACACTCCTTTTCAGTGGCGGCCACAGGATCCGATCGCCACGATACGGCAGAAGCAGGATCTACTTAGGAGAGTGGTGCGCGGCCGTGGGATCGATTTCCAGTGGCATGATCCAGAAACAAGTTTCCTGGAAGCTGTCTTTGCACGTGGCGATCGTCGCCTGGGTGCCGTGCTGGAAAAGGCGTGGCGTTCGGGATGTAAATTTGACGGCTGGAATGAATATTTCGATTTTGATTTATGGCAAAGAGCTTTTGCGGAATGCGGAATTGATCCGACCTTCTATGCCAACCGGCAGCGCGATTACCAGGAAGTTCTGCCCTGGAATCATCTTTCGGCCGGAGTGGATCGGTCGTACCTGATTAGCGAGGATCAGAAAGCCGGACAAGCAGCGCTGACAGAGGATTGCCGCACCGGGGAATGTTTGGGATGTGGGGTCTGCCAGACACTGGACACCCAGCCAAGCATTAGTAAGGCGGTGGATACGCCATGACAACCCTGAATACCGCGAATGCAGTGGGCGCTGGGGACGCAGCCACCGTCACCGCTACCGCCACCGCAAACACTTTTCATATATTAAGATTACGGCTGCAAAAGAAAGAACATGGCCGGTTCATATCGCATCTGGATCTGATGCGGGCGTTTGAACGCACCGTAAGGCGGCTGCAATTGCCGGTAGCCCTGACGGAAGGATTTCATCCTCATTACAGGATATCTTTCGGGCCAGCCCTGCCGCTCGGTGCTTCCAGTAGTGCTGAGTACTGCGACCTCATCTTAACTGCGCGGCCGGAACAGAGTGCACTCTTGGAAAAGATCGGTCGGCACCTTCCACCCGGTTTGAGCTTGATTGACGGCAGCTATATTGATAACGGCCAGTCGTTGTCAGATTTCATTATGCGTGCGTCCTATCGGGTGCGTCTGGCGATCGGCGATTTTGCCACGGCAGAAGAACTGATCGCGCTCGGGAAACGTATTCTGGAGTCAGAACAGTTTCCGATTGAGACAGAGACGCGCAAAGGGTTGAGGACGATCGATCTCCGCAGTGGCATTGACCAGGCACAATGGGCTGTTTCCGGAGAAGAATTGATCTGTGACCTTTTCTTGGCAGCTGGATCGGCTAATAACTTAAAGCCGCAGGATGCGCTGATTCCGTTTATCAGGAAAGGGGCTGCGCCCAATGAACTCCACCGGGCTGGACTATATGGAAAGTCCGGCCAGAATTGGGCGGATCCTTTCGGGAATGTTCTACTAAAATGGCCGGAAGTAAAGATTGAAGGGGAGTGAGGAGGCTTGTCTCAGGTTATCGTGATCAATGCCGGCATTAATGAGACGAGAGTTGCCATTCTCGAAAACGGCCTCCTTGGCGAGTTGGCGTTTGAACGCGCCGATGATGAGCGGGTCGTGGGGAATATCTATCGTGGTAAGGTTGAGAATGTGTTGCCTGGAATGGAAGCAGCATTTGTTAATATTGGACTGGATCGCAATGCTTTTTTGTACGTTGATGACATCATTCGTCCGAAAAGTATCTTTGAATGCGAGGATGATACTCCGGAAATTCCGAAGGGAAAAGACAAAGATAAAGATAAAGACAAAGACACACCTAATATCAGTTCCTTATTAAAAGAAGGTCAGGATCTGTTGGTGCAGGTGATCAAGGAACCGATTGGTACCAAGGGTGCCCGCGTGGTTACCCAGCTGACGATCGCTGGCAGATATCTGGTGTTAATGCCAAATGTCGATTATGTGGGAGTTTCCCGCCGAATAGTGGATGAAAAAGAGCGGGAGCGGTTGCGTGCCATGGCCGGGCGGCTGAAACCTGCGGGATGCGGGGTCATTGTCAGGACAGTCGCTGAAGGCATTGCAGAAGATGAGCTCGCGGGAGACCTCAATTTTCTACTGAATGCGTGGCGCCGCATCCACAAAAAAACGAGACGCGGCCGTACCCCGCAGCTGTTATACAGAGATCATGATCTGGTTTATCGTATCATGCGTGATTTTTTCACAGACGACATTGATGAAATCGTTGTTGATCATGAAGGAACGTACAAACGCTGCCTGGAGATGGCGAAAGTACTGGCACCGTCATTCGCAGGCAAAATCGCTTTATATCGAAATGAACAGCCAATTTTTGATTTTTATGGCATCAGCAGCGAGATCGAACGCGCTTTTAAGCGTAAGGTTTGGTTATCCTGCGGCGGTTATCTGGTGATCGACCAGACGGAAGCTTTGACCGTCATTGATGTTAATACTGGTAAATTTATTGGAAAGACTTCTCTGGAAGATACTGTTGTGGCCACCAACCTGGAGGCTGCCAGAGAAATCGCCCGGCAGATGCGTCTGCGTAATTTGGCAGGCATCATTATCATCGATTTTATCGACATGATTGAAGAAGACCATCGTGAAGAGGTTATTAGAGTTTTGGGTGAAGCCCTGAAGAGCGATAAGACGAAATCCAACATTCTGGGATTTACAGCTTTGGGATTACTGGAAGTCACGCGCAAAAAGGTACGGCAGGGATTAGTGGAGTACCTGACGGATGACTGCCCAAACTGCGGCGGAACTGGTAAAGTCTTTTCCAAAGAAGCTTTAGCCAGTCAGGCTGAGCGGGAAATTAGGAAAATTGTAGCGCAGAATACTGATAAGGGTTTTCTGTTTCACGCGCATCCATCTGTGGCGTCACTCCTGATTGGGCCGGGTGGCAGTAATTTGGTGCGTCTGGAAGAGGAATTAAGACGGATTATTTACATCCGGGGGCATGAGGGGATCGAAGCTGGCAAAGTCCAGCTGATCACGTCCGGTACAAAGGATAAAGTTGAGAAAGCTGCGTTACCGGTTGCTAAAGGCGACATTATTGAAGTGGAAGTGCGCGAGCCGCATTTGAGCAACCCGGGAGACGGAATTGGACGCATTGAAGGTTATGTTATTGATATTGAGGATGGTGCGCAGTGCGTTGGCAATCGAGTGCGAGTGCGCATTGACAAAGCCTATCGCACCTATGCCAAGGGAAAAATGATTCATTGACCTGGATTGGTAGATGTGCTAAAATGTCAGAGTGCGGGCAAATCCCGTTAGCAACCGCACGGGGCAGGCTTTTAAATCCTTGATGGTGCCTGAACCGGCGAGTCTCGGCGAGGAGGTGTGCATCCAATGCATGCTGTGATTGAAACCGGTGCAAAGCAGTTTCGGGTTAAAGAAGGCGATGTCATCCGAGTTGAAAAACTGGCGGCCGAAGTCGGCCAGACAGTCGGGCTCGAACATGTTCTGTTGGTATCTGGAGAGGGCGAGACGAAAATTGGCCGTCCTTATCTGGAAGGAGCGAAAGTTACCGCTACTGTGTTAACACAGGATAAGGAACCCCGGGTCTTGTCACTGCGTTACAAGGCCAAAAAGAACATTCGCGTCCGCAAGGGGCATCGTCAGCCGTATACCGCGTTGCGCATTGAAAAGATCGAATATTAAAATTGACAATTTATTTGCTTAGGAGGTGGGGACATGGCTCATAAGAAGGGTGTAGGTAGTTCCAGAAACGGCCGGGACAGTAATCCTCAGATGTTGGGAGTTAAATGTTACGGCGGTCAGCAGGTTACTTCCGGTAGCATTATCGTGCGCCAACGGGGAACCAGAATTCATCCCGGAAACAATGTCGGTCTGGGCCGTGACAATACCCTTTTTGCTCTCATCGACGGCTTTGTGGCTTTCGAACGCAAAGGGCGCGACAGTAAACAGGTCAGCGTTTATGCGGAAGCAGCCGCTGCCGGGAAGTAACTGAAAGTAATCCGAAGGCCGTTCGACAGAGTACGGCCTTCTTTTTTTCGGGCATAATAGGGAGCAGAAGACAATAGGACACAAGGGGACGGTTCTTTTGTGCTGTCCCCCAGTTTCGTCCCGTTGGCACAAAAGAACCGTCCCCTTGTGTCCCCTTGTGTCGTGGAGACGGAAGAACCGTCCCCTTGTTTTGAAGGAGTGTATCGCTGTGTTTGTGGATCATGCTGAAATTAAAGTTGTTTCCGGCCGTGGCGGTGACGGAGCCGCCAGTTTTCGCCGGGAAAAATACGTGCCGCGCGGCGGACCGGACGGTGGTGACGGTGGTCGCGGAGGCGATGTTGTTTTTGAAGTCAGCAGTGGTCTGGCGACACTGCGCGACTTTAGGTATCAGCATGTCTTTAAGGCTGAATCCGGGCGTCCGGGGAGCGGCAGCGGGAGTTCCGGGCGACAGGGTAAGGACATGGTCATTCCGGTGCCGCAGGGAACAATGGTCATTGATGAAGCCGGGCGGGTGCTGGCTGATTTGGTTCAGCCAAACCAACGCTATATTGCCGCCCGGGGTGGCCGCGGCGGTCGCGGTAACATCCATTTCGCCAACGCCACCAGACAGGCGCCTGGTTTTGCAGAACGGGGCGAACCTGCGGAAGAGAAAGCGGTCACATTGGAGCTCAAACTGCTTGCCGACGTAGGCTTGGCAGGCTATCCCAACGCCGGTAAATCCACTTTTCTATCCAGAATTTCATCAGCGCGCCCGAAAATCGCCGATTACCCCTTCACTACGCTCGAGCCGAATCTGGGGGTCGTGGACTTTGAAGGTGGCGGCTTTGTAGTGGCGGATATCCCGGGATTGATCGAAGGGGCGCATCAAGGTGTCGGGCTGGGACTTGATTTCCTAAGGCACTTGGAAAGAACACGCGTGATTGCTTATGTTGTAGATGTGTCAGGCTTTGAAGGTCGTAGTCCGGTGGAGGATTTTCGCAATGTGCGCCATGAATTAGCCATGTTCAGTCCGGACATGGCAGCACGCAACGCACTCATTATTGCCAATAAGATGGATATACCGGGAGCGGAAGCGAACCTTGATTTACTGGCTGCCACTGCCAAGGAACAGGGTTACGAAGTGATTCCAATTTCTGCAGTCACAGGTCAAGGTCTTCAGGAGGCGCTGTATCGTTTGGCAGATCTGGTCAAGAACTCGCCCGCTCCGGAAGGTCCAGTGGTTGAAGTTCAGCCAGAGGAGCCGCCCACCAATTTGAGCGATTTCGAGCTTCATTATAACGCTGCTGAGAATATCTTTGAGGCGCAAGGGATTGCGATTGAGCGGTTGGTGGCGATGACCGACTTGTCCAGTGATGAAGCGTTGCTCAGGCTACAGCGTCTTTTCCGCAAAATCGGTTTGGAGGAACGCATGAAACAGGCTGGAGCAGAAGAGGGCAGTCTGGTACGTATCGGTAAGAATGAGTTCGAATTAGACCTTTCCAATGAATGATTACGTGAATAACGCGGCGTGAATAACGCGCTAAGAATAAATTAATAGGAGTGATGCTGTTGCTATCCTCTAAAGCGAGGAGCTATCTCAGAATGATGGGCAATGAGTTAGAACCGGTAGTTTACATAGGGCGCGAAGGTGTCAGTGAAGCGATAATTAGCCAGGCAGACGGGGTGCTGGAAACAAGAGAGCTTGTGAAGGTAAGGCTTTTGCCGGATAAGGGTTTGACGGCCCGCGCGATTGCTGAGATACTGGCCGGGGCAACCGGGGCGGATATTGTGCAGGTTGTGGGCAATAACTTTCTGCTTTTCAGGGCCTCTGTGAAAAAGCCCCGGATTGAGCTGCCGGCTGACTAATGCAACGTCTTGGCATACTTGGCGGCACCTTTGATCCAATTCATCTCGCCCACTTGATGCTGGCCAGCGAAGCGCAACATCAGCTGTCACTGGATCGGGTCTTGTTTATTCCGAGCAGTATCCCGCCACATAAGAAGAATGGCACTTTTGCCGATGTGCAGCAGCGCCTGCGCATGACCGAACTGGCGATCAAGGTTGAGCCAGCTTTCCAGGTCTGCGATATTGAGCTGCAGCGCAGCGGACCTTCGTATTCCGTTGATACAGTCGCAGCCATCCGCGCCACCCTTGCCGAGCAGGATGAGGTTTATTTTATTATTGGATGGGACGCCTTTAGCCAGCTTGACAGCTGGCATAATCCGAGCCGCCTGGCCGAATTATGCTTTTTTGCGGTCGCTGGCAGGCCAGGAGCAGGCGACATGGTTCATAGCCGTTATCCGGAATCTTGCCCACCGGAGCGCGTCTATCATATCAATACGCCGCAGTTTTCAATCTCATCCACTGATATCCGTAACCGCATCGAAACTGGCCGCCCATACCATTATATGCTGCCAGAGGCGGTTTATAGGTATATCAAGGCTAACGGCATTTATTGATATTTGGCAACCATCATTTCCAATATTATAAGGAGCGTACTCGCATACCGGGAACGGTGTTGGAAATAATACTGGATAGATTATTGGGAATCGGGAATCACGAGCGTACAGGGCCGTATCATCCCCCGTTCCTGGAAAGAGAGGTAAGCCGGTTGATGAGTAAAACTTTGTATGTCGGGAATCTGCCGTGGGGGACCACTGAAGACGAATTGGCTAATTTCTTCTCCACCTATGCCACAGTCGTAAGCAGTCGCATCATCACAGATCGCGACAGTGGTCGGTCGAGAGGTTATGGTTTCGTTGAGGTCGAAGAGGAAGACGTGGAGCGCGTCATTACTGCAACTAACGGCGTTGATCTGGGTGGCCGGGAAATAATTGTTAATGAGGCCAAACCGCGTCCTACAAGAATGTAGCTGGAGAGGGGCCTGCGGGCACCCTCTTTTTTCATGCCCCAAGAAACGCACCCACCCACGCCACCCCCATGTCACTCTTGCCTGTGCGTCTGAAATTTGTTATAGTGAAGCCAAAGCAGGAAACAAAATTGAACGGGGAGGCATGTTGTTGGAGGCAATAACAAAAGCGCTGCTGGCGAAAGATGCTGGCGAAGACAAAAAGGCCTTAAATCCGGTGGCACTCGACGTAAGTGGCATTTCGAGAGTTACCGATATTTATGTAATACTTTCCGGTAACACTGAGATCCAGGTGCAGGCAATTGCGGAAGCCGTGAAGCAAAAGCTTGAAGCTCAGAATGTCAATTATATCAGGCGGGAAGGCTATTCTGAGGGTCGCTGGGTACTTCTGGATTACGGAGACGTTGTGGTACATGTCATGCATCGTGAAGAACGCGAGTTCTACGATCTGGAACGTTTATGGGGCGATGCAGTAATAATATGATTTATGATTTTTAAAAGGGCTGCCTTGCAGGCAGCTCTTTGTCATGCCTGGTCATCCCGGGCATATTTCACAGAATAACTCCAGCTCTCTGCGGGAATCTTAAGTTTTGGCAGACGCCACGCTGGAGTGTGATTTGCTTGCGAGGCCGCATGATCAGGTTGATCCTGATAATGGTGGTACTTGTGACAGGATTTGCGGCAGCAGTTGCCATTACGCTGCGCGTAACTGGTTTTCCGGAAGATCTCAGGTTTTCACCAGAGCAAGAGTATGTGTATCGAATCCCATTTCCGCTTAGCATTGTCGTAAAAGAAGATCAGGCGGGCGTCATACAACCTCCAAACACCGATGCGAACGAAAAATACGGTGGCGTCTGTACCGCCCTTGTAATCGGTCCGGAACATACCGGCCGGGCCGAGGTTGAGGTGAGGTTATTCGGGGTTATACCCGTCCGCCGCGTGGTCGTTAATGTTACCGAAAATGTGGAGGTTATTCCGAGTGGCCATGCCATCGGTGTATTGTTGGCCACCGAGGGCGTAGTAATCGTCGGGCATGTGCCGTTGCGCGGATTGGATGGGAAGCAGTACCATCCAGCCAGGAATGCGGGTTTACTGGCCGGCGATGTTCTGTTGGCAATTAATGATCAACAGGTTTCCAAAGTTGATGATGTGGAAAGGATTATCAGTGGTCTGGCAGCATCGGGAAGTCTTAATCTAAAAATTAAGCGCAACGGACAAGTACTCCGCAAGGAAATTAAGCCGGTCGTTTCAGCGCCGATCGCCGGTCTAAGGCCCCGGGCGATGCTGGGAGTTTATGTACAGGATCCCACTGCCGGGGTTGGCACACTGACATTTTTCGATCCCAAATCCGGAGTGTTTGCTGCCTTGGGCCACATGGTCAGCCAGCCTGCCCCGGATGTAAAGTTGGAGACCGGCCAGAGCCGGATTGTCGAGGCTAACATATCAGGAGTGGAAGCTGGTAGCAAGGGAGAACCGGGGGAGAAAATTGGCACGTTCCGACCGGGATCTGCGATCGTCGGCACGATTCACAAAAACTGCCGCTATGGGATTTACGGTCGACTGCAGCAGGAACCTTCGGTATCCGATTACGGTAAGCCAATCCGTATTGCCCCGGCCTCTGAAGTTGTGACCGGTCCGGCCGAGATTCTAACCGTGATCAGCGGCAATAAGGTGGGACGCTACGAGGTGTACATCGAGCGTGTCAGCCAGCAGCAGCGTCCTGGAGATAAAGGTTTGGTAGTTGCCATTACAGATCGAGCGTTAATTGCTAAGACAGGCGGTATTGTCCAAGGGATGAGCGGCAGCCCTATTATTCAGAATGGTCGGCTGATTGGGGCGATCACGCATGTGTTTGTCAATGATCCGAAACGCGGTTATGGAGTCCTGGCCGAATGGATGTGGCAGGAAGCGATCCGTATGGCCAGTCCTGAGAAGGCACCAGAAGTAATTTCTGGTGCCTTTCTCGTTCCCTTGCCATCCAAAGGGAGGAGTTTGGGTGAATTTGGCGAAATCGAACCAACAAATAGTTATCAGGCGAAATTGATTATTCAGCAGGAGTGTATGAATTGGAGCAAAGGAAGATCCGTGTCTTAATTGCGGATGATAATGTCGATTTTTGCATCATGTTGCGCGATTATTTAGCAGGACATCCCCGGCTCGCGGTTGTGGGGATTGTACATAATGGACGGGAAGTGCTCCAAAAACTGCAAACGGCCGATATTGATGTTGTGCTGCTTGATATGATCATGCCTGAATTTGACGGTTTGGCTGTGTTGGAAGAGGTCAGGCGCTCGGGTAATCGCAAAAGCACCAAATTCATCGTATTATCTGCCTTTGGACAGGAAACCATGACTCAGAAGGCGGTGCAGCTTGGCGTAGACTATTTTATTGTCAAACCATTTAACTTGAATGTGCTCGTGCGCCGCATTATCGAAATAGTTGATCATCAAAGTACGCAGGTTGTCAAAAACGACCCGAATGTCACCGAAAAGGAAAAGCAGATTTCGCGCATATTTGTAGAGCTTGGTATTCCGGTGCATTTTCGAGGATACCTTTATTTGCGCGAAGCTGTAATGATGGCAGTGGAAAACCCGGAAGCGGTAAATGGCATCACTAAAAAAATGTACCCGGATATCGCCTTGCGCTATAATACGACCACGCATCGGGTTGAAAGATCAATGCGCTTTGCGATTGAAAAGGCTTGGTCCAACGGGCAACTAGACGCTTTGAACAAATATTTCGGGTTTGCAGTGGATGAGCGGAAGGGGAAACCTACGAATGCTTGCTTTATTGCCAAAATCGCTGATCAAATCCGATTGGGTTGGGAGGCATGACAGCACCAGTGCTGGAAGCCCACGTATTGCTGTGCGGGGTACGGCCAGAGTAGATCGACGTACCAAAGATTTGGTCAAACGCCTTAAACCTGGTGACATTGCCGTCATCGACCATGTCGATCTTGATCAGGTGGCTGCGGAGTCTTTGGTCAAAGCCAAAGTGCGCGCAGTAATTAACGCCAGCCAATCCATCAGCGGCAGATATCCCAACCTTGGCCCGCGTACCATTGTGGAAGCGGGTATAATTTTGCTTGATGGAGTCGGAAGCGCCGTCATGCAAGATATTGTCGAAGGTGATCTTATAGAAATAATTGATCAGGAAGTAATCCGTAGTGAACGCGTAATCGCTTCCGGGACGATTATGACTGCCGCGCATGTTGCGGAGTTGATGCGCGCGGCAGAAGCCAATTTGGCCGACGAGCTTGATAAGTTCATCCAGAATACGTTGGATTTTGCCGTTAAGGAAAAGGAATTGATTCTCGGGAGGATGGATCTTCCGGAACTGCGCACCGCTATTACAGGCAAGCATGTTCTGATTGTGGTACGGGGACATTACTATCGGGAAGATCTCAATACCATCAATTCATATCTACGGGAAATGAAGCCCGTCCTGATCGGTGTGGACGGCGGTGCCGATGCTCTTTTGGAGTGCGGTTACCGGCCGGATTTGATTATTGGCGACATGGATAGTGTTTCTGACGAGGCTTTGCGCTGCGGCGCGGAGCTTATTGTGCATGCCTATGCCGATGGACGTGCACCTGGCTTGGAGCGGCTCCGTGAGATGGGTCTGGAGCCGCTAGTGTTGCCTGCCCCTGGCACCAGCGAGGATGTAGCCCTGTTACTGGCCTATGAAAAGAATGCGGCGCTGATTGTCGCGGTAGGCACGCATTCTAATATGATTGACTTCTTGGAAAAGGGCCGAAAAGGTATGGCCAGTACCTTTCTGTCAAGGCTGAAAGTCGGTTCAATTCTGGTGGATGCCAAAGGCGTCAGTATGCTGTATCACGGACGGATGAACGCACGTTATTTGATTTGGGTCGGGCTGGCGGCCGCGCTGACAATGGTGATCATTATCGGAAAGTCTGATCTGATGCGTCAGTACTTTGAATTATTGTGGATGAAACTCCGGATTATCTTTGGCTTATAAACCGAGGTGAGTTGGAAATGATGGTTGATATGCGTTACCACATTGTCTCCCTGGTAGCCGTGTTTTTGGCGCTCGGGATCGGAATTCTGATTGGCGCAGCTGTCTTGGGAAATGGCACGCTGGTTCAGGAGCAAAAAGCGATGATCGACCGCCTGGTGGCCGATTTTGAGGGTTTGCGCACCGAGCAGGTCCAATTAGAGCACAGCTTACAGGAGCAGAGGGCGGCGCTGGACGCCAATTTGATGTTTGGCCGCGAAGTGCTCCCGATCTTGGTCAAAGATCTGCTACCCGGTCGGAGGATCGCGGTGATCCGTACCGGCGATGCGCTCAGCGATAAAATGTATAAAGAAGTTGCCTCGACGTTGCGCCTCGCCGGCGCCAAAGTCACTTCGGTGACTACATTTTTGCGCAATGTTGATTTCGCCGATCCTGTTTTCAAACAGCAAACGTTGGAGGCCTTAGGTCTGTCGGCGGATTTTCGCAAAGACCTCTCTCAGGAGCTTTTTGGCAGACTGGCGACCGAAATTGCAGGCGGTCAGGGCTTAGTTGCGATGGGTTTTCTGCAGGATTCCGCAGTGATCCAGACAACTGGCGATTATTCCGGATCCATTGACGCGGTATTGATCATTGGAGGGGTGCATGACTCTCTACGCTCGACATGCCGCCTAATCGACTTACCTATGATTAACGCATTCAAAGCAAGCGGCACCACTGTGATTGCCTCGGAGCCGTTTGTGGCGGAGACTTCGTATATCAAGGATTACCGGCAGAAATCCGTGGCAGTGATTGATGACATTGACTCCATTCCTGGACAGGTGGCGCTCATTTATTCATTAGCTTGGAATAAAAAGGGTCACTTTGGCATTAAAGAAGGGGCCCGCTCCATATTGCCGGAATTATAGAGGGTGGGGGTGTTGGTTTTGCTGCCCGAAGCAGAAAGAACGCACCGCGTCATCGCACTGGTTCCGGCTTTTAATGCCGCGGCCACTGTGGGTGCGACGGTGACAGCTCTGAAAGCAATTGCGAAAATTGATGATATCATCGTGATCGATGATGGCTCGAACGATAGCACAGATGCTGAGGCTGCAAAGGCGGGCGCGCGGGTGATTCGCCTGAGTCAGAACCGCGGGAAAGGCGAAGCTTTGAACGCAGGGCTGGAGGAGGTTCTGAAGGAGAACGCTGGCGGTGGCACTGGCACAAACGCGATTGTAGCTCTGGTCGATAGCGACCTGGGAAGTTCCGCCGTGGAATTTGAAAAGCTGATTGATCCGGTCTTAAAAAACCAGGTGGATATGACGATTGCCCGTTTTCCAAAGGCGCTTCGGAAGGGCGGTTTCGGTCTGCTCAAGCGCACTGCCAGGAACGGGTTAAAACTCTTTACAGGCATCGAATTTGATAGCCCGCTGTCGGGTCAACGGGTGCTTAATGGGCGCGCCATTGAGGCGATCAGCAGTTTTGAATCCGGGTGGGGCGTGGAGGTCGGTATGACAATTGATGTTTGTCGTAAGGGCTTACGCGTACGGGAAGTCCCTGTCCAGATGAAACATAATGAAACAGGACGAGACCTGGCTGGCTTCCAGCATCGCGGGCAGCAGTTTATGGGAGTCATCAGGGTTTTTGCCAAACGCTTAATGACGAGGTGATCGGGTGTCTTTATATTCTTTATTAATGCATTGCGCACTGGCGCTGGCTTCATTTTTTTCTGTGCGTCTCATGCTACCCAAAGTACTGGCATTGTTGGACAAATCTGGTCTGACCCGGCCCAATTTCAGGGGTGACCATATCCCCACCGCCGCAGGCGTTATCATTCTGGTAGTGCCTTTTTTCTGGATTGCGGCTGGTGTTTTGCTGCGGTTGTATTTTCCTTGGCAGGCGTTAAGCCTGTTGATGCTAATGATGGCATTCGGCTTCGCCGGGATGATCGACGATTTTCTTGGTAACCGCGCGCAAAGCGGGCTTAGAGGACATTGGCGCGCCTTGCGATCTGGAGAGCTTACCACTGGAGCTTTTAAGGCCATTTTTGGAGGCGCAGCCGCCTTTGCATTCGCGATTTTTGTGGCGCGCTTTATGGATAATGGCAACTTGGCGGTGCTAGTAATGAATGCTCTCATCGTGGCATTATCGGCCAATGCTGTTAATCTGTTTGATTTGCGGCCCGGAAGAGCAGGGAAAGTATTTGTTTTCGGATTGGCGGCTCTGTTTTTGGTCGCTTTTTCGCCGGAACGCATTACCCTGATGTTTCCAATACTGGCAGCATTACTTGGCTATCTGCCCTTTGACATGTCCGCCAAAGCGATGATGGGGGATACTGGCTCAAATGTGCTCGGAGCCGCACTAGGCGCTTGTGCAGTGTTTACGCTATCACCGCTGGCGGGATTGATCTTGTTGTTGCTGCTCATCGGGCTGCATGTAACGGCGGAGTTTACCTCACTTAACAAAATCATTGAAAACAGCGTGGTCTTAAAAGCAATTGATCGGTGGGGCCGGAAAGAGTGAAACAGAAGGTGGCGGCGAAGGAGCCGAAAATTGATCTGAGCCAATTATTCAGCAACAGCGCCGCACTGTCAAAAGTAGTGCCGGGGTATATTCCGCGGCCCGGACAGTCCCAGATGGCAGAGACAGTCTGGCAGGCGCTTACATCAGAATCCATTGCCGTAGTGGAGGCCGGGACGGGGACCGGTAAATCACTGGCTTACCTGGTCCCTGCTATCTATTGGGCTGTCAGTACAGATAACAGGGTGGTCATCGCCACTCATACCATTAACCTGCAGGAACAGCTGGTTAATAAAGATTTGCCTGCAGCGCTGCAGGCAACCGGTCAAGAGATCCCATTTATGCTGGTCAAAGGGCGCTCTAATTATCTGTGCCGCAGGCGTTTCAGCGTTCTGCAGGATGATATGGGACGCTTGCATCCAGCTGACAGAGGGATCTTTCTTGATATCTGGCGGGCGCTTGGGACCTATAAGTATGGGGACCGCGCTGAGCTGAAAGTGCCTTGCCCGGATGAACTGTGGCATGAGTTGAATGCCCAAAGTGAAGGATGTCTTGGGCAGTATTGCCCGATGCAGCAGAGCTGCTTTATTAGGAAACTGCGGCAGGATGCCGCCGAGTGTCAGATAATCGTAGTGAATCATCATTTGCTGCTGGCCGATGCCGCGATCAAAGACGGCGGCCAAAATGAACAGGGTGTTCTGCCGGCGTATCAGGCTCTGATTGTCGATGAAGCCCATCATTTTGAAGAAGTGGCCACCGGGTTTTTTGGACGGGAAATCGGCTATAGTGAGTGGCTCCGATTGTGGCGTGAGATATACCGGCGGGATGGGCGACAGATCAACGGTTTACTCGTACGTCTACGCGAACGGGCCAGCCAGTCAAGCGGAGGACCAGGCGCGGCGGCGGGGACGTCGGCGTCGGCATCGGCGGCGGTACCAGCTGCGGGGGCGGACCATGCTGCCGGATTAGCCCGTATTGACGAAGCTTTTGATTGGAGCAGCCGGGCTCTGGAAACGGGCTGCGAATGGTTTGAATCACTGGCCGGGATCGTCTCCTCTGGACAGCGTCAGGAAAGCGGCGAGCGGTATTGGCGTATCACGGGTAATCTTGACAATGACCCAAATTGGAGCGCCATGCTTTCCATGTTACAGAATGTCGAGACGATTACTTCCAAAGCAGTGGCGCTGCTAACGGAAATCAGCAGAGACGTTCTGGAAACTGAAAAACTCGCTAGCGAGGATTCCGATTTGGCGCTGCCCCTGGCGTTGGCTAATGCTGTGGAACGCATTAAAGCAGCACTCCAAATTGCCGTGGAAGTCATGAGCGGGCCGCTCCAGGGCAAGGCTTCCTGGCTTGAAATGACACCGGGACGCTCACTAACACTCAAAGTGGTGGAAAGACCATTGACAGTGGCGGAATTGATCAGTGAAAAAGTAATCGGGCAGGTAGAAGCGGCTGTTTTTACATCAGCCACGCTGACCGCAGCCAACAGTATGAAATATTGGTGTTCCAGAAACGGTTTGAATCTCATTCCGGAGGAACGAGTGCTGACTAAGATAGTCCCATCGCCATTTGATTATCAAAACCAGTTGCTATTCGGAGTACCGATTGATTTGCCGGACAGCCGCGCGGGAGATTTTCTGACGCAGGCGGCGGCTTTTCTTTATCAGTTGTTGGAAACTACCAAAGGACGGGCTTTTTTGCTGTTTACTTCGTATCGCATGCTGACCGCACTGCATAATATGATGCAAGAAACATTGGAAGAGATGGGTCTGACTCCTTTCAGGCAGGGCGAGTGTGACCGCAGTACTTTGCTGGAGAAGTTCAGAGCCAGCGGTAACGGGGTGCTTTTTGCGGCCAGTAGTTTTTGGGAAGGGGTGGACGTTCCCGGAGAAGTTTTGTCGTGTGTCGTGTTGATGAAGCTGCCGTTTGCTGTGCCAACGGATCCACTGTTTGAGGCTCGCGCTGAAGAAATTAGCGGCCAGGGTGGAAATCCATTTGCGATGCTGTCACTGCCTCAGGCAGTACTCCGCTTTAAACAGGGATTTGGCAGATTAATACGCAGGGTTGACGATCGCGGGGCAGTGATCGTATTGGATAATCGGCTGGTGCTTAAGCCCTATGGTCGATTCTTCTTTGAATCGCTGCCAGATTGTCGCAGTGTTAAGGGAAATGCATTCGAAGTATTACGTGCCTTGCAGGCCTTTTTTGGGCGCACAGCTGAGACGCAGCCCGCTGGAGCATCAGCTCGTTATGCTGGCGAAAATTAAAAAATGCGCTTGGTCAAGCATCGCATTGGGTAGTTTACCAGAGTTAGCCAATCGTAAAGGAAGTTAAACCAAGCTGAGAATAGTTAGACGTTCCTGAGGTTCGCTGAGGGCGTCTGAGGGCATTTGGTAATCATTAGTGCCATTTGATATAATTCCGAATCGTAGGACAACGTCCTGAATTACCTTTTATTGGGGGATTGGGTCTTGCGCAAAGGAGTTATTTTTGCCGTGATCTTGGCCGGTATATGCGGTCAGTCAATGGCAGCGTCCACAGTCAGTGACAGGCCGTCGGTGGCTGTTGTGGATGAGGAGCAAAAAAGTGCGGCGTCAGCGCTGACAGAGGTGGTTGAGGTACAACTGCAAAGGCAACCGGCCAGCAACCTGTTGTCAGGGGCTAGTACCAGAACCAGAGCTGGAAGCAGAGAGCTTCCGTTGGACAAGGATGGGTTCAGGCCAAACAGTCACATGCCTGTCTCAAGAGGTATAATGCCTGGTAAAGTTGCCGCTGACGCCGAAGAGGTAGAGTTGCTTGCCAGAGCGATTTACGCCGAGGCGCGTGGAGAGCCTTTTCTAGGTCAAGTAGCAGTTGGCGCGGTCATTATTAACCGCGTAAATCATAAGGGTTTTCCTTCCACAGTCAGGGATGTCATTTATCAACCGGGAGCTTTATGTACTGTAAAAGACGGCCAAATTAATCTTAAACCGGGTGAAACCGCTCGACGGGCGGCTCTGATGGCGCTGTCGGGGGTGGATCCAACCGATGGTTCACTCTTTTTCTATAATCCGGCATATGCTACTGCCAAATGGACCAGGAAAAAGCCAGTTGCCGCGGAAATCGGCAATCATGTGTTTGCGAGGTGAAACCTTCGGGCGCTTTTTGGGGGAACTTTGGGGACGGTTCTAAAAGTGCAATTTTACACCATTTGGGATTTGGCACTTTTAGAACCGTCCCCAAAGTTCCCCCAGTCTGGGCTAAGATCATACAACGCGCTGCAGCTTCATAAAATTAGACTGTGGCCAACCCGCGATGGGGGCCGTGATGCTATGGGGGTGCCGCAGTTGAAAGTAGTTTTCTTATCTGCCAGAGCGGTGCGCGTTCTGACGATTATCACCGTCTGCCTGATTTTGATTATAATCAGCGGGCGCATTGGCGCAACAATTGCCAGAAAAGTATTAGGTGCCAAACCGGGTGTTATCGTGGAAGGCGTACCTGTGGGAGGTCTACTGCGTAGTGAATTACTGTCAGTCGTGCGTGAACTGGCGGATAAAACCAACCGTCCTCCTCAGAATGCGATGTACTACGTAGAAAGTGGCGAGATTATCGCCGAAAGGCCTGGAATAATGGTCGACTTGCATGAAACGGTCGATCAAATTCTGAGTGCTCCTGAAAACGGAGAGGTACGGCTGACCACAATCGTGATGCAGCCGGAGATTAAGGCGGAGTACTTTAAACCGATCTATCAGGGTCCGCCGCATCGCAAGGCGATGGCGCTCGGTATCAATGTCGCCTGGGGAGAAGAATTTCTTCCAGCCATGCTTGATATCCTGGCAACCAACCAGGTACGGGCCACGTTCTATTTTGTCGGGACTTGGGTTCGGCAGTTTCCTGAGTTGGTAGGCAAAATCGCGCAAGGCGGACACGAAATTGCCAACCATGGGCTTTATCACGGGCATCCTACGCAAATGGGACGTGGAGAACTGGTCCGGCTGATCACAGAAAACCAGGAAATGCTAGTGCAGGCGGCTGGACAGGAGCCCAGTAAACTTTTTGCACCGCCCTATGGCGAAGTTAACGATAAGGTGGCGGCCGTGGCGGCGGAAATCGGATACCGTACCATTATGTGGACCAGAGATACGATTGATTGGCAAAGGCCGGCGCCGGACACAATTGTGGCGCGCGCCACCCGCGAAATGACGAATGGCAATATTATTCTCATGCATCCGACTAGTCCGACTGTCGTAGCCTTACCGCGCGTCATCAAAGCCATCCGGGACGCTGGCTACCAGTTAGTGACAGTAACCGAATTGCTGGACAGCGCTCCCTGACACAAAGGCCACAAATAGGGCGCGGGCGCGGGGAAGTCGCGGGAAGATGCGGGGACGGTTCATCTGTCTTGGCTACCCTCAGGCTGATTGCCTTTGGCCAAGGCAGCTGAACCGTCCCGCGTCTTCCTTGTCTAGGGTCTATTTCAAGCCGGTTTGAATTTTGGGCCAAACAAGCGGGTCTTCCAGTCCCAGCCGCCATAAAGCTACGCCACGCAGATCAAATTCTTGGGTCAGGCGCATTTTGGCAGCGACGCTGTGGCTGTTTTCGTACCAGACGGTGTAAGGAACCCCCTTCTTTTTATAAGAGAAATAGGGTACCTGGTAAGAATCACTCCAGCGTGGTGTCACCCCATAATTCTTGACTCTGCTCTCGACCTGGGCAAAGGTAAGCGCGCGCCCTGTTTTGCCGCTCCATTCATAGCCATAACCGGCTAGTCCCATAACAATCTTATTCTTTGGCATCACGCCAGTAGCATATTGGAGAACTTTGCGCACCCATCCCTGCGAAGCGACCGGCCCGGCCGGGCCGCTTTTATAATGCTCATCATAAGTCATCAAGATGGCATAATCCAGATAAGGTGTAATGGCGGCATAGTCGTAGGCTCCCGACCACTTGTCAGTACGTGAATCGGCGGTTTTGGCCGGAAAAGCCGCTGTTACCAGATAGCCTTTCGGGCGCAGCGCCCAGGCGAGCTCACGGAAAAACTGAGTCAGATACGGACGATCCGATGGCCAGACACTTTCAAAGTCAATATTGATCCCTTGATAGCCATGTCTTTTTAGTAGTTTCTCAATATTTGTAATCGCGTTGCGGCGATTTGTTCCACTGCTTAAGAGGGTATGGGTAACACTGCCGCTGAAATTGGAGTTCGAAATATTATGCACCGAGGCGATTACCTTCAGACCTTTGGAACGGGCATATTCCAGCGGTTCGTTATTATGGCGCCCCGAAATATTCCCCTTGGCATCCACGGCATAGAAAAACGGCATGACAGTAGTCAGCGTATTTGAATGTGCGGTCAGCGAGTTCATTGACAGGCGATCCCCGGCATAGCCTTCGACATAATAGCCAATTACTTCAGTTTTACCGGATTTCACATTGGTGGGGACATCTGTCGCCTTGACAAGCCACTTAGCGATCCACCCGGTCGTCCCCGAAGGCAGTACGACATTATACCATTCTCCAGACACACCCATAATGCTCAACGCAGTGCCCTTGGACACCGTGGTGATTGCCTTAGAGGCAGTGGATGGACTGGAGCGCAGCGCTACGCTGTCATGCGTAATAATACCATATTGCACCTTGGCGGTGTTGCCTGCCGGAGCCGAAATGGCTGGAGGCGCGACCGGAGCGCTTCCCGGAATGTTGCTTTTGTTGCTGGAAATTCCTCCGCTGATAGCAGAAGTCAAATAAAGTACCAGCGCGAGGATTGTGCCCCATATTGTTTGCTGCATTGCGACGCTCCTTTCCAAGGCTGAATGCTCCTTAGGCTGAATTCGTGTCGCGCTTTTTGAAACCTTTAAGTATTAACAGGCTCGCTTTGGAGAGATTGGTTAATGTGGCAGTCATTTGCACGCTGCGCGTTTGTCAGTAGCCTGTAACACAGTGGTCCGGCAAATGCAGGATTCCGCACAAGTTCAGCGAATTCACTACAGATATGTGGAATGAGGGGGTTGGCGTGTGTCCTTTCAGCGTTTTGTATTGCCAAATGGTCTGGTCGTAGTATGTGAGACAATACCATATGTTCGTTCTGTGACGGTCGGAATATGGGTTAAAACTGGTTCCAAATATGAAATTGCCGGAGAGTATGGCTTGACTCACTTTCTGGAACATCTGCTGTTCAAAGGTACTCCGAATCGCAGCGCCCGCGAAATTGCCGAGCAGATGGATGCAGTTGGCGGACAGCTGAATGCATTTACTTCTAAAGAATACACCTGTTTTTACGCCAGAGTGTTGAGTGATCATTTTGCGTTTGCGATGGAGCTGCTCTCCGATATGTTGTTAAATTCTGTTTTTGCTGCCGAGGATTTCGACAGAGAAAAACAGGTTGTGCTGGAAGAAATCAAGCTTTATGAGGATACTCCAGATGAACTGATCCTTGACCTATGCGCCAAATCAGTGTTGGGGGATCATCCGCTGGGTAGACCGGTACTAGGTTCATTTGACAGCATTTCCGCCATTACAAGGGAGCAGACCCTGGCTTTTTGGCGCAAACATTATACTCCGGACAACCTGATTATTTCTGTTGCCGGTCAAGTCGACCCGGAGACAGTCTTCAGCGAGATCAGTCGCTATTTCGGAACGATGCCTGGGAATGGCGGTGCTCAAAAGGGAGCAGCTTCCCAGCCCCGCACCGTGTTACCTGCCGCGATTCGTGGGGCAAACCTGTTTAAAGAAAAAGAGACTGAACAAGTCCATATTTGTTTTGGTTCGGAAGGACTTTCCAGGCTTGATGACGCCCGTTACGCTGTACAGGTTCTGGACGCATTATTGGGTGGAACAGTAAGTTCACGGCTTTTTCAGGTGTTGCGTGAGGAACGCGGATTGGTCTATTCAGCGTTCAGTGCACATTCTTCCTATCAGGAATTGGGATTGTTCTCGATTTACGTTGGGGTTAGTAAACCGAACGCCGGTGAAGTTCTCAAACTGCTGCGTCAGGAATTAAATGCCGTCCGGCAAGGACAAATCAGCGAAGACGAAGTTAGCCGCGCCAAAGAGCAACTGCGCGGCAGTATCCTGTTTGGTTTGGAAAGTACCAGTAATCGCATGAGTCGCTTAGCCAAAGCCGAAATGTTCTTCGGTGAAATCGTCTCCGCAGATGAAATCATCGAGCGCATACAGCGAGTCAGCAAAGATGACGTAATCGCAACGGCCCAGCTTATTTTTGCCAAGCAGCCTTACATTTCTGCCATTGGTCAGATAGCAGGCCTGAGTCGTCGGTGGGCGGAGTTCCAAAAAGGGTGGTAAGTATGACGGAATTGATTAGTATACCGGTGGTCAGAATGGATCACGCGGAAGAATTGCCTTTGCCCAAAGCCATGACAGCCGGTGCTGCTGGTGTCGATCTACTCGCCGCCATCGGATCGGACACTGTCATTATGCCGGGTGGCAGGGCCTTGATTGCTACCGGACTCAAAATTGCCATACCGCAAGGCTTCGAGGGTCAAGTCCGTCCCCGCAGCGGATTGGCGCTGAATTCCGGTGTCACAATACTGAATGCGCCTGGTACAATTGACTCCGATTATAGGGGAGAAGTGGCTGTAATCCTGATTAACCTGGGGCAGGAACCGTTTACGATCAAACGCGGTGACCGCATCGCACAATTGGTGATTTGTCCAGTGGCGCAGATCTGTTTTACTGAAACAAACTCTTTGCCAGCCACCGAACGTTCTGACGGTGGATTTGGCCATACCGGGATCGCCCAACCGCCGGGTTGAGCAGCGCGCCGGATAGCCTTTTTCTTTCAGAGTTACAATATAAGGAATGGCATGGCATGATCTCCAATTATCTGTCCTGATGGCAGTGTTAGATTAATTCCCTGTCCTTGACAGTTGTTCGGCAGTATAGGAAAATAAGGGCAACGATCAAACTATGAGATTGGCTGGTGTTGTTGAAATGGCCGAGATTCAGGTAGCGGTCTCCGGTGCCGCCGGGAAAATGGGCAGTGCAGTGGTCCGGGCAATTCTGGGAGCCCCAGATATGCAATTGGCGGCCGCTATAGATACAACTCATATTGGTGAGGATGCCGCAGTGCTTGCCGGATCTAAACCATCCGGTATCTTAATTGAAAAAGACTTGCCTGCCATCTTCAGCAAGAAAATCGACGTGGTGGTTGATTTCACCGCTCCCACAGCTGTAATGTCCAATATCAAAGCGGCTTTGGAAGGCAAAGCAGCTGTTATTGTAGGAACAACTGGGATTACCTCGGTTGACTTAGATCAGATCCAGGAGTGGTCGTTGCATTATCAGAACCCGGTGCTGGTGGCACCCAATTTTGCGGTAGGGGCTGTGCTGATGATGTATTGCGCGGCGTTTGCGGCGCAATATATGAATCAGGTAGAGATCATCGAGTTGCACCACGACCAGAAAAAGGATGCCCCCTCTGGGACGGCCATTAAAACGGCAGAAATGATTTTGGCAGCCAAAGAGCGCGTTCAAACGGCGGCGTTGGCTGGCAGCGAAAAAGTAAGTGGCGTCCGCGGTGGGGATTTAGGCGGTATCCATTTGCACAGTATTCGCTTGCAGGGGTTGGTCGCCCATCAAGAAGTAATTTTTGGCGACTTAGGGCAAACATTAACAATCAGGCATGATTCTACCAGTAGGGAGTCTTTTATGCCTGGGGTACTACTGGCGATTAGGAAAATTCGTGACTATCAGGGTCTAATTTATGGACTAGA
This sequence comes from Firmicutes bacterium UBA4882, assembly GCA_002399265.1. Lineage (GTDB taxonomy): Bacteria > Bacillota > UBA4882 > UBA4882 > UBA4882 > UBA4882. The sequence goes on along the minus strand of DHDG01000041.1, from coordinate 17,202 downwards.
CAAGATTATGGGCCTTTCGGAACCAGGTTAAGTTATCCTCCTCCCAGACGCATAGGGCAAAGTTTGGCAGCGGGCAACCGTTGTCCAAGCACCGCAGAGCCAAAGTCACATATACTGACAGTGATTGCGGGAGGTCTTAGGAGACCTATGGGAGGAACTCGGAAATGAGCGCCGAAAGCATAAGCCTTGCTGGGGTAAAAATCGCGGTAATTGGCGGGGATCGCCGCCAGCTTGCCGTAATCAATGCTTTGCGTAAGATGCAGGCTCAGCTAAGATATTACGCCTTGCCGTCATCCTGGCCGGAACTCGCGGGCCTGGAACAGGCTGAAAACCTGATCCAGGCGGTTAGCAATGCGCATATTATCTTGCTACCGATCAATGGTACCGATCCGGAGGGACTGGTTCGCACGGTTGAGGATATTCCAGCCCCTGCATTTACCCGCGATATTTTAGAGATTATTCCGGACGGCGCGCTTTTGGCAATCGGTTCTTTAAGACCTTTGATGCGTTCCTGGGTTGAAACACTTGGCATCCAAACTCTTGAATATGGCGAAACAGATGAAATCGCTGTGTTAAACTCGATTCCAACCGCCGAGGGAGCCCTGCAAGTGGCGATGGAAGAACTACCGATTACCATTCACGGTTGTTCATGCTACGTGCTTGGCTTTGGACGCTGCGGGATAACACTAGCCAGGATGTTGCACGCCCTGAACGCCAAGACTACTGTTTTTGCCAGACGTCCCGCCCAGTTGGTACGGGCACAAGCAATGGGCTTAGATACTGGGCTGCTTACCGAACTGCCGGGCAGAATTGGTTCAGCACGCTTAATATACAACACGATTCCGGCAATGGTGCTCCCAGAGAAGCTGCTGGTTCGCACAGAACCGGGAGTGCTGATTGTTGACATAGCGTCAGCACCTGGGGGCGTGGACTTTTCGGCCGCCGCACGCTTGGGCCGGAAGGCCCTGCTGTCACTTGGCTTGCCCGGTAAGGTCGCGCCGGAAACCGCCGGAGATATATTGGCATCAGCATTGCCCGGCTTGATTATGGACGCTTTGGCCTCCCGCTGACAGGCAGGAGGTGCTTGATATGGATTTGACAGGCAAGATTATCGGCCTTGCCTTGACCGGCTCGCATTGCACAATCAGTGAAGTATATCCCCAGATTAAAGAACTGATTGCGCAAGGGGCCACCGTTATTCCAATCTTTTCGGAATCAGTGCAGCATACGGATACCCGTTTTGGGACCATTCAGGAAAGAAGACTGCAGATCATTGATTTAACCGGTACGGAGCCACTCGGAACGATTGCTGAGGTTGAGCAGATCGGTCCCCGAAAGATGTTGGATGCTCTGGTAATCGCGCCTTGTACCGGCAATACACTGGCTAAGATGGCGCATGGCATTACCGATAGCGTTGTCACTATGGCTGCCAAGGCGCATTTGCGCAATCGCCGGCCCCTGGTAATCGGACTGGCGACCAATGATGGGTTAGGCACCAACGCCGCCAACCTAGGCCAGTTGATGAACAGAAAACATGTTTATTTCATTCCATTTGGGCAGGATAATCCCGCCGAAAAAACCAATTCATTAGTTTCTGATATGCGTCTTTTGGGGGACACAGTGCAGCATGCTCTGGACGGTGAGCAATTGCAGCCCGTCCTGATTAATCACCATTGATGACAGTGGTTAGGAGAGATGTCTGTGCGTATTATTGTGCAAAAATTTGGCGGTACTTCCGTAGCTACGCCTGAAGCACGCCAAAATGTCATTAAACATGTACGCCGGGCAATCGCAGATGGCTTATCCCCCGTGTTAGTGGTCTCGGCGATGGGGCGCCGCGGTGATCCCTATGCCACCGATACCTTGATCGGGTTAGCCCGTGCGGTGTCGGAAAGCATTGACCCGCAAGAACTGGACCTGATTCAGTCCTGCGGTGAGATCATTGCCGCAGTTGTCATGGCGCAATCGCTAGCGGCAGCAGGGCTGCCTGCCCGGGCATTCACCGGAGGGCAGGCTGGCATTATTACTGATGACTGCTTTAACAATGCCCGTATTATTGAAGTGCTGCCGGATGCTATCAAAGAATGTCTGGAAAATGGTTCGGCCGCAATCGTAGCTGGTTTTCAGGGAGTTACCAGAAAAGGTGCGATTACCACCCTTGGACGCGGCGGCAGCGACACCACCGCCGCTGCTCTGGGGGTGGCGTTAAACGCGGAATATGTCGATATATTCACTGATGTCGGTGGTGTCATGACGGCTGATCCACGCCTGGCTCCGGAAGCGCAGGTGCTCGAGAACATTACCTATTCCGAGATCTGCGAAATGGCTCATATGGGAGCGAAAGTTGTGCATCCGAGGGCGGTTGAGATTTCCATGGAAGGTCGCATACCGCTACGGGTACGTTCAACCTTTGACGATCATAGTACCGGAACGCTCATCTCCGAAGGTCGGCGGCGTCCGGCGGCAGTCGGCAAGGAGAGCCTTCCGGATCGGGTCGTGACCGGGATCGCGCATGTTGCCGACGTAGCACTGTTCAAAATTGCTTCGGTTCAGGATGTCAATAGCAGTGGGCTGGCATTGAAAGTGTTTCAAATACTGGCCCAAGCCGGAGTCAGTGTCGACTTGATTCATGTTTCGCCAGATCAGATCTCATTCATTATTAATTCGTCAGACTACGACCGGGCTTTGGAGTTGTTGCGTAAGATCGTACCGGAAGTTACTGCCAGCAAAGGATACGCGAAGGTCTCTGCTGTCGGTGCAGGAATGCGCGGCGTTCCAGGTGTTATGGCCCGGGTTGTACAGGCGCTTAGTCTGGCGGACATTCCCATTTATCAGACTACGGATTCGCATACCAACATCTCATGCTTGGTTGCGGAACAGGATCTGCAAAGAGCAGTCTGGGCTCTGCATGAGGAATTCGGCCTTAATAAAAAACAGTGATATAAAGCAGTGATTAGGAGGGGTTCGGAATGGCACCGGAGTTTGGTAGATTGATTACAGCAATGGTTACTCCTTTTAAGAAAGACTTTTCGGTGAATTATGAGGAAGCCGCCCGTCTAGCCTTATGGCTGGTGGAAAACGGATCAGACGGAGTCGTGGTGGCAGGAACAACCGGAGAATCGCCCACACTTAAGGCGGAAGAGAAGCTTAATCTCTACCGTACAGTTGTTGACGCGGTCGGTGGTCACGCCACCGTAATTGCCGGCACCGGCAGCAACTCATATGAGGATTCCCTGGAACTAACTAAGGCTGCTGAAAAAACCGGCGTGGACGGTATTATGTTGGTAACTCCCTACTATAACAAACCGACTCAGGAAGGCATGTACCGGCACTTCAAGAATATTGCGGAGGCCACTTCTTTGCCGGTGATGCTTTATAACGTGCCAGGCAGGACCAGTGTTAATCTGCTGCCGGAAACTGTTCAGCGGCTGGCGGATGTGCCCAATATTGTGGCCCTGAAAGAGGCCAGCGGCGATTTGGCACAAATTACGAGAGCCATTTCGCTCTGTCCCGATGATTTTTACGTTTACAGCGGTGATGATGCTTTAACTCTCCCGGTAATGGCCATAGGCGGGTACGGAATTGTCAGTGTGGCCGCCCATATTGTCGGTACGCGCATGAAGGAAATGATGGAAGCGCATCTGAATGGCGATGTCAAGCTGGCTGGTCGGATCCACAGGGAGCTTTCACCGATCTACAAAGCACTGTTTGCCTTTACCAGTCCGATACCAGTGAAAACGGCACTGAACCTGAGCGGACATAATGTTGGTCCGTTGCGTTTGCCATTGGTCGAAGCGACAGCGACCGAAACGGAACAACTGAAGAGCACTCTGAAAAGCATGGGTTTGCTATAAATCCATTTTAGCGGGCGGCGTGAGCTCTTAATTATTGTGCCGGGGTTGTCCTAACGTAGGGTAGCCTTCCGTCTGCGCGCTTCCGGGAGGAGGTGGCTGCTTGGATACACAGCGACAATATGTCGTTTTAACTACTGATTTGGTGCGTTCCCGGCGCATCAAAGGCAGACAAGCTGAACAGGAACGGGTTTTGCAGGCCATTGATACCATTAATCTGGAATGCGCTGCTCTTCTGGCAACCCGGTTCTATTTATCCAATGGGGATCAAATTCAGGGCGTGGCCGCCGAGCCGCAGAAAGTCCCGCTGCTGCTACGCAGGCTGAGAGGTCTGCTGCATCCTGTCGGAATCAGGGCCGGAGTGGGGCTGGGGACAATTACGACAGCGCTGATGCCGGAAAACCCGGGGTGGATGGATGGGCCGGCCTTCCATAAAGCGCGCGCAGCATTGGAGACCGCCAAGGCTAAAACCAATTGCTTTACCATTTTTGATGGTTTTGGTGCGGACCAGGATCAGGCACTCAATACGATTTATTTGCTAATTGATGCGCTGATCACCCGCTGGACGAAACGTCAATGGGAAGCCGTATCCGCGTACGAAAGGATGCGGACTTATGAAACCGCAGGCAAAAGCCTAAACATCTCTGCTTCCGCAGTCTTTCAACACTGTGTGGCAGCGCGCCGTGAGGCCGTCGCAGCTGGCGAGGTGCTGGTCGAAAAATGGCTGACCAACATCAGTTAGAATTGCTATCTTTATCATTTAGCCAATAAGATTAAATGTGCGCAAATTAATCCTTTTAGCTTAATGGAGGATGCCATGGAATTTCTAAAATTGTTGGTGTCGCATTTTGTCGCGGACTTCGTCCTGCAAGGCCGCAAAATTGCCTATGGTAAGGCGCAAAAGTGGCGCTATCTTGTCCTACATTTATTGATTTTGACAGCAGTCACGGCGATCATCTTCTGGCAGGAGCTTTGGGAAAATTGGGCGTTGCTGGCCGTAAGCATCGCCTGGCATGGGATTGTCGATTGCGTGACCGCGCGTTTTCTTCGCCGCAGTTTGGCGACGTTATTAGTTGATCAGGGCTTACACTTAGTCGGTCTGATCGGGACCCTACTGGTTTTCGGGCGCATCCCATTGGAAGAAATGATGCGTCTGTTCGAAATCACTGGGGACCGTTCTGTGCTGATGGTCGTCTTGACGTACTCATTTTCACTCTTTTTTGGCAGCGTTTTTGTCGAGCGCATTTGCGACTGCTTTGATCATCCGCTCACCGATGATGATGAGGATACCATAGTTGTGCGTAGAGAAAAAGGGGCTAGCGCCTTCATCGGTTTTGTGGAGCGTTTTCTGGTCACGACCTTTGTCTTTTTTGGACAGTACGGCGCGGTCGGCTTTGTCTTTGCTGCCAAGTCAATCGGAAAGTTTACGGAAGGTAATGAAAGCGCAATGATGCGGCGCTTCCCGGCCTATTATCTTGTTGGCACACTGGCCAGTCTAGCCGTAGCAGTCGTCGCGGGGCTATTTCTCAAGTGGCAGCTGACCGGGACCGGCCTCTAACAGATCCCTAAAGTCGCGACAATTGCGCCCAAAAGTGCGCCAAAGTTACGCCAATAAAAGTTGTTCTTGTTCGCTTTAATGGGGTAAGTTATAATTAATATAACTGTGTGCGGCACGGAACGTTAAATTAAGGAGCGGATCAATGTCTGCGGAACGTTTGCAGATCATGCAGATCCACTCTCACGGAGGTGTTTTATTCTTTCGATGGCAAAGAAAAATAAAGAAAAAGTAACCCTGATTCCTCTGGGAGGCATGGGCGAAATCGGCAAAAACCTCATGGTTATTGAATATGGGGGCCATATTTTGCTGGTTGATGCCGGAATGGCTTTTCCTGAGGAGGAAATGCTGGGGATTGACGCTGTCATCCCAGATATTAGCTATTTGACGGAACGTAAGGATCGGGTACTCGGCATCTTCCTGACCCACGGCCATGAAGATCATATCGGAGCTTTGCCTTATTTGCTAAAGCAAATGCCGCTCCCGGTTTACGGGACGCGGTTGACCAATGGGCTGGTCGAGCTGAAGCTTAATGAACACGGCGTTAGTGCGGATTGTTTACGTACAGTTAAGGCCGGCGATTCTATAACCATCGGCCCATTTATAGTTGATCTGATTAATGTCAATCATAGTATTCCTGATACGGTGGGAGTGGCCATTCATACTCCGGCAGGAGTAGTTGTCATGACCTCGGATTTTAAATTTGACCATACTCCAATCGGCGGGCAGGTCACCAATTTTCACAAGTTTGCTGAGCTTGGCGATCAAGGAGTACTGGTACTGCTATCAGACAGTACGAATGTGGAACGACGCGGGTATACTCCTTCGGAACGGATGGTATTCAAAACATTTGATAATGCTTTCCGGGAGGCGCGCGGGCGTGTCATTGTGACCACTTTTGCCTCCAACGTTTACCGCATTCAGCAGATTATCAACGCTTCCGTCAATTTTGGCCGGAAGGTTGCGATTGTCGGACGCAGTATGTCAAACGTCGTGAATATCTCGCAAAACCTGGGCTATATGCAGGTCCCGGAAGGCGTACTGATTGATCTTTCAGAAATTGATAATTATCCCTTGGAGCGGGTGACATTAATCACGGCCGGTAGTCAGGGCGAGCCGATGTCCGCCTTGACCCGTATCGCCAACTCCGATTATCGGAGAGTGAATCTGATTCCCGGCGATACGGTAATTATCTCGGCGACCCCGATCCCTGGCAATGAAAAGATGGTCGCCAGGACGATTAACCATCTATTCAAATTAGGCGCTAAAGTAGTCTATGACGCCATGACTGGGGTTCACGTCTCCGGACACGCCAGTCAGGAAGAACTGAAGATGATGTTGAATCTGGTGCGGCCCAAGTACTTTGTGCCAGTGCACGGTGAATATCGTCATTTGGTGCAGCATGCCCAGTTGGCTGAGGAAATTGGCATTGAAGCACCCAATATCTTTATCGCCGAAAACGGTGATGTACTGGAGTTTTCGCAAAAAGAAGGGCGTTTGGCAGGTAAAGTACCATCCGGCAAAGTACTGGTTGACGGTCTGGGCGTCGGTGATGTCGGTAATATTGTGCTGCGTGATCGCAAACAGCTGTCTCAGGATGGCATTGTAATTGTCGTGACTACCATTAGCCGCGAAAATGGGCAGGTGCTGGCAGGACCCGACGTAGTTACCAGAGGATTTGTCTATGTCCGTGAATCCGAAGAATTGATCGAAGAGGCACGCATCAAAGTAAAAGGGGTGCTTGAAAAGTGTTTGGCAAACGGACAAGCTGACTGGACCTCAATTAAATCGCAGATCCGCGAATTTCTTAGCCGCTATCTATACGAAAAAACTAAACGGCGTCCCATGATTTTGCCGATCGTGATGGAGGTTTGATCCAGTTCCGTAAACAGTATTATGCGGCGCAAAATAGGTGACAATATCTACAGGCTTGTGAAAAGGGGTGGGCCTGTGGAAGCCTGTGCCGCGTATATGTTTACATGCCCCCAGTGCGGACTAGACACGCCGCATGCGTTGATTGACCGGAAGCACGATGTTGTTGGCATTGTCTGTGGACATTGCCGCATGCCTTCCATTGTAAGGTATGACGTGTTTAAGTGTCATCAGAACCGCTGGGAGGATGAACTGCGGGATATTTTGAATAGTCTGGACAATAGCGGAGACGACGATTAGTAACAATCTCTCAAAGCCACACGGCGCAAGCCGTGTTTTTTTATGACACGAACAGGAAAATTATAACAATTATTGAATTAATAAGAAAGCGATTAACGGGGGCACGAGGGGACGGTTCTTTTGACACAAGGGGACGGTTCTTTTGTGTCATCTTACGGAAAAATCGAGAGAATGACACAAAAGAACCGTCCCCTTGTGTCTTGTGCCATAAGAAAGGAGCGATCTGATGCATGAAAAAAGGTATTGGATAGCCTGGAATCTGGTCCGAGGGGTTGGCCCCAAGCGATTTGCGGCGCTGCTGGCCCATTTTGGCGGGGCTGAGGCAGCCTGGCATGCCTCTCCGAAGCATTGGCGTAATGTTGCGGGCTTTTCCGAAGCGGTCAGCAAGAGCCGTCTGGAAATTACCGAAGCAGATATTGACCTGGCCATTTTGCATGCAGAGGCTGCGGGAGCTGTAGTCGTCACCCTTGCGGATCCGGACTATCCTTCGCTGCTTAGATATATCTACGATGCTCCACCCGTATTGTATGTCAGCGGCCAACCCAATTTTATGGAGCCATCCATAGCTGTTGTCGGCACAAGGACACCTTCACCGCTGGGCAGAAATATTGCCCGACGGCTCGCTGCTGAACTGTCCGAGCATGGCATTACAGTCGTCAGTGGTCTGGCGCGTGGCATTGATACGGCGGCTCACCAAGGCGCCCTGAGTGGCAAAGGGCAGACGATCGCAGTGTTAGGTGCAGGTATTGACGTTGTCTATCCAGCCGAAAATTGGCAACTGTCCGCAAAGATTACGGAACATGGCGCGAATGTAACGGAGTTTCCACCTGGTACGGCTCCTTGCGGCGGAAATTTCCCGGCCCGCAACAGGATCATTAGCGGCCTGTCGCTGGGTGTTTTAGTGGTTGAAGCCGGTTTTGACAGCGGGTCGTTGATTACCGCAGAATATGCTGCCGATCAAGGGCGTGAGGTTTTCGCCATTCCAGGGGCTTTGGGCAACAGCTTAAGCAAAGGGCCAAATATGTTGATTAAGCAAGGGGCAAAACTAGTAGAAGATGTCGATGACATTCTAGAGGAACTCCAACTGCCGGACCGTTATCGAAACAAGGCGTCAAACACAGCGTCTCCCCCGACCAGCGGCCGGACTCTGGAAGCGAGGATCAAAGAATTATTGACAATCAGACCGGTGCATATTGATGAAATTGCGCGTCTGACTGGTCTGGACGTTGCCAGGATTTCCGCAGTGCTACTTGACATGGAAATGGATGGTGTGATATTAAGAATGCCGGGAGACTTGATCGCAAAAGCGTAATAAAGCCACCTGACGCAGCAGGAAATGGAAAGGAATAGCGCATATTATGTCGAAAGCGATTCTAACCGAAGTTTGGGCGAGCATGACGAGCGTGCCAGACGGCATATAAGGGAGTTCAGGGAGTGCGATTAGATTTGCGACACTACAGGAGGTGGCAGTGAGTGACAAGTTCGCTGGTGATTGTCGAATCCCCGGCCAAAGCCAAAACTATCGGCAAATATCTGGGGCGCAATTATGTGGTTAAGGCGACAATGGGGCATTTTAGAGACTTGCCGCGCAGCCAGTTTGGAGTCGATATTGAAAAGGGTTTTCAGCCTAAGTACATTACGATCAGGGGCCGTGGAGCTGCTCTTAAGGAACTAAAAGACGCAGTTAAAAAGGCGGATCGTGTTTACCTGGCAACCGACCCGGATCGGGAAGGGGAAGCGATTTCTTGGCACCTTGCAGAAGCGCTCGGGATGGATCTGCAGAATGCCAAGCGTGTCGAATTTCATGAGATTACTAAACCGGCAGTGACAGAAGCCATCAAAAAACCGCGCCGGATAAATATGAGTTTGGTAAATGCCCAGCAGACCAGAAGAATACTGGACCGCATTGTAGGCTATAAACTGAGCCCGCTATTATGGAGTAAGGTCCGTAGTGGACTAAGCGCGGGCCGGGTGCAGTCGGTAGCCGTCAAATTGATCGTCGACCGGGAGGACGAGATTAACGCCTTTGTTGCCGAAGAATACTGGACAATTCATGCCGATTTGGCAACCGACCGCGGGGAATCTTTCCGGGCCAAACTGCATACGGTTGACGATAAAAAACCGGATCTGAGTGACAGTGTTAAGGCCAACCAGCTTGCTGAAAGAGCTCGGGCAGCATCTTATCGAGTCCAGGAAGTCCGGGCGAAGGATAAAAAAAGGTATCCCGCGCCTCCGTTCACAACTAGCAGTTTACAGCAGGATGCCTCCCGGCGGTTAGGTTTTACCACCCGCAAAACGATGATGATTGCCCAGCAATTATATGAAGGCCTGGACCTGGGGGCAGAAGGTACGGTAGGTCTGATTAGTTATATGAGAACCGATTCGGCCCGCGTTTCTACTGAAGCGCAAGCTGAAGCCAGAGAATACGTCGACAGTAAATATGGTCCCAAATATCTGCCTGCGCAAGCGCCACAATATAAAAACAAACAAGCACGGGCGCAGGATGCCCATGAGGCAATCAGGCCAACTGCTGTGGGAAGGATCCCGGACAAAATCAAGGGCTATCTGACCAGGGATCAGCATCGCCTATATAAACTAATTTGGGAGAGATTTGTGGCCAGTCAGATGGCTCCAGCTCAAATTCAAGCCATTACGGCGGATATTGATGCTGGCGGTTTACTTTTTCGTGCCACTGGTCAGATTATCAAATTCCAGGGATTCCTGTCACTCTATGCCGAGAGCACGGATGAAGAAAAAGGTGAAGACGAAGGCATTCTACCCGAGATGCATGACGGCGAAAAGTTGCAGCTGCAAAAAGTAGAGCCGCAGCAACATTTTACCCAGCCGCCACCGCGGTTCACCGAGGCCATGCTCGTGCGCACCCTTGAGGAAAAAGGGATCGGTCGGCCCAGTACTTATGCACCGATTATTGAGACCATCATCAAGCGCAACTACGTATTCCTTGAAAGTAAACGCTTTCGTCCTACAGAACTTGGTGAAGTAGTGGTCAGGGTCCTGGAGGAACATTTTCCGCAAATCGTCGGGGTTGAATTTACGGCCTCAATGGAAGAAAAGCTGGACAAAATCGAAGACGGCAATGCCGATTGGGTACAAGTCCTCGCAGAGTTTTATGGCCCATTCGAAAAGGACCTGGAAAAAGCGGAGCAAGTGCTCGAAAAAGTGGAAGTTAAAGATGAAGAGTCTGAAGAAGTCTGTGAGCACTGCGGTCGCCGTATGGTTTTCAAGCACGGACGTTTCGGGAGATTTCTGGCCTGTCCCGGTTACCCGGAATGCAAGAATACCAAACCCATTCAGCGGCAGATCGGCGTCCAGTGCCCGGATTGCGGCGGCGATGTGGTTGAAAGAAGAAGCCGGAAGGGACGCCTGTTCTACGGATGCAACAAATACCCCGAGTGTTCCTTTGTCTCTTGGGATGAGCCAACTGGGGGCAGATGTCCAATCTGCAATCACATCCTGGTTTACAAAAAGGTACGCGGTGAGAAATCCTTTATTGCCTGTTCTGAGAAAGGCTGTTCCTACCGCGCCAAATTACCAATGGCTGAAAACGAAGCGAAGGAGAATCAGCATTAATGACATCCGTCCCTGATACCTCCTTGGCGAGTCAATCCGTCCCTTGTATCACCGTAATTGGTGCGGGACTGGCAGGCAGTGAATGTGCCTGGCAGGCTGCAGAAGCAGGCGTACGCGTTAACTTGTACGAGATGCGCCCGCTGGAAATGACCGGTGCGCATCAGAGCGGTTTTTTGGCGGAGTTGGTGTGCAGTAACTCTCTCGGAGCTGCTGCATTACGCAATGCCAATGGTTTATTGAAAGAAGAACTACGGCGGTTAAAGTCGCTCATCATAGGCTGTGCCGACGAAACGCAGATTCCGGCTGGAGGAGCATTGGCAGTAGACCGGTGGGGGTTTTCGGAACTGGTGACCGCTAAAATCGCTGCGCATCCGATGATCAATCTCATCCGGGAGCGCATTGATGCCCTGCCGCCAGCCAGGCCGCTGGTGATCGCCTCTGGGCCACTGACGGCAGAGGCATTGTCACAGGAGATCGCTGCGTTAACCGGACAAAAATATTTGCACTTTTTCGATGCCGCCGCTCCGATTGTTACGCTGGAATCTCTTGATATGGATAAGCTTTACTGGGCTTCACGCTATGATAAAGGCAGTCCGAATGATTATCTGAATGCTCCCATGAATGAAGAGGAATACCACCGCTTCATTACAGAGATTGTCGCCGCAGAGCTTCATGACGGGCACGCCGCCGACAAGAAAATACTGTTTGAAGGATGTCTGCCAATTGAAGAACTGGCTCGCCGCGGTATAGATACCCCGCGTTACGGACCGCTTAAGCCGGTTGGTCTGAGAGATCCGCGTACAGGGAAGCGTCCCTACGCTGTTGTCCAGTTACGTCGCGATAACGCGGCCGGGACGTTGTTCAATTTGGTCGGTTTCCAAACGCGCCTTAGAATTGGCGAGCAGAAACGGGTTTTTTCGCTAATTCCCGGACTGGAAAATGCCGAATTTATGCGCTATGGTGTCATGCATCGTAATACTTTTATCAATTCCCCCAAACTATTGCGGCCTACGCTGCAAAGTCGTCAGGATCCCGCTCTATTTTTCGCCGGACAAATCACTGGTTCCGAAGGATATGTGGAAGCGATTGCTGGCGGCTGGCTGGCCGGGCTAAATGCGGCCAGAATAGCCCAGAACATTCCGGCGGTGGTACTTCCTGGGGAAACCGCCTTTGGCGCACTTTTTAAATATGTTACCTCCAGCGGGAGTGGGACTGGCAATTTTCAGCCGATGAATGTCAACTATGGATTATTGCCGCCATTCGAGCAAAGGGTTGATAAAAAGCTTCGCAGCCAAATCTATGCTGAGCGATCCTTACATGCGCTCAGTGATTTTGAGGCAGCGATCGGCAACGATCGCGGCGGCGTCGATGGCAGTGAAGTGAGATGAGGTGAGGATGGTGTCCGCAATAGCGTTACCAGCTCTGGCGGAAGAATTTCTAAAATACCTGGAAGCACGGGGAATGTCTCCTCATACACTGGTAAATTACCGCATCGATCTTGAATCGTTTTGGAAGGCCATGCAGGAAATACAGATCGCTGATCTCGGTGGAGTCGATCATCTGGCGATCCGGCGCTATCTGGCAGAGCTGGCGGGCAAGAAATACGCGCGCCGCACCATTTCCAGGCGACTGTCATCGGTACGATCGCTTTATCGATTTCTCTGTAAAAATGAGTACTTATCCAGTAACCCGCTACTTTCTGTAACCACCCCAAAGCTTGATAAAAAACTACCGTCATTTTTAATGGCCGATGAAACAGCACGCTTAATGGAATCGATTGGTACTGGCACACCGCTGGGTTTGAGGGATCGAGCCCTGTTTGAAACCATCTACGCTGGCGGACTGCGCGTCAGCGAAGCGGTGGGATTAAATATGGACGGCGTAGACTTAGCGGCAGCCACACTGAGAGTGCTGGGCAAAGGGAACAAGGAAAGAATCGTCCCAATCGGTCGTAAGGCGGTCGCGGCATTACGTCATTATATTTCCTATGGTCGTGGCCAGCTGCAGCAAAAAAACCGCAGCTCGCAGCCGATCCTTCCGGCGCCGCCGGTTGCCGGCCGGGTACATAGGCAGGCACAGGCTCAGGCACAAGCCCCGCTTTTCCTGAACAGGGACGGCGGTCGCTTATCGGCGCGCAGTGTACGCCGGTCGCTGGACGGGTATATTCAAAAATTGGCATTGGCCAAAAAAGTATCCCCCCATACGTTGCGTCATTCATATGCCACGCATATGCTTGATAATGGGGCCGATTTGCGCACTGTACAGGAATTGCTGGGCCATGCCAATATTTCCACAACCCAGATCTATACGCACGTTACCCGCGAACGGATGAAGAACATCTATAATGCCGCCCACCCGCGTGCCCGCGAATAAACTAACAACATGGGGCTGACGACATAGGGACGGTTCCTTCCGTCTTGCCGGGGGACTGGCCCTCGCCTCCGTATTGCCCGGTAATAAACTACGCAAGAAATGACATTGGCTTCATAAAATATACAGGTGGTGACGCTTAATGATTGAACCGATTAGGGGAACAACGATCCTGGCGATCAGAAAAGACGGTAAAACGGCCATCGCTGGTGACGGACAGGTCACGATGGGTGAGACGGTAATGAAACATACCGCCAAGAAAGTACGCCGACTTTCGAATGGACGGGTTTTGGCTGGCTTCGCCGGTTCGGTAGCGGATGCATTTGCATTGTTCGAGAAATTCGAGAAAAGGCTGGAAGAGTATCACGGCAACCTTTCGCGGGCTGCAGTCGATCTAGCGAAAGAATGGCGCACCGATCGGGTTTTGCGGCGTCTGGAGGCGCTGCTGATTGTGGCGGATCGGGAGAATCTTTTCATTATCTCAGGTACCGGCGAAGTTGTGGAACCGGACGACGGCATTGCCGCCGTTGGATCCGGAGGTTCATATGCTTTAGCCGCGGCGCGGGCGCTGGCACGGCATTCCAATCTGACCGCTGGCGAAATTGCCCGGGAATCCCTATTGCTGGCATCGGAGATCTGCATTTATACCAACTCAAATATCATCGTGGAAGAACTGGAGTGATCGTACGGTGGATTTGACTCCCAGAAAAATAGTGGAGGAACTGGACCGTTATATTGTGGGACAGAAGAAAGCCAAAAGAGCGGTGGCGGTTGCCATCCGCAACCGTTATCGGCGCAGAATGCTTGGGGAAGAAATGCGCGATGAGGTCACACCCAAGAACATACTGATGATTGGGCCTACCGGAGTGGGCAAAACCGAGATTGCCCGGCGTTTGGCAAAACTAATCGATGCGCCGTTTATTAAAATTGAGGCGACCAAATTTACCGAGGTTGGGTATGTTGGCAGGGATGTGGACAGCATTATCCGGGATCTGGTTGACACTGGCATCCGCATGGTGCGCAGTGAAAAGGTGGCTCAGGTTGAAAGCAGAGCGGCCCGGACTGCTGAGGAACGGTTGCTGGATCTGCTAGTGCCGTCCCAGTCGAGCGACAAAGATTCGGCCAACCCACTTGGCTTTTTGATTGGAGCACTCAACCGTTCAGAAGGTGGCAGCGCCAAACAACAGTCCGAGCCGCCAAATCAGGAATTTGATAATGAGCGTCAGCGCGTGCGCGGCCTGCTGGCAGCTGGAGCACTGGAAGACCGCATTGTGGAAATCGAAGTAGAGGAAAGTAACCCTCAGATGCTCGAAGTCTTTACAGGAGCCGGCATGGAAGAGATGGGCATCAATGTACAGGATTTGTTTGGCGGCTTGATGCCAAAGCGCCGCAAGAAACGGAAAGTATCTGTTGCTGAGGCCCGCAAGATACTGGTTCAGGAAGAGGCCGCCCGCTTGATCGATATGGAGGAAGTCACGCGGGAAGCAGTCGCCAAGGTAGAGGACAGCGGCATAGTGTTCCTGGATGAAATTGATAAAATTGCTGGCCGGGAGGGCGGACATGGCCCCGATGTATCCCGCGAAGGAGTGCAACGTGACATTTTGCCGATTGTTGAAGGCGCAACTGTCATGACAAAGTATGGTCCTGTCAAAACGGATCATGTCCTCTTTATCGCAGCCGGAGCATTCCACATTTCAAAACCGAGCGATTTGATCCCTGAATTGCAGGGACGCTTCCCAATCCGTGTGGAACTGGAGAGCCTTACAGCGGCCGATTTCGAGAGAATCCTTACTGAGCCTGATAATGCCTTGGTCAAACAGTACATTGCCCTGATGGCGACCGAGGACGTGGCTTTGGAATTTTCAAATGACGCCATTTTGGAAGTGGCAAAAATTGCGCATCAGGTCAATGAGAGTACAGAGAACATTGGCGCGCGCAGGCTTTATACCGTGATGGAACAATTACTTGAACAACTTTCTTTCGAAGCCCCTGAAAAAGGAGGCTCGAAAATCCGAGTTGACGCTCAATTTGTCCATGAACGTCTGGATCCGCTCCTGAAACAAGATGATCTGAAGAAGTACATTTTATAAAACCGGTAAGCCTGCTTTTCAAAACCGTCAGGCATATTATTCCGGAATGAGAAGGGATTGGCGATCTTCGTAGCGAAATATGGGAAAATGAAGCACAAATTTCTAATGAAGCACAAATTTCTACGGAAGGCATGGCAATAGTTCTTCCATAGAGGAGGCGGTTTCTTTTGGGTAACCGGGTACTAGTCGTAGATGATGCTGCCTTTATGCGGATGATGATCAAGGATATTCTAAAACGGGGCGGCTTTGAGGTTGTGGGCGAAGCTGAGGACGGCGCGCGCGCAATCGAGAAGTATCGGGAGCTCAGGCCCGATCTGGTTACCATGGATATTACGATGCCTGATATGGACGGTATTACAGCTGTCAAGGAAATCAGGAACATCGATGCAAATGCCTGCATAATTATGTGCAGCGCCATGGGACAGCAGGCAATGGTAATTGACGCCATTCAAGCTGGAGCCAAAGACTTTGTTGTCAAGCCGTTTCAGCAGGATCGGGTTCTGGAGGCTGTCCGGAAAGTATTGCGCTAAGCTGCCTAGCCCGAGGGCACTCTCTCTTTTGCCAGTCTGCCGCGGGATACCGGCCCGCGATACCGGCCCTTCCGGTCTAATATCTGTGACTGGAGAGGGCCGTATTATTAAGGACAGAATTGGCTAAGCATCATAAACTCGCTCGCGGGGGTGATGAAGCATGGAAATGACTCAGTATTTAAATGTATTTATGGACGAGGTTCAGGAGCACCTCCAGACCTTGAATACTTCCCTGCTGGCGCTGGAGAACAATCCAGCTGACTCCAGTTTGCTGGAGGCAATCTTTCGGGCGGCGCATACGCTGAAAGGTGCTTCAGCGACCATGGGCTTTAACAAGATGTCCAATATTACGCATGCGATGGAGGATCTCCTCACCAGGCTTCGTAACGGCGAAATTGCCGTGTCCTCAGAAATCATCAATGTCCTGTTCGAGTGTTTTGACCTGTTGGATGCTTTGGCACAGGGCATCGCTGCCGGTCATGAAGAAGACATTGAAGCCGCAGGGTTGCTCACACAGCTGCGCATGCTCGCTTCCGCCGGGAAAAAAGAAGTCGCCATTACTGCTGCTCGCTCCGTTAAACATGAAATAAAGCCCGAATACAATCGGGACGAAAAAGCGCTGATTGAAGAGAGCATCTCGAACGGCAGGATCCTTTATCACGTGAGCGTAAAGCTGCGCGAGGACTGCCTGCTGAAAGGCGCCCGGGCATTTATGGTTTTGCGTGAGCTGGAAAAGCTCGGCCAGGTAGTCAGAACATGGCCTTTAACAAAGGATCTGGAAGACGAAAATTTCGATGACCATTTTATAATCGGCGTCTTAAGCGTTGAAAATACCGAAAAAGTCAAAAGTCCTGTAGCCAGCATTACAGACGTTGAAATTGTCGCCGTGGAACATATTGATCTGGCTGGTTTGCCCCTGAGTCAGAGTGAGGAAGGTACTAAAGAGACTGTTCGGGGGACAGGGGTGATACGGAGCGGAGCAGTTCCCCGCGCCGTAACAAGTCCGACTGTACGCGTAGAAATCAAAAAACTGGACGACCTAA
>DHDG01000059.1:21831-21997 GCA_002399265.1 Firmicutes bacterium UBA4882 | reverse complement strand
TCTTTGGCTTCAATCGCCTGATGCAGACCCGCGCTGAAACGGCGGCCAAACATCAGCCGACCGGTAAATTCATCGACAATGACTATTTCGCCGTCTTTGACGATATAGTCGCGGTCGCGCTTCATGAGTTCTTTCGCTTTGAGCGCTTGTGTCAGATAATGCACCA
>DHDG01000059.1:21372-21587 GCA_002399265.1 Firmicutes bacterium UBA4882 | reverse complement strand
TCATTCACGCGCAGCCCGATGACGATTTTGGCAAATTGTCGATACCAGTCGGTTGACTGCTGGGCTTGTCCTGAAATAATCAGTGGTGTACGGGCTTCGTCAATGAGGATCGAGTCCACTTCGTCCACAATGGCATAATTCAACTCTCTTTGGACTAGTTCCTGGGAATGCAGCGTCATATTATCGCGCAGGTAGTCAAAACCGAATTCGTTATT
>DHDG01000059.1:20589-21107 GCA_002399265.1 Firmicutes bacterium UBA4882 | reverse complement strand
CTGGCCAGATAGTCGTTGACCGTAACAACATGCACGCCGCGACCAGTCAGAGCATTGAGGTAGACCGGCAAGGTAGCCGCCAGAGTTTTTCCCTCACCAGTTTTCATCTCAGCGATTTTACCTTCATGCAGCACAATTCCGCCAATCAGCTGAGAATCAAAAGGCCTCTGCCCCAGAGTACGCACCGCAGCCTCTCTTACAGTCGCGAAGGCTTCCGGCAACAGCTGGTCCAGAGTTTCACCCTCAGACAACCGTTGTTTGTACTCGGCAGTTTTGGCACGCAATTCGTCGTTCGAAAGCTGTTGAAATTGCGGTTCCAGTGCGTTGATTTGTTCGACAATACCACTGAGACGATTAAGCTCTTTCTTATTGGTGTCCCAAAGATTCTTTAAAAATTGAAACATTAGATCAAGTCAACACCTTTCCGGGCGCTACACTGCATATTATACCATTCACTAACAAGGCAGGCAATAAAGAGAGCATTCCCCCCTGCGGCGCTCACGGAACTCCCGGCGCTC
>DHDG01000059.1:20169-20368 GCA_002399265.1 Firmicutes bacterium UBA4882 | reverse complement strand
GTTACCAATGAATGCCCGCCCGTGAGAATTGGCAACGGGGCACTTTTGATGGCGCGGGCCAGATCGGCTGCAAAGCGTGCGCTCACCCGGGAATGAAGCCCCAGATCTGCATAGAAGCGCTCTTCTTCTGGGAGCGCCAGTTTCAGATGGGCATATAGAACTCTGGTATCGATCAATGCTGCCCGGCAACATACAGCCA
>DHDG01000059.1:18209-20015 GCA_002399265.1 Firmicutes bacterium UBA4882 | reverse complement strand
CTGGTTCACAAACCATTCCGCGCCGTTTTGGGCGATGCACGCCCCAAGCAAAGAAAAGGCGTCTTGTTCTCTGCCCAGCGAGCGCATGCCGCGCTCTTCTATAAACGCCCTGACTCTGCATTTAGTTCCTTTTTCGATCATTTGCAGTGTACTGGCTGACAAACGACCGAATACAAATAGTTCGCCTTGTCCTTTTCGCAGAACATCTACTATTTGGCGGGTGTTCTCAGTCAACAACTGCGAGAACCGGCTGCCGTCCTTAGCAACTTGCGCTGCGGCATTTCCCAGTTCAGGATGCAATCCCGCCAGAATGGCGTCAACCGGTGTATCAATATCAAAAGTAAATGCGGCAGTTCTGGGCAGCGGCTGAAAGCGCAGACCAGCCTCACGCAAAGTCCAGGCCAGCTGGTTATCGAGTGGCATGGATTGCGCCTGATAGATGGCGGTGGAGGGCCTGAAGCCGATAATATCGGAGGAAAAGATGCTATTGGCGGTAACCACCCCGCCGCGGTCTCCTTCACCATTGTCTCCGCCACCGTGGCCGCTGTCGCCACTGCTGCCATCAAGGATATTCTTAAATATTAAAGCCCAGTCATTTTCCTTCAGCAAAACGCCGGTTCCGCCGCCAAGACATACTACAGCTTCATTCTGAAGATTCATTGACTGACAGACATCCTTGAGGGCATTGCCAAAATGAAAAGGATGGGCTGCCTGCGCTGGTGTTTCTAACACCAGTGCACCTTTCCGTGCGGCCTGCTCCATTAAGTCCGGCCGATCGGTCACCACAATCAGACGATCAGCACCCGCAGCTTTGGCCCGCGCTATGTTATCCAACACAATGGCTTGTCTAAACCTTGTCAAGTAGTTAAGCGGTTCCGGTAAAACCGGACCGCCTTCAAAGATGATGACGTTTAATTTTGCTTTCCGCAACACCGTTGCCCCCAAAAAACCGCCCCGCCGCAAAGGCGGGGCGGTTCTGGACTTCTTCTCTTAGAATTCCGGTTCGATTAATCCGTAATTGCCATCCCGTCGACGATAAATGACATTAACATCTTCGGATTCAGCATTGGCAAAGACATAAAAGTCATGACCCAACAAATCCATTTGCATAGCGGCTTCTTCAACTGACATCGGTTTGATGGCAAAACGTTTGGTTTTGACAATACGACCTTCTTCAACTTGCGGCTCGGGAATTACATTCTCCGCGACAACAACACCAGTCGTCCGGCGTTTGTTAATGCGGGTCTTAAACTTGCGTACCTGGCGTTCAATTTTGTCAACGGCCCCGTCAATGGCGGCGTATATATCATCCGATTTCTCTTCGCCCCTCAATAACAGGCCGCCCACTTTGACAGTCAGATCAAGTGCGTGAATGCCGCGTTCTGTGCTCAGAGTAGCATCAGCTTCAACTTTGCCGCGTTCGAAAAACTTTTCGACCTTAGCGATCTTTTTTTCGGCATACTGACGCAATGGTTCACTTACCTCGATGTTTTTTCCCTTCACAATAATTTGCACGGCCATCGCTCCTTTCGCCATTGTCTATATTATATTCCCATCCGCCGACTCTAAAACCTGCTTGCGTTATCAAACTTCGCCAAAACTTGTACCGTTAACAAAGATGCTTCCGAAACAGCTTCGGAAAACAGAAAACCTCCGAAATCGGAGGTTTTTTGCCCTTTATTTTCGTCTTGCAGGATCCAGTTCCTGTCCCACGGCAGCACTCTGAGATGCCAGACGGTTTTCACGCTGTATCTCTTCGTACACTTCCTCACGATGCACAGCGATATTTCGCGGCGCAGTGATGCC
>DHDG01000059.1:17854-18030 GCA_002399265.1 Firmicutes bacterium UBA4882 | reverse complement strand
AGCTTCACTTGGTCGCCTTTCACCTCAACAACGGTGATCTTTACTTCATCACCAATCATGATGCTCTCGTTGACTTTACGTGTCAATACAAGCATCGCAATCCTCCTTGACGAGGAATTTGCCTGGTTAATAAAGCCTCTACCTTTGGGCAGGTTTCGAACCTGTTAACCAAGTCA
>DHDG01000059.1:16894-17672 GCA_002399265.1 Firmicutes bacterium UBA4882 | reverse complement strand
ATGTCGACAATTCAATTTCCTGCAAGAAATGTTTATTGCAGGGAGGCTTATTTTTACTAATTCTTATCCGCCTCCACCTTAGCATCAGAATTGGTATCCGTATTTGCAGCTGGCCTCTCACTCTCACCGAGAATTGAGTCCACCAGTGAACGGGAAATCATTTTATCGGCAATTTCTTCCCCACTGCGGTCATACTGATTTCTATTAATGGAGTCTTTTAGTTCTTTGACACGATCTTCTCTGACTTCAGGCGCGCTGCCGATTACCATGCGAGCCGCCTCAACCGGTTTGCTTGTTTTATTCGGCAACGGCAACGGATGCGGTTTTTGCTTATTATCTTTTGAAGAATTGCGCTTTCCAAACGACTCCAATACCTGTTGTACTTGTTTGTTAGATATAATCATAGCCTTCACGCCTTTCACAATCCTGGACCGCAAAGAAAATCCGGTGCTTCAAATGGTACGGTACCTACCGTGAGAACGGTTACCTGAATGCAACCGCTTTTGAGTAAGACCCGGGCGCATTCGGAAGCAGTACTACCTGTTGTAAGAACATCGTCAATTAACAATACTTTCCGTCCGGCGATAATGCCAGGATACAGGCATTCAAAGGCGCCTCTGATGTTAGCCGCACGTCCTGCGGCCGTAAGTGTGCTTTGCTGAACCGAATTGTTGATTCTGCTCAGCGCTTCCGGCGCATGCCGCCTCCCCATCAGAGCGGCCAGATTGCCAGAAAGCAATTCTGCTTGGTTATAACCACGTTCATATAAACGTTGCGG
>DHDG01000059.1:16402-16754 GCA_002399265.1 Firmicutes bacterium UBA4882 | reverse complement strand
TGTAACGGTACCGGCACGATTAGATCGCAACTGCGCTGTAGTCTTTCCTTGTATACCGTTTCCTTCAGCCACCCTGCCATTGGTAATGCCAATCGGGTATGGCTTTTAAACTTCAGGCTGAGAACGGCCTGCCTGAGAAAACCATCGTAGATTCCAACAGCGCGGGCTGCGGAAAAGAAGCGCGGATGAGATAGACATTCGCTGCAATAAGCCTCTTTCGAATTCTGATTGTGCAGGGGTCTGCCGCAGCGTCTACAAATTGGAGGGTTGATTGAGATTAAGCGGTTCAAGCAATTCATGCAGCCCAAGGTATCTGCTTCCGGAGCTTGCGAACCGCAGAATGGACAACAAG
>DHDG01000059.1:14301-16286 GCA_002399265.1 Firmicutes bacterium UBA4882 | reverse complement strand
CGAACCGCAGAATGGACAACAAGCATCGACGTTCGCCAACAAACCGCAAAATCCGGCCTCCAAAAAGCGACCCAATTTCTTCAGCATATCGAGCGCATCGATGGTATGCTTACAGAAACCTGACATAATATCGCCCCGTTTCGCAGGATTTTTGGGAATCCTATAGACGGGGCGATGACATGTAATGGGTTCTCAAACCCGCCGAAACTAAAATCCTGTCATTACTTAAATCGGCATACATCAATAGTGTCTTTAGCGTTTTTTACAATTGCTGCAAATACCCTCTCTTACCAGCTTCTTCATTCATACTGACGATCATTGACAGCGCTTGCTGCATCTCGCTACTGAAAGTACTGCTGAAAAACGCCACCCGTCCGACCGGATCACTACCATGGCGTCCGGCCCTACCCGCCATCTGAACAAGGGTGCGGGCATCAAAAATCCGGTGATCAGCATACAGCACAGCCACGTCCGTAAATGGAACTGTAATACCGCGCTCCAGCAATGTGGTACTGGCCAGCAATTGGACTGTTCTCTCACGGAATCGTGCCACGATCTGCGCGCGCTCTTCTCGGGCTGAATGAAGATAGTCAGCGGCAACACCGTATCGTGTACCGAATTCCGCCAAAGCGTGGCCGACCAGCTCCACATCACGTACAGTCGGTACAAAGACTAGCACAACGGCGTTACGTTTCAGCGATTCACCAAGGAATTCCCGAACTGAGTCTGGCAAGTCTCCTGGCATGCCAGACCACTCCGGCGCCTTTACGCGATGCACGACAGGTACCGCCAGCGGATATCCATGGTGTCTGGCCGGTATGCAAACCGCGCGGATTTTTCCGGATGAAACTTGTTTCCTTAGCGCTACATCAGGAGTAGCGGTCATATAGATCAGCATTGCATTCCGTCCGCGTGCGCGCTGCAGTCCCCGGTATAGCATTTCGCTGCCGTAATAAGGGAAGGCATCCGCTTCGTCCAGTATTATCAGGTCAAAGGCATTCGCAAACCTTAGTACCTGATGCGTAGTTGAAAGGAGTATTGGCGTTCCCGGCAGCAATTCGCTGCCCGGCAAAGGAAGCTCTGTTAACTTTTCCTGCCCGAAAGCCGCACGAATTCTGGGTGCCAGTTCCCTGACAACGTCACGTCGCGGCACAGTATAGAGGATCCTCAAACCGGCGTTCAGTGCTGCCGCTATCACATCAAAAGCCACTTCGGTCTTGCCTGCCCCGCATACTGCCCATACCAGCACCTCCCGGCAACCTGTTTTAAAAAGCTGCGTCAATTCCCGAGCGGCTTCCTCCTGCGCTGCGGTTAGCTGCACTAGTAGGACAGGTTCCAGAGGAGGTTTGGTGGTCAGCGGTGATTGCTGTTGCGGTGCAGGTGCGTGAGGAGCAAAAGTATATAAAGCCTTGCAGGAACGTGCCTCCCCCATACCGGCACATGCCAGGCATAAGAAACACTGTCTGCCGCAATGCGGGCAGAGTTGATAAACAATGCGACTCCTTTCTCCGCATCTGCGGCAGACCGGCCGCCCAAACTCGCCAACTCCCACTGCGGCAGCAACCGTTGCTTTTCCGGAAAGCGCCAGTGCTTTCAGAACGCGTTCATCGGCTCCACGGTGCCGCTTTCGTATCTCGCCTAAAGCTTCTTCCTCAAGCAACACTCTGGCGCTCAGAATTGCACCATACATCTCGAGGGCATCCTGATCCGGCAAGTGATCGGGCAGGCGGCTGGTTGCGCAGCCCGAAAGCGACAGCGCGCCTCCGTCAGGGGCGTATGGGCTATTGAGACTGTAGCGTGCCTGATGTCCGGAAAATTGAATGTCCCATTGGCCGAGTGCCTTCTGAATCGCACTGACAGCTCTGGAGCGGGCTTTCCGCCCGCTGGCAGCACTCGCTATAGTTTTCTCGGCGGCTTTCAGCGCCAGCTCGGCCAGCCACAATGGCAACGGCGGCGATATCACAGCGTAGTCATGTAGTCCGCGC
>DHDG01000059.1:0-14138 GCA_002399265.1 Firmicutes bacterium UBA4882 | reverse complement strand
CGCGCCGCTCCAACCATTGACAAAAAAACAGGGGATCGTCGGTCAACCCGAAGCTAATCCCCTGTTGTGTGCTAAACATATGAACTTGGAATTGACGGGCAATAATGGTCTTCACCGCCTCAACTACGGTCTAAGCCGCCCCCAACTACATCCTAAGCCGCTCCAACACCTACGCCTGCCTAAGCCGGAAGGCTAACAATGAACGCCGGTCTTCAATGCGATTGTTTTTGATGGACATAAACAGCGCTTTTTTTGTGCCAACCAGGACCACCATTTTCTTGGCTCTGGTAATGGCGGTATAGAGCAAATTGCGTTGCAGCATGATGTAATGCTGCGTGGTCACCGGCATCACAACAACTGGATACTCACTGCCCTGACTCTTATGTACTGACACCGCATAAGACAGCACGATTTCGTCAAGCTCGTTCAAATCGTAGGGAACAATGCGGTCCCCTTCCGGTTCAGGATACGCCACTCGGACTTCTTGTTCTTCTTGATCTACGGCCACAATCCGCCCGATATCGCCATTGAAAACCATCTTCTGATAGTTATTCCTGATTTGCATTACCTTATCGCCAGCTCTGAAGGAAGTTCCCCGGTAAACTGCCGCAGGGGTACGACCCGGCTTATTAAGCACTTTCTGCAATTGCGTATTCAGGTTATCAACGCCTGTCTCAAAACGGCGCATCGGGGCCAGCACTTGAATATCATCGATTGGATCACATTTCAGAAAAGTCGGCAGCCTGCGACTGACCAATTGGAGGATCAAGGCCGTTACCTTTTCGGGTTCTGACTCCTCAATCAAATAAAAATCCTTGGCCTCCCTGGAAACTACCGGCATACGCCCGTCTTTCACGAGATGGGCATTGACAGCAATGTAGCTCTCGTTGCCCTGACGGAAAACGCGGGTCAGCCTGACTACCGGGATCCTACCGGAATCAATGATGTCACGCAAAACGTTGCCCGCTCCGACTGAGGGCAGCTGATCCGAGTCGCCTACCAATACCAGGCGGCAATGATCCGGAATGGCCTTGAGGAGACTATGCATCAGCATTAAGTCCACCATGGACACTTCATCGATAATGACGGCTTCGGCTTCCAAAGGATTGGTTTCATTGCGACAAAAACGAAAACCTCCGGACTCATACCCGAATTCCAGCAGGCGATGCAAAGTTTTGGCTTGTTGCCCGGTAGCCTCTGTCATTCGTTTGGCAGCCCGCCCGGTCGGTGCAGCCAATAGCGTACGCAGCCCAGCGCTGCGAAACACTTCCAGCAAAGCCTTTAAGGTTGTAGTTTTTCCAGTTCCGGGGCCGCCGGTAATTACCAAGACTCCGTTCTGCAATGCGCTTTGCACCGCCTGTAGCTGAGCAGGGGCTAATTTGATACTATTGTGATCCCTCACCTTTTGCAAAGCAGCGCTAACATCTTTCCCAGTGGTCTTTTCCGCACGTGACAATCGCATCAGCCGTTCGGCCACAGAACGTTCCGCGTAGTAAAACTGAGCCGGATACAAAAGGCTCCCCAGATCCGGACTTTCTTCGCAAATGATGCTTTTTTTCTGAATTAGTGCCGGCAAAGTGCCATGTACTATTTCTTGATCAACCGTCAGTTTCTCGGCGGCCCAGGCGACAAATTCGTCCAACGGCGCATAGACATGACCTTCATTAGTCATTTCGGTGATAAAAAACTCGATTCCGGGAATCAACCGCTTTGGTGATTCCAAAGGGATTCCCATCGCCAGCGCGATCTTGTCGGCCGTTTTAAATCCTATCCCAAAGACATCCTCTGCCAGGCGGTAAGGATTATCCGAAACCACTTGAATCGCCTGCCGCCCATAGGTCTTAAAAATCTTAGCAGCATAAGACGGTGTCACGCCATAGCCCTGGAGAAAGACCATGATATCTTCGATTTCGCGGTGTTCAGCTATGGCGCTGCAAATCGCCTCGTGCTTCTTAGTACCGATTCCTTCAACCTCATGGAGCTTTTCTGGATCACTGCGAATAATATTTAAGGTCTCCAAGCCGAATTTGGCGACAATGCGTCGCGCCATCTGCGGACCGATCCCCTTAATCAGACCCGAACCAAGGTACTTTTCAATGCCGGTGAGTGTGGCAGGGACTAGTCGTTCAAAAGATTGAAATTTAAACTGACGCCCATACGAGGCATGATTCTCCCAATCGCCTGTCAACCGCAGGGATTCCCCGACTGTTACCGGTAGGATTGTTCCAACAACCGCACAGG
Organism: Firmicutes bacterium UBA4882; assembly: GCA_002399265.1. Classification (GTDB taxonomy): domain Bacteria; phylum Bacillota; class UBA4882; order UBA4882; family UBA4882; genus UBA4882. The sequence goes on along the minus strand of DHDG01000059.1, from coordinate 11,897 downwards.
AAGAACTGCTGTCGGAAAGCTTAAAATTAGCCACAGTATAGCCATTTTCTTCATTATGGAATGTCAGTCTTTCAATAACTCCCTCAATTACGGGCATGGCGCAACCGTCCTTCCAGTCTATAAAAATGGCTGTTGATTTGTTCAACAGCCATGCCAGCCACACTGCTTAAATCGTAAACCTTGGCTTCTTTGAGTTCTCCAATTGTCGAGCCATTCGCCGGCCATTATCATTTGAAAGGCTGTAGCGTGCAAACAGGTTATAACTATCTCTGGGGCCGATGCCAGCCGATAAATCCATGAACCGGACTTCGCCGCGGTAATCTGCGGAACTGTCGGGCGCGCCTCCGCATTTGGGGCAAACCCCCGGCTGGATCATAATCTTGAATGGTCCTCCGCAGTCACAGTGGTCAATACTGTCAAGCCAAAGCTCTTGGATCATACGAGCCTTTTCCCAAGTGCTGGCCTTTTGATAACGCGCTCTTATCTCCGCAGGCAGGGCCTGCAGCGAGTGTTCCTCGTAGTTTCTTGATTCCATATGGGCGTCGAAAATAACGCTCTGACCACAGCGCGGACATCCCAGCATCATATATGGCTGAACCGGACCATGATCGGCAATAGGAACTTGCGCGGACAGGTACGTAAGCTGACATTTTTCGCAATTATTCTCTTTAAACTCAGAAGGGAAAAAAGCCGTTGTTGGAACGTCCATAGCAACCTCCAACTGCACTTGCAGCCCAATTAACTGGCGCGTTTCGCTTAATCTTGCCCGCATGCCTTCTAATTGGTTAAAATTCATCTTAATATGAATTCATCACGCGCACCGCTTTATCCTTCCTCAAGAAGCCATAAACTTCTCAGAGACTCTTCTTTATCTGTGTGACTTTATCCAGCATTTCCCATGGTAAATCCAGATCTGTCCGGCCAAAATGCCCATACGTTGCCACCTGTCTATAGATTGGGCGTCTCAATGCCAAGTCACGGATGATGGCAGCTGGCCGCAAGTCAAAGTGTTCGTTGATTAGTTCGATGATGCGGCTGTCCGCGATCTTTCCAGTGCCAAAGGTCTCTACCGCGATCGAAACTGGCTGAGCAACCCCGATGGCGTAGGCCAGCTGGAGTTCGAGCCGATCTGCCACGCCAGCGGCGACCAGATTTTTGGCAGCATGCCGCGCCGCATAAGCAGCCGATCGATCTACTTTAGTTGGATCCTTTCCGGAGAAAGCCCCTCCGCCGTGACGGGCCGCCCCGCCATATGTATCGACAATAATCTTGCGACCGGTAAGACCCGAATCACCCTGCGGGCCACCAACGACAAACCGTCCGGTCGGATTGACGTAATATTTGGTCTTTTGATCCAGAAACGCGGCTGGAATAATGGGCTTAATTACTTTTTCAATGATATCATGCTTGATTTGGTCCTGTTCAACGTCAGGATGATGCTGTGCGGAAACGACCACCGTATCCACGCGTATGGGACGATTACCTTCGTATTCGACTGTGACCTGTGTTTTCCCGTCTGGGCGCAAATAAGGGATCTCTTCGCTGCGCCTTACCAGTGCCAAACGCCGCGCCAATTGATGCGCCAAGGATATCGGCGCCGGCATCAACTCAGGAGTTTCATTGGTGGCGTAACCGAACATCATTCCCTGATCGCCGGCACCAATCTCATTTTGCTCTGCCAGCTGATCAAGCTTAGCTTCCATGGCTTTGTCCACACCCAGGGCAATGTCAGGGGATTGATCATCAATTGTACTCAAAACGGCACAGGTATCGCCGTCAAAACCGTACTTAGCCCTGGTATAGCCAATATCGCGAACCACATCACGCACCAATTTCGGAATATCAACATAGTCACAACAGGTGGATATCTCGCCCATCACGAGCACCAAACCGGTAGTGACTGAAACCTCACAAGCCACACGCGCATTCGGATCTTCTTTGATAAAGGCATCAACAATGGCATCGGAGATTTGATCGCAGACTTTGTCGGGATGACCCTCAGTAACAGATTCAGAAGTAAAAAGATGACGATTTTCAGCCAAGAATAGCACGCTCCTCTCAGGTATATTTTGCTGAATCAACTTGAGCCATATAAAAAAATATCCTCCCACATGGAAGGATAAGGCGGCCTACTCATCTTCCAGATGGCTCTGCAGGAATTGGCACCATACTACATAAGCGCTGGTTGCCGGGTTTCATCGGGCCCGTCCCTCCACCTCTCGCGATGAGTCAATATTCAATTGTGTTGTGTTTTCTGGTACGTACAGAACAAAGAATACCATTTGCACCACGGTCTGTCAAGCTAAAATCCAGCCAGCAAATCGCTCAGTGCCAGTAGTTCCTGATCAATCGGTTTGCGCGATTGAATGGCAAGCTCCAACGGGCAGAACGATGGCTTATTGTTGACATACCCGACCATCATGCCGCTCTCGCCGCTGATTAATAATTCAATCGCCTTCGCGCCCATTAGGGTTGCAATCGTGCGATCGAATACTGTTGGCGCGCCACCCCGCTGCAAATGCCCCAGAATCGTAATACGGGTCTCGATACCGGTTGTTTCGGTAATGATCCGGCCAACTTTCAAGGCACTGCCTTCATGGGGTATGGCGTTGTCCGTCTCTGCAAACAAGCCTTCCGCCACAATAATGATGCAATGCGCTTTGCCGCGCCGCTGAGTATCGACAACTCTTTCGCATAGCGCTTCCATATCAGGTTTGTATTCCGGTATCAGGACGGCTTCGGCTCCGCTGGCCAGCCCCGCGGAAACGGCGATATGTCCCGAATGACGACCCATTACTTCGATTACATAAGTACGTTCATGCGAGGACGCCGTATCGCGGATCTTATTGATGGCATCGACGACCGTGTTGGCCGCCGTATCAAATCCAATCGAATAATCAGTGCAGCCAATGTCATTGTCGATTGAACCAGGAATCCCGATGACTGGCACGCCAATTTTATCGAGCTCAATGGCACCCCTAAAGGAGCCATCCCCCCCGATGACAACCAAAGCATCCAGGAAGAACCGCCTCATTTGGAGTAAGGCGCGCTTCCGGCCTTCCTCAGTCTTGAATTCCTCAGAACGGGCCGTCTTCAAAATCGTGCCCCCACGCTGCAAGATGTCGGCCACTGATCTGAACTCCATACTGCTTATATCGCCTTCCATAAGACCGTGATAACCCCGTCGAATGCCATAGACTTCCAGTCCGCTCTTAATGGCAGTGCGCACTACGGACCTTACAGCCGCGTTCATTCCCGGAGCATCCCCACCACTCGTTAATACTCCGATGCGTCTGAGCATTTTGATCACTCCGCCTTCTTATGAATATAATAAAATCATTTCTGTAATGAAAGATGCCGGCGGAGAGCCGACATCAAGTCAGATCGAAGGCACCGCTCAGTATTTCCTGTGCTTCCTCGACTTCTCCTTCAGGTACCAGTACCTCTACAGAACCCGAAGCGCCGAAATGGGGCAATCCTATATGCCTGATCATCACGAGAAATCCTTCTTTTGTAAGATACTCCTTGATCATCGTAGCGATAGGTTCATTTGGTGCCACATAAACTACTGCCCACAAATGACTTCCCTACCTTCTTCGGGACGAACCCGCTTCTAGTTTCCTTCTCACCGACTGTTTTTATGCTCGCCCGGCGTCCTGGGGCGTCCTGGTTTCCACCATGCCAAATTTGGTATAGACCTCTGCCCGACCGCGGATTTTCATGGCAGAAGTGTTCGAGGTAAACTGCGCAATCATGATTTCACCATGATCAAGCTTTTCGGTATGGCTGAACTTAGTATCCTTACCCCTGGTCAAACCAATGATTGTCACGCCGTCTTCCATGGCTCTCACCATGATGTAATCGCCACCAATTTCAAAGGTATCGTGCATTTCGCCACTATTCAAATTCATAAAATCACTCCTGATCATGTGTGCGTCCTAATCAAATGTACGTCTTAATCAGATATGCATATGCGCCTTGAGCCACGCAGCCATGTCGTCAAAGACCTGCGCCTTTTCCGGCTCGCTGAATAGTGCGTGATACAAGCCATCATACAAAATAAACTTTTTATCGTCAATGCCTGCGTCCAGAGCAAATTGGCGCGCAGCACCGGGATTAAGAATCTGATCGTCGCCTGCCTGCAAGATCAAGAGCGGTAATGAGAATTTTCCAGCGTTCGCGAGCGTTTCCGACATTACTTGGCTGAAACTGGCGTAAAAGCCTGCCGAGACTTTCGTATACAATAAGGGGTCCTCGTCATATGATTTGATTTCTTCCGGATCCCGCAGGGCAAGCTTTCCCCGGATGCCATTGTCTACTGACAGACGCGGCATCAGCTTCGCAGAGAGGGCTGCCAACGCCTTTTTCCATCCTGGCAGCGGCATCTTGACCTCCAACGCTGGCGAGGAAGCAATGACACCGTTACAAACCGCCGGGTACTTGAGACCGGCTGCCAGCACAATCAGGCCGCCCATACTGTGCCCCACCAGAAAAAGGGGACGCGCGGCATCGCGCGCGGCAGCGCCTGATCGGATTGTATCAGCCAAGAGCGCCGTGTCGTCGATTAGATCCTGAAAACTGTCGGCGTGTCCCCGTGGCCCTTCCGAGCGCCCCAGTCCCCGCAGATCCAGGGCATGACAGCAATATCCCAATGACGCGAAATGTTCCGCGACTTCCTGATAACGTCCGGAGTGTTCGGCCATGCCATGCACAAACAGCAGATGCGCGCTGTAATCGTCGGGAGTGATCGACCAATGGAATAATCGTACGCCTTTGCTGAGCAGATAGCCTTCACGGCGCGCCATGATATTACCCCCACATATTTCCTGTCGAGAACTTCCATTTTCGCTTTCGAATCAATCCTGCTTCAGCTTTCTCCAGAAGGGGCAACTTTCCTGCTGTCAGGCAGAAGTTTATCACGTAGCGCAGCCGTTGTTCTGGGATGCACGCTCGCGCCGGATTGCTCAAGGTAAGCAATCTTCATTTGCAGCGCATTGATCAAGGCCTGCTTTGGATCAGTAGCCGCCAGATCTCTTAAGCGGTCTACTCCTTCGTAACAGCGCCCGGGTTCAATCATATCAGCCACAAAAATCAATTGATCGAGACTGGTCATCCCGCACTCGCCGGTCACGTGCCGCCTAATGGCCGTTAGGATCTCGCGATCATTACTGAGACCACTTTCCTGAACCAGAAAAGCGCCGACAGCACCATGCAGGAGGATGGGATACCTCTGCTCCAGCAAGTCGACGGGGTAGGCAAACTTTCCGGCCAGCGCTAATAATTCCGATTCAGGAAGGTTTCTGGCATAATCATGTAGCCAACCAGCATAGTGCGCTTTATCATGGGCGACACCCCACGCCGGAGCAAGATCGCGGGCGATCGTGGCCACTCCACAGGAGTGTGCGAAGCGTTCTCTGCCTAAAGTGCGATGGAGGCCATTTAAAAATGAATCGTCCATGAAAATTGTTATCATCAGCAAGTGAACCTGCCTCTCTATGTCTGTCAGCCCTATTTTTAGCATCGGCGTACTTTTAAAACCATCATGCCCTGCCGTGTGCGCTGGTCGCCCCGTGTGGCGCTGCCGTCCGCGTGCCAAAAACGGAGACAGGCCTTCACCCGTCTCCGTTCGCTTCGTGTGATGCTAAACTACCCGTTGGTCAGTGATCGTGATTAGCTGATCTGCGCATCTGTCTCAATGCCTATGCTGTTGCCAAAACCTGTGTTGATACTGTTTTCATATCCGCCGGGCAGTGCGGAGATTTCCTGGCAGCAATCGGCGGTCGATTCCAACAAGGCCACTTTCAGGACTTCGCTGACATTTTCAACAGTTACAAACTCCAGTTGTTTGGCAATTTCCTGCGGAATCTCCTCTATATCTTTGGTATTTTCTTTCGGAAGAATGATGGTCTTAATGCCAACGCGATGCGCCGCCAGCACTTTCTCCTTCAATCCACCAATCGGAAGGACACGCCCACGCAGAGTGACTTCGCCAGTCATAGCCACTTTACCGTTTACCGGCCTGCCGGTCAGTGCCGAAACAATCGCGGTCGTAATGGTGATGCCTGCGGAAGGACCATCCTTGGGAACCGCACCTTCCGGAACGTGAATATGCAGGTCAACCATTTCGTGGAAACGTTCGTCAATGCCTAGCTCCGAGGCGTGTGCTCTGACATAGCTCAGGCTGGCCTGCGCTGATTCACGCATGACTTCGCCTAGTTTTCCAGTCAGAATCAAACCACCCTTACCCTTAATAACCGCCACTTCCACTGGCAATATTTCACCGCCCACTTCTGTCCAGGCCAGTCCGGTCGCCACACCGATACGATCCTCAAGATCGGTATTGCTACTGCGATATTTGGGAGCTCCCAAAAACTTTTCAATCAGTGAAACGCTCAACCTGATCGGCATTTTGGCTCCGCGGACAATTTCCTTGGCAGTTTTACGGCAAACCGAACCGAGTTGGCGCTCCAGGGAACGCACACCGGATTCCTTGGTATAGCTGCGGATGATTTCGCGAATAGACTTATCCGACAGCTTCACCTGTTCGGGCTCAATACCATGCTCGGCCAGCTGCTTCTGCCACAAATGCCGCTTAGCAATTTCCAGCTTTTCTTCTTCGGTATAACCCGATAAAGTGATTACTTCCATTCTGTCAAGTAAAGGCCGCGGAATCCCCTGGAAAGTATTGGCTGTGGTAATAAACAGCACATTGGATAAATCATAGGCGACTTCCAGATAATGATCGCCGAAATTGTTGTTCTGTTCAGGATCGAGCACTTCCAGTAAAGCGGAAGTTGGGTCGCCGCGCCAGTCCGTACTCATTTTGTCGACTTCATCAAGCAAAATGACGGGGTTCTTGGACCCGGCCTGTCGCATAACCTGAATGATCTTTCCAGGCATGGCACCGACATAAGTCCGACGGTGACCTCTGATTTCGGCTTCATCACGCACTCCGCCCAGCGAGAACCGCACAAATTTGCGTCCCAGCGCCCGGGCAACCGATTTGGCCAGTGAGGTCTTGCCTGTTCCAGGAGGCCCGATCAGGCACAAGATAGGTCCTCTGAGCCTCTTGGAAAGCTGGCAGACTGCCAGGTATTCCAAAATTCTCTCTTTTACTTTTTCCAGTCCATAATGATCTTCATCCAAAATGCGTTCGGCCTCATTAACGTCCAGTTGATCTTCGGTTGTCACGTTCCACGGCAAGGCCAGCAGCCAATCAAGGTAATTACGTACCACCACTGCTTCAGCCACCATGGGCGGCATTTTTTCAAGACGATCGACTTCTTTCAAGGCCTTTTCCGAGACATAATCCGGAAGATCAAGCTCGGCGATGCGGGCGCGCAATTCTTCTACTTCGGCGGCTCGATCATCCTTATCGCCCAATTCCTTTTGGATTGCTTTGATTTGCTCGCGAAGGTAGTATTCTTTTTGGGCCTTTTCCATCTGCTTACGAACGCGCAGATGAATTTTTTTCTCAAGTTCAGATATTTCGATTTCACGAGTCAGTATCTCAAAGACTTTCGACAAACGGTCTTCAGCGTTGATCGTTTCAAGAATGCTCTGCTTGTCTTCCATTCTCAGCCCCATGTGAGCGGCGATTTCATCAGCCAACCGTCCCGGTTCATCAATCGCATTGAGGGCGACCAGCACTTCCGCAGAGACTTTCTTGCTAATCTTGTTAAACTGCTCGAATTGCTCAACAATGCTGCGCATGAGCGCTTCGGTTTCGAGATTACCGGCTTGCTCCTGCTCGACAGTGTTAACGCGCACCCTGTAAAAGGGATCTTCCTGCACGAATGCATCGATCTCCATACGTGACAAACCTTCTACCAAAACCCGGATTGTGCCGTCAGGCAGTTTCATTAACTGCTTGATTTCGGCCAGTGTCCCGATTTTATGGATATCTTCGGGCTGAGGTTCATCAATTTTGGCTTCCCGCTGCGCTGAGAGCAATATGAGACGATCATGAACCATCGCATCTTCCAGCGCACCAACGGACTTCTCCCGGCCTACTTCCAGAGGAACTACCATATAAGGAAATACAATCATGCCACGCAAAGGAAGCAGCGGAAGGACTTCGCCTCCGAAAAATTCATGCCCGTTATCAGTTTGCTTTTCTGCATGTTCCCTAAGTTCCATTTTAGTCTGACACCTCCTGTAACAAACTTCGCGTAAGAGAATTCCACCTTCGCACTACCATTTCTGCTACAGGATCCTAATTCCTTTCGAGAATTTGTGGTCGCTGTGGAATGCATATAATTATATGGCAAACAATCCCCGATCCGCTATTTATTCTGCTTCCATTATTATTATCGGCAATGATCATGATTCACCCCAGCGCTTTGCCCCAGGGCCTATTTATATATATATTCAGATGTACCCCGGCCGGCCTCTCCATCAAAAAACAGGTGCCGGATTTACCCTTGCACCTGTTTAAACGCAGAAAACCCAAGAAAGTTCTAAATTTCTGCTGCAGCTACCACGACCTCCAGTTTTTCGGCAGCGGCGGCGGCAATTTTCGCTGCAGGCACAGAAGCCTCTTTATCCTGACATAAGGCGATTTGCACTACTTCCTCAATACGGTCAACTGTCACGATTTCGAGGTCTTTGATTTCGGCGAACAAATCCTGCCAATTCTCTCGGGGAATAATCACTTTGCTGGCGCCAGCCAGTCGTGCGGCTTCGATTTTAGCCACTACCCCGCCGATCGGTTTGACAAACCCGCGGATGCTGACTTCGCCGGTCATACAAATTTGGTGTTCAACGGGCACACCGGAAATGGCGGAGTAAATCGCCACAACCATTGCAACTCCAGCGGAAGGGCCGTCCACCGGTATCCCTCCGGGAAAATTGATATGCAGATCATAATTCTCGGTATGAATCCCAAAATACTGATGCAAGATGGTCAGCACATTATCAACCGAGCCGCGGGCCATGCTTTTGCGTCTCATGGTGTGGCCGTTACCGCCCATTTCCTCCTCGTCAACAACCCCGGTCGTGATCACCCGGCCCTGGCCTTTTTTAACCAGAATGGCGGAGGCCTCAATTTCCAAGATCGTCCCATAGTTGGGACCCACAACGGCTAACCCATTGGCCACACCGACTTGTGCAGTTCCCGCAATTTTCTTCTCCATGCGCGGCGTATACTGCCCCGAATTGACCACCCATTCCACGTCGGCGATGCGCAGACTGGTCTGGCCGGCGGTCATCGCAATTCCAGCAGCCGTCTGAATGATGTTAACAGCATCCCGCCCATTAGTGGCATAGTTTTGCACGACTGCCACGGTGCCCTCTTCCAGAGGTAGTTCGATTTTACGGGCAGCATTGGTGGCAATGATACCGATTTCTTCCTTATTTAGCGGGCGAAAAAACACTTCCAGGCATCGAGACCGGATCGCCGGCGGGATCTCATCCGGAAGCCTGGTGGTCGCCCCTACCAAACGAAAATCAGCCGGCAATCCATTTTGGAAGATATCATGAATATGGTTGGGAATATTGGTATCTTCCGCACAATAGTAAGCGCTTTCCAGAAAAACCTTGCGATCCTCAAGTACTTTCAGCAGCTTATTCATTTGGACCGGGTGTAGCTCGCCAATTTCATCAATGAATAGCACGCCGCCATGCGCCTTGGTGACCGCTCCAGGTTTCGGTTGCGGCACCCCGGCAATTCCCAGCGGACCGGCACCCTGATAGATCGGGTCATGCACTGATCCAATTAAGGGGTCGGCAATCCCACGATCATCAAACCGGGCGGTGGTGGCATCAATCTCGACGAATTTGGCGTTGTTCTTAAAGGGGCTGAGCGGGCTTTTCTTAGATTCTTCCAGCACAATGCGCGCAGCAGCAGTCTTTCCTATTCCGGGAGGACCATACAAGATCACATGTTGGGGATTAGGGCCGCAAAGAGCTGCCCGCAAGGCCTTCAATCCTTCTTCTTGACCGATCACTTCTGCAAAAGTGGTTGGTCTGGTCTTTTCAGACAGCGGCTCCGTAAGGGAGATCGCCCGTAACCGCTCCAGCCGTTCCAGTTCTTTGCGCGATTCGCGCTCTACGGCGACTTTATTCCCTTGCTGGCTGCGCCAGAGGTTCCAAAAGTACATCCCAATTACGACCGCAAAAAAGAAGTTGACAAACATCAAAATGCTACTGGTGAATTCCATCTGCCACTCCCCCTGACCGTCCACGCTTGCGCGGTTTTGTGCATGCTGAATGCAGGAGTAGTATTCCCAAGGCAGCCTGCAAAAATCATGTATCAAATAAAAACCGCCTTTGGCGGAGAACTTTTCCTGCCAAAGGCGGTTTCAGCTTCAGTTAAGTTAAGCAGTTTCTTCCTTTTTCTTTTTGCGGGTTTCAATAGTCAGCACCGGCTGCGCCTTACTCTCTACCATTTCTTTGGTAATCAGGCATTTGCGCACATCGGTCCGGGACGGCAGCTCATACATCAAATCCATCATGATGTTCTCAATGATCGCCCGTAAACCACGCGCACCGGTCTTATGAGCCATCGCACGCTTGGCAATGGCGTTCAGCGCCTCCGGTTCAAATGTCAGTTCAACCCCATCCAAATCAAGGAACTTTTCGTATTGTTTGACCAGCGCATTGCGGGGCTCAGTCAGGATTTTAACCAGAGCTTCTTCGTCAAGCGCATCCAAAGAAACGACCACTGGCAGACGTCCGACAAACTCGGGGATTAAGCCGAATTTGAGCAGATCTTCCGGCATAATCATCCGCAAGATATCGCCCAGGGCTTTTTCCGCCTTGGTCTGAATTTGGGCACCGAATCCCATTGTCTTTTTGCCGGTGCGGTTTTCGATAATTTTCTCAATACCGTCAAAAGCACCGCCGCAAATGAACAGGATGTTGGTGGTATCAATCTGAATGAACTCCTGATGAGGATGCTTACGCCCACCCTGCGGAGGAACACTGGCAACTGTTCCCTCTAAGATTTTCAGCAGTGCCTGCTGAACACCTTCTCCGGAAACATCGCGAGTAATGGAAGGGTTCTCCGACTTGCGGGCGATTTTGTCAACTTCATCGATGTAGACAATACCCTTTTCAGCCTTCTCGACATCATAATCTGCGGCTTGAATCAACTTTAACAGAATGTTCTCGACATCCTCACCGACATAACCTGCTTCTGTAAGAGAAGTAGCGTCGGCAATGGCGAACGGGACATTCAAAACGCGCGCCAGAGTTTGGGCTAACAGCGTTTTTCCGGAACCGGTCGGGCCTAGCAGAAGAATATTGCTCTTCTGCAGTTCCACATCTTCCAAACATTCATCCGAGTTGATCCGTTTATAATGATTGTAAACTGCGACTGAGAGAGTCTTTTTGGCATCTTCCTGACCAATGACATATTGATCGAGAATCGCCTTGATCTCTTTCGGCTTTGGAATGTTGCCCATTTCAAGCCCGGACTGCTCATTGACATCTTCATCAATGATCTCGTTACACAACTCAATGCATTCATCGCAAATATAGACACCCGGGCCAGCGATGAGTTTTTTCACCTGATCCTGCGCTTTGGCACAAAAGGAACATTTCAACTGCCCTTTTTCATTTTCGAATTTAAACAATCCTCTCACCCCTTTCCAATACTCCTGGGGAGGGGAAACTCACTACTTACTTACGAAAATCTTATCCACCAAACCGTAGTTTTTGGCCTCTTCGGCCGACATGAAGAAATCACGTTCAACATCGCGGGCCACTTTTTCAATCGGTTGCCCGGAGTGTTTGGCAAGGATGTTGTTCGTCAGTTCCCTCAGGTTTAGTATTTCTTTTGCCGCAATTTCTATTTCCGCGGCTTGACCTTGTGCGCCACCGGAGGGTTGGTGAATCATTATGCGAGAATTCGGCAAGGCAGAACGCTTGCCTTTGGTCCCTGCCGCCATCAAGAT
>DHDG01000034.1:33133-44277 GCA_002399265.1 Firmicutes bacterium UBA4882 | reverse complement strand
GCTGTTCAGTTTTCAAGGTCCATAGGTCCGGGACTTAATCCCAAACCGCTCAGCTATCTTATCATATCAGGTATCCCTTATGCCACTGGATCCTGTTGGATCTTTTGGGCGGTTCAACCCGTGTGGACTAGCGAGCAATACTTATATTACCACGTCATCCTGCCCACGTCAATAACTAATTTCGGATCAGCGATGTCAACTATATATTACCGCATTAGTTACCATATATGCAGAGTTGCGCGTTTTGAGAGCTGTTTTATTCCCCTTATAATCCGCTTATGGTCCGCTAAATCCAAACCCGACCAAGGGGATCAGAACTTATATCTCATAAATATGGCGATCTCACCTATGTAACCGTCTCTTCCCAGACACATTTTATCAGTCATTGTCAGCTTATCTAATACTCTGATCTCTATCATTGGTTCACCTCTTTTACGCTTCTGACGCTGGAGGTAAGTCAAATTGCCCGATTCAAATGCTCCGCATAAGTCTATCCCAAAGCGGATCAAAATGACCCAATTGGGGGCAGTCCCAAAACGGATCAAAATGGCCTAAATAAACCAGTCCCCCATTGGGTCATGCGCGACCAAACTAAAGTCGCCGGTTCATAAAACCGGCGACTGGCGACTTTAGCTACAATCACTGGCGTTACGTGGCTCAAATAGATCCTTCCACAACGGATCGCACAACGACTCAACGAATACCCAACCGATTAAGGAACTTTTAGAACCGTCCCCAAAGTTCCAAAGTTCCTAAGGCAGTTCAGGAGTAACGGTGGTCATGACCGGATCTGTAAAGTACTTCTGCGCGACGCGTTGGACGTCTTCAATTTTCACTGCCCGCACGGCGTCCGCGAATTTTTCAAATCCGTCGTAACCTAATCCGGCGCTTTCGAAAAACGCCATGTATATTACTTGACTGGTGTTTTCCTGCATAATACGGTACAGGCTATTGATCACAGTGGCCTGCCCTCTGGCCAATTCGTCGCCGCTGACCGGTTCGTTCCGGAACTGTTCAGCCTGCGCGCGCATTCCTTCTTGCGCTGTGGTCACCTTCTCCGGCGCGGTGCCGATGTAGGCGTACAGCATGCTCGGATCGGTGTAGTCCAGCCATTCATAAGAAGAGAAGCACTCATATGCCAACCCCTGTTTGGAACGCAGTTCCTGGAACATACGCGATCCGAGTCCACCCTGACCCCAGATGCTGCTTAACACGGCAAGTGCGGGACCATCCTGATGCGAAATACCCGGCACACGGTATCCGAGATAGATGTGGGCCTGCTTGCTAGTCCCACGCTTGATAAAGTCAACGGCACCGGAAGCGGCTTTGCTTTCCCATGGCTGCGGCGGTTCCGGTCCGGACTTCCAAGAATCAAAACACTGCGCCACATAAGTTTTGGCCGCTTCTGTTTCAAAGCTTCCACTAATAAACAGAACAGCGTTGTTGGGGATGAAATAGATCTGATGATGCTTTCGATATTTGGACCAGCCATTGGTACTAATTGCTTTGCCAGTGCCTTCCGCATTATGGGCATAGGGATGTTCCCCAAAAATGCCTTCCTTAAGTTTGGTGAAAGCAATCCCGCGATCATCAGTATTGATCGAATCCACATAGTCGCCCAGAGTTTGCAGGGCGCCGACATACACTTCATGGATCATCGGGTTACGCACCACGTCGCTAACTGTATCCAGCGCTGTAAAGAAATTATGAGAAGTAACTTTAGAGTAAAACAAGGTAGTCGAGGCCATCGAAGCAAAACTAACCGCACCCCCGGTTTCTTCCACAGGCCGTAATACAGCATTCATGGAAGGCCGGCGATTGGTGCCCATCATCATAATAAACGCGGTCCAAAAATTGAGCCCGTAATCCTCTGGCTTTACCTCCAGGTCCTGACCGCACTTAAAAGCCATTGCCACAGTGACAATATCCTGTTCTCCGCTTTGCCGGAGGACAACTCTTAGGCCATTATCAAGCTGGTAACTCTGAATTTGTGCCGCAAGATCCCCGGCAGCAGCCGGAATAAGCGTCAGTGCCAATACAGCAGCCAAAACAACCAATGCTGTTAAAAATCTTTTCACTAAAGCCCCTCCTTCTATTTAGCTCGCCGGGTTGTAATAAATCACCAGAATGTAAGACTTGGGATCAATATATTTCTTAGCAATATCCTTAACTTCGGAAGCCGAGAGATCATCGATCGCCTGCAGATACTTCTGATAATACTCAATATCACCGTTGATTTCAGCGGCCCCAATCATATTGGCCATGCCAGCCAGGGTTTCAGCCGCAAAAGCAACCCATGTCTCCAATCTTTGCTTGGCGCTTTCAAAACGGCTCTTCTCAACTTGGTTAAACAGCCGGCTCACACTGGTTTTGAGATTACGCTCAAACGAACTGATCTTACTCGCCGGGCCGGAAACATCGAACATAAACATCGCAGCCCGTCGAAACTCGTAATAAATGCAGTCAATTGAAGAAATATCCTTTGAAGAGGCATAAGCTTCCTTAAGTATTGAATAACTTCCGCCGCAATACGCTTCTGCCAGCAGATCCAGCGCAGCTGATTCACGTACTTTAGTCCGAGGGATGTAAAAGACCATCTTCGCCAGTGCAGTTCCGGGCTCCAGATCCGCGCACTCGACTTTCAGTACGACCGGTTTAGACGGTATCACCACATTGGCCTCAGGCGCAGCTGGCACTTCACCGGCGGCAAAATCTCCAAAGACTTCTTTAACCAGCGGCATGACCTCCGCGGAGTGAACATCTCCGGTCAGTATCAAAATCATATTATTAGGCAGATAATACCAACCGTGAAAATCTCTAAAGGCCTGACTGTCGCAGTTCCCAACAGTCTCATTAGTGCCGCCAATTGATCGACTATAATTGGTTCCTTTGAAGATCTCCGCCATCGTAGCATCGAAAAGCTGCTGTCCGGCATTGTCTTGCCCGCGCAGGATTTCTTCCTCAATCACCGGACGCTCTTCGTCAATTTGATCTTGGGCAAAAGTCGGCCGAAAACACATTTCAGCGATCAGTTCCAGCATTTCGCCCAGATCGCCGCTACCGCCCTGAATATAATAATTGGTAGTGTCATAGCGGGTAGAGCCGTTTTGTTCGCCGCCAATGCGGTCAACTGCCCTCGGCAGGTCGCCAGGAGCAATGTTTTCCGTACCCCGATTAATGACCATATGCTCCAAAAAATGCGCAATCCCGGAGTATTGATCCTCTTCATAGTAAGATCCGGTGCGGATCCACATGTTGACCAAGACTTGTCCACCGGAGGGTTTGTTTTTGACTATTACGGTTAATCCATTGGCCAGGGTGTAACGCTCCGCATCCAAATAGTGCCCCGGGGCTTTTTCCGCTAAAACTTGTACAGCAGTAAGTACAAGGATCATAAGTACGAAAAACAACACTCTAAAACGGCAACTTTTTCTCAATCACTAAACCTCCATCCAATTGATAATTACATTTGAATTGCAAAAATGCGTAATTATGGATCATGATTCCATGAAGCCTGTCAGAATCCTTCCATCACAATGGCCAAGCCTTTTCTAATAGCAACCACGCCACATTACAGCTTTCTTGCCTTAATACAAAAAGAAAGGGGAAGCATCTTAGCCTTTTTGGTTTTATCGCTGACATCTCCAACTGCTTCCATTGTTTCTTTATCAGATTGTTCAGCCATTTGCTCAACGACAAACCCTGCTTTTGCTAAGGCGTTGATATACGTTGATATTTTTCGATTGCATAATATTATTTCACTTCCATCAACAGGAATGCTAGTGTATGATTCATCAAAATAGCTTTTATTAAAGATCAAGGTATCGTCTTCTATACCATCTTTGCATTCGTTGCGTGACCAAGCCACGCAGTAGTTCAATGTATGATGCCAACTGAAGATAAATATGCCGTCTCTCTTTAGATAAGACGCTATCTTTCTGAATGTACTCTGCAAGTCTGTTGTCCAACCAATTCCATATATAGAGTAAACAAAATCAAAATAATTGGCTGGGATATCTAATTCTGCTTCCATAGGTGCACAAATAAACCTTGCTGTATATCCATACTCTTTCAAATACGCATCCGCATTTTCGATTTGCTTGTGAGAAATATCAACTCCCCATAATTCAGCGGAACCTCTATCCGCAAGGTATTTTAAGGAGTGACCACTGCCGCAACATATATCTAGTATTTTTTTTCCAGAAACATCACCGAATAAATGTAAATCGTCTTCCGTCACAAATTTTACTCCATATGTTGGGAGTGCCGTAGCCCCAAACCATAAATCTGCATTTGAATCCCAATACGTCTTGTTAGTTTTTAGTATTTCGTCTCTGCCCATCACATGTACCCCTCCTAGTATAGATCAGCTCAGTAAGGCGTCTATCAATGCTCATACAAAAAAGCCCGCAAACGCGGGCTTTGGCTTTTCTACCTTCAAAGTTGTTAATCCTATCCTGTTGCCGCCTTAGCCAGCCTAGCCAGCTCAGTTGCCTTAGCCGGCTTAGTCGGCCTGCGGACGCATGACCGGGAAGAAGATGACGTCGCGGATCGAAGGCGCATTGGTCAGTAGCATCACCAACCGGTCGATTCCGATGCCCAGGCCACCCGTTGGCGGCATCCCGAACTCGAGCGCGGTAATAAAGTCTTCATCATACGCCAGTGCCTCGTCATTGCCTTGTGCTTTTTCGCTGGCCTGTTGCTCAAACCGTTCACGCTGATCAATCGGGTCATTCAACTCGGTAAAGGCGTTGCCAAATTCCCACCCATTGATGAACGCTTCAAACCGATAAGTCAATTCTGGATTATCTTCACGTTTCTTAGCCAGCGGCGAGATTTCGACCGGATAATCGGTCAAAAACAGCGGCCCCTGCAAATGCGGCTCAACCAGTTCGGAGAAAACCGCATCCAACACCATACCCTTGGTCATCTGCTCGTCTTTGAGCTTAATCCCAAGCGCTTTGGCGGCCTGAACAGCACTACGGTCATCCGTAATCGTCGCCCAATCCAGATTGGCATATTTCTTAATGGCATCCGTCATCGTAATGCGAGTCCAAGGCGGAGTGAGGTCAAAAGTCTTCCCCTGATACTCCACGACCATGGTGCCGAGCACTTCCTGCGCCACGGTTGAGAACATCGACTCGACCAGTTCCATCATGTCCTCATAATCGGCTTGCGCCTGGTAAATTTCAATCATGGTGAACTCCGGATTATGCCTCGTGTCAATCCCTTCGTTGCGAAAACAGTGCCCGATTTCATAGACGCGGTCAAAACCGCCCACTATCAGGCGCTTTAGGTTCAATTCCAGGGCAATACGCAGATAAAGGTCCATATCCAGAGTATTGTGATGCGTCGTAAACGGCCGGGCATGTCCACCGCTGGCCACCGGGCCGAGCGTCGGCGTCTCCACTTCGATGAAGTTGCGGCCGTCGAGAAAACGCCGCACTCCGGAGACAATCCGGGTTCTGGTTTCAAAGGTCTTACGGACATCCGGGTTTACTATCAGGTCCAGATAGCGCTGACGGTAACGCAAGTTAACGTCCTTCAGGCCATGCCATTTTTCCGGCAGCGGCCGCAGCGCCTTGGATTGCATTTTGAAATGCCGAATTTCGATGGTAATTTCGCCGCGCTTGGTACGGAAGGCGCGGCCTGTCACCGCGATAATGTCCCCGATATCCAAAGTGAGGAACAGATTATACTGCTCTTCGTTCATCACATCCAGCTTGGCATAAACCTGAATTTGTCCGGCGGAATCGGCGACGTGAGCAAACGTGGCTTTGCCATGTCCGCGAATCGTCATCAGGCGACCGACGGCAGTAACCTCAGTATCCTCAAGAGTCTCAAAATGATCAATAATATCAGTGCTGAAATGAGTGCGTTTGACATGAGCACCAAATGGCTCAATACCCCGGTCGCGCAATTCGGTGACCTTGTTGCGGCGGCGCATGATTTCTTCGTTAGTGTCGATCAGTTCATGTTCATGTTGTTCGGTTTGTTCATTAATATCGACCGGGTTACGATCATCCTGGCTCATGTTTTTGGCCTCCCATATGAAACTGCTCTGTTTGATACTTGACCCTGATTTCGATTGCTACTTATCTGATGTCAACAATCTGGTATTTGATTACACCGACCGGCACTTCTACGGCGATGGTCGTGCCACTTTTCTGACCGATTAAAGCCCTACCAACCGGTGACTCGTTAGAAATGCGGCTCGCAGCCGGATTGGCTTCCGCGGATCCAACAATGGTATATTCCAAAGTGTCACCGTTTTCAAGGTCTTTCAGTTTAACCGTGGCACCGAGCCCGACAGTGTCAGAATGAATGATGCCGTCGTCGATAATTTTGGCGTTGCGCAGCATTTTTTCAACAGTGATGATGCGCCCCTCCAGAAAACTCTGTTCATTCTTGGCGTCCTCATACTCGGAGTTTTCGGAAATATCACCGTATTCCCGAGCTTGACTGATGCGTTCTGCGACTTCGCGACGACGTACCGTTTTGAGATGTTCCAGTTCATCTTCCAGTTTTTTTAGTCCATCCAGTGTTAAGACAACTTCCTTTTCAGTGGCCATTTTTTCGCTCCTCTCCCCGAAGGTCCATTTTAATATGCGCCCGGGCAAGCGTTTTATTCCGGCAAAGCCCAGTCTCTGCGGAACTGCCGGAACAGGAACCGGAAATGGCTGAAGCGCCTTCAAACCCCGCAGGCGGGTATTAAAATATCAAGCACTTCGCCCCCATGAGCGGCTAGCGCTTGATTAACACTTCAATTATAAATGCCGTATACTACGTTGTCAAGGACTGACAGATGATCTCATTTCCGAATCCTCACCCCGGGGCATTTGCTCTTATCCATATGCGATCGAACAGGGCTTCAGAACATTTTTACCATTGCTGATCATGCGCTTCATTAGTGGCTGATCAAACCCCTCGCCAGGGAATGATCAGGCCTATCGATCGTATATTAACGGATGAGCGGCCAAATTGTTCCCATTATATTCTCCTTATATTTGCATGTGCATACGGGGTTCGTTTTCCAGATCATGAAAGTACGAGCACAGCAGTTGCTGCATACCAGCCAGGGTTGTCTGGCGGTTGACCAGGTCGCGGTGCTGGGCCGCGCCAGGCAGGCCTTTGAAATACCAGGCGAGGTGCTTGCGCATTTCTTTAATGCCGCGCGCTTCCCCGCATTGCTGCACCTGGGCTTCCAGGTGCTCAGTGATGACTGCGAAGCGTTCTGCCAGCGGTGGCGGTACGGCGGCCGCAGCGTTATCACCGGCGAGCGCGGCGGCGACTTGCCGGAAAATCCAAGGGTTCCCGAGCGCGCCCTGGCCGATCATGACCCCGGCACATCTGGTGCGGTCAAACATCTCCAGTGCGCGGGCGGCGCTGTCCACATCGCCGTTACCGATGAGCGGGATGGTCAAGTTGGCGGCCGTGCGGCGGATTAACTCCCAATCGGCTTGGCCGCTATAAAACTGGGTGCGGGTGCGGCCATGCAGTGCCACTGCTGCCGCGCCGGCGTCCTGCATGCGGCGCGCTAATTCTACGGCGACGATACTGTCATCGTCCCAACCGGTACGCATCTTAACCGTGACCGGGATTTTGGCGGCCGCCCGGACGACGGCGGCGGCGATGCGCACCGCCAGTTCAGGATTGCGCAAAAGTGCTGCCCCCTCACCGTTGCCCACGATCTTCGGTGCGGGGCAGCCCATGTTGATATCAATGATGTCCGGGTGGTATTCGGCCACAATGGCGGCGGCTTGCCCCATCAGATCCGGGTCAGAGCCGAACAGCTGAATACTAACCGGACGTTCCGCGTCATCGATCGTTAACATGGCACGCGTGCGGCGATTACCATGAATGATGGCCTGATCACTAACCATCTCGGTACAGACTAAGCCGCATCCATAACGCTTACAGAGCAGGCGAAAAGCCTGATCAGTCACTCCGGCCATGGGTGCTAGTACCACCGGTGGATCGATGACTACGGAACCGATTTTAAGCATCATGCCACCCCACTAGTCCCGCGTTTCTGTGACAAAGCGCCGGACCCGCCCTAAATCGGGCTGTTCCATCAGAGCTTTGACGCGGATGCCTTCCGCAAGATACTCTTCCTGCTCGACCTGGCTACTGCTGCTATCCCTGATCTCAGCAATAAT
The DNA here is from genome assembly GCA_002399265.1 of Firmicutes bacterium UBA4882. GTDB lineage: Bacteria > Bacillota > UBA4882 > UBA4882 > UBA4882 > UBA4882. Next base: position 36,118 of record DHDG01000034.1, on the reverse strand, counting down.
GCCGGCTTCTTTATACGGAATCAGCAGATCCACGGCAATGCGCTTCGGCAGTCCGCGCTCATTTAAGACGCGTTTGAACTCATCAAGGCCTGCCCCGGTCTGGGCTGAAATGGCTACGCTGCCTGGAAAGTCACGTTTCAGGCGTTCGAGGAGCAGCCCGCTGGGCAAGCGATCAATTTTATTGAACACCATAATAATCGGTTTGTCGCCGATTCCAATTTCGCTAAGTACTTCATTAACGGCCGCGCATTGTTCGATCAGTTGCGGATGCGACACATCCGCCACATGAATCAAGACATCGGCGTAGCGGGCTTCTTCCAGCGTGCCCCGGAAGGCGGCGACCAGTTCGTGCGGTAGCTTCTGGATAAATCCGACCGTATCGGCCAGCAGTATTTCGCGCTCGTCTGGCAGTGTAAATTTGCGCACGATCGGATCCAGCGTGGCGAAGAGGCGGTCTTCCGCCAGCACGCCAGCGTCTGTCAGCGCATTGAACAAGGTTGATTTGCCGGAGTTCGTATAACCGACCAGCGCGGCCAGCGGCACGGCATTCTTTTTACGGGGCGCGCGCTGCACCTGGCGATTGGCCTGTACGGTGTTGATCTCTTTCTCCAATTCGCTGATCCGTTCGCGAATGTGCCGACGGTCCGTTTCCAGTTTGGTTTCGCCGGGACCGCGCCGCGTGCCAATACCGCCGCCACCACCCATCCGCGAGAGTGCCGTTCCCTGTCCGGCCAGGCGCGGCAGCATATATTTCAGCTGCGCCAGTTCGACCTGAATCTTGCCTTCGCGCGACATCGCCCGTTGGGCAAAGATGTCCAGAATCAGGGCGGTGCGATCAATGATCTTCACCGGAATAACTTCTTCCAGATGCCGCAGCTGAGAAGGCGACAATTGGTCGTCAAAAATGACCAGGTTGGCCTGCTGTTCTTCGCAGAGCCGGGCAATTTCCTGGGCTTTGCCCTCGCCGACAAAATGGGAGGGATCCGGATGTTCACGCCGCTGGATCTCGCTGCCGAGCACGACGGCTCCGGCCGATTCAGCCAAGAGGCGCAATTCATTAAGCGAATCTTCCACGGCCCAGCCGCCACTGCTGCCCAGTTGCAGTCCTACCAAGATCGCTTTTTCCACAAGTTCGTCCGTCACGGTATGCATGCACAATCACCTTCACTCTTTATTATTCCGTTTCGAAAGCATACTGTACATTAGATAAACCTTAACTTGACCATGGCGGATGACCTCCCAGACTGGCTTAAAATCCTCCATAACTATTACATAACTATTATATCCCGGCTGGGGGGCAGGCGGCAATAATCCGGCGGACAAAGCCGCCGGATTTGATGATTCGGGGTTGTTCTTTCTGAGCTGGAGTGACTGGCACTGCCATCACATCTTAGAAATTGCCTTTTACTAATACTGGGCAGAGTCTATCATCCGCACTCCAGTCATCACCAAGCTGGGACTTGCCATTCATACCCCAAGCCCAGAGGCTTCGGTCATATCCAATGGCAAAGGAATGCGACGAACCCGCTGCAATTGAAACGGCGTAGTTTAAACCTTCTACCAATACCGGCACATTGCTCGATACACGAGTTGCGTTGCCCAGTTGCCCATTAAGGTTCTTACCCCAGGAGTAAACGCTGCCGTTGTTATGCAGTGCTAATGAGTGAAAATCTCCTGCAACAATGGCACTGAAATATCCAGCCGGGTCAATTGTTACCGGCACGTAACTTGAGGGCACATCGCCAATGCCAAGTTGTCCACTACTATTATCGCCCCAGACCCAAATTGTTCCACCATTTCGCAATACCATAGTATGATAATAACCGGCTGAGATGGCGACGTTATACCCAATGCCGCCTATTAGTACCGGCTCGTGGCTGTCTAATGTTAGCCCATTGCCCAGTTGTCCATATTCATTATCACCCCAACACCAGACGGTTCCATCTGTCTTTAATGCTATCGTATGGGCATATCCACAGGCAATGGCTTTAACGTTGCCTAGGCCGCTTACTTTTACCGGCGCAGTCCGATTTTCAGTTGTTCCGTCCCCCAATTGTCCGCTACTATTTTCTCCCCAAGTCCAAACACTGCCATCACTTGTTAGCGCAGCGTTATGTCTGCCCCCTGCGGCAATAGCGATCACATTACTCAAATCCCCGACTTTTGCCGGAGCAGTGTGATTTGCGGTTGTGCCATCACCTAATTGACCGCTGCTGTTTTCACCCCATGCCCAGACACTGCCGTCGCCTTGTAGGGCCATGGAATGATTACACGCCGCAGCAACGGCGATGCAGTTCCTCAGAGAATTAATTTGTAGCGGAGTGCCAGCAACCCCCATCCGCCCCGGCACGCCCAATTGTCCTTGCATGCCGTCCCCCCAAGCCCAAACCGTCCCATCACTTCTTAGGGCAATTGAATGAAATTCGCCGCCGTCTACTTGTTCAACTACTGAAGCGTTAGTAATCCGATGGATCGTACATGCTCCTTTCTGTTCAGTAACAAAGACAGGATTAGGTTGAAAGCTCCATCCATCTTGGAAGAAGAACAGTGTTTCTTCTCCATATAGACCACTGAAAGAAAAAAAGCCTTCCTCATCAGTTTGTGTGGTTTGACCGCTGCGCATGGCAAAAACCGTCACGCCACTTACTCCGATACCCATATAGGGTTGCGCAACCCTTCCACCACTACTGTAAGTGTCCAGAGGCGGATCTTCTATTGCGTTACCTTTGATAAGCAAACTGGCGTTTTTCTCGGCGACGCCGATGCCATTAAAACTCCAGTCCTGCTTGAAAAACATCAAATTGACATATCCGGTAAGGCCGTAAATCTCAAAATACCCATTAGCCAGGCTTTGCGTAATAATTCCTTGATCAGTAAATACGAAGACATCCCCAAGAGGATCACCGGTTACAGAATCTACGATATAGCCGACCACGTGAAAGCTTTTTTCACCGCACCCGCTCACTGACAGAGTAATTGCCAACA
>DHDG01000034.1:20759-33029 GCA_002399265.1 Firmicutes bacterium UBA4882 | reverse complement strand
TGACAGAGTAATTGCCAACAACAATAATGCTATGGCGAGCGGTTTTAACCTTTTGTCACAAATAGCCAAAAGTATACCCTTCCCTCCATATTAGATTCTTAAGCCCTAAACTGTGCGACTTCCGCGGCGAGCTGCCGGGCCAGTTCGCTAAGCCGTTTGGCAGCCTGCTCCACCTCAGCTGACATGGCGGCTTGTTCTTCGGAGCCGGCACTAATCTGTTCGATATTAACGGCGGTGACTTCCATGACCGCGGCGATGTTACTGGTTTCACGACGCCCCTGAGTAGTGCGCACTTTCAAATCCTGAGCGGCCGCCGAAGTTTCAGCGATGGCGGTAGTCATTTGGCGGATGTTCTCAGCAATTTGAGCAAAAAGACGTCCGGCTTCTTCCATCAGGCCGGTGCTTTGCGCCATTTTTTGATCAGTGGCGTTAACGGCTGTACTAACCTGATCAAGATGCTGCCGCAAATCTTTGTTAACCTGCGTAATGCGCTCGGCAAATTTGGTCGTGCTTTCGGCCATCTCGCTGATCTTGATGGCCACAACCTTGAAGCCGGCGCCGGCGGAACCGGCCCGGGCCGCCTCAATCTGAGCGTTCATGGCCAGGATGTTGGTCTGTTCTGCCAGCCCGGTAATAAAGCCAGCGGTCTCCCCAATTTGGCCAGACCACAGCTGGAATGAATTCACCTGTGTAGCAGCCGATTTCAGAAGGCGGGCGAAATTGAGCACCTGCTCAACCGCTTCTTTGATAGCCGCGAGTCCGCGATCGGCGCGTCGACGGTTATCGTTCATGCCATCGCTCATCGCCGTGGACTGATCAACAAAGGTACCGGCTAAGCGATCAACTTCCTGCAATTCGCGCGCGATGCCAGCGGTGGATTTGGAAATGGTATCGGATCCGGCTGCCAGTTCCGAAAGCATGGCGGCCACTTCCTGTGAGGCGCGGCCGGCATTTTCGGTTGAGGCCATCAAATCCTGGCTCCATGAACTGAGATTGTCGGCACCCCCGCGGATGCGCCCAACCAGGCGCTTGAGGTTATTCAGCATATTTTGAAAGCCGTCGGCTAATCCGGAGAACTCTCTGGGAAGTTTGGCGGATTCGAGCTTGGCGCGTAAATCGCCGTCGCCAATCTTTTTGGCCAACTCCGCAAGATGGTTCAGCGGGCGGATGATGGACGGCGACATCAGGCGGCCGAACAGCATGCCAAAGATGGTTGAGACGACAATAACGATGAGCCCGACACGAATTTGATCGAAGCTGAGTAGTGCGGCGTTTTGGGCTACCAAATCAACCCCCACGACGGCAACAATGGCCCCGGACGAATCTCGAATTGGAGCATAGGCCGTTTTGAAGGTGCCAAAGGAGTCTTCGGTGACTGGTTCGCTCTGGACGATGCCGGTCTGAAGGGTAGCCAGGGCGGCGTCAGCGAATATTTCCTCATAGACAGAGTTTAGCGGGCTGTGATACTCCCCGATGCCGGTATCAAGCCCGAAGCGTGGGAATTCCGGATCGGCGGGGGCCTGCCAGAAGGGATAGATGTAGGCAATGCTGCCCTCACCCGTGCGGTTGTTGGCAGACTGAATCTGGCGGATCTTTCGGACCAGGGTTTGATAATCGGGATCGGTTTCGTCGCCGAGGGCGACTAGACGGTTGTGGGCGTCGCCGTCGATGAACGTGGCTGTGCTGGCGGCGATGGCCTCCACGCGGGCCTCCATCTGGCTGTTGTTGTTGTCCCTGGTGAGGCTTAGGGCCCAGTAGGCCAGCCCACCCATGAGGAGGCAGGACCATAAGAAAATTAACAGACCCACGATGCTGGCGAGCCTGCGACGAAAAGTCAGTTGCTCCATGAATCAAGCACCCCCACCATTTCATGGAAAATACGTTCTACAGTTTGCGGGGGATCCCTTCCGGGATTTGGGAAATAGTTCGCCCTTGCGGAGTGGAGTGGAATGTGGTATACTTTATTTTGCGATGCCGAGGTGGTGGAATTGGCAGACACGCTAGGTTCAGGACCTAGTGAGAAATCATGCGGGTTCGAGTCCCGCCCCCGGCACCATTTTTGAATGTAAAGCCCGTCTGTATGGACGGGTTTTTTATTTGGTTTGATTTTGTGGGCGGTTTGGTTTGGGGTGGGCTTTGGGTCGGGGAGTGCGAGGGTTACTTCTGTTTTTATTCGAGTCGAGCGAGGGACGCTTGTGTTTGTGTTCTGGCTGAGCAAGGTTGACCTATTTTGGCCTTGGCGATTTGTGCCGGGGTATCCGGCGGCCGACGCTGGGCGCGCCCCGCTTTGTTGCTCGGTCGCTTCGGTACTCGACGAATTTTAATTCAGTCTGCGTTCCTCGCTTCCCTCGCGGGCAGCGGTTCTGGCGGTCGTTCTGTTCGCACCCAATTCGACCGGATTGATTTAGTGATCGGACCGAATCCCCCGGCACATCGCCACCGGCCCTTGAATGTATCGGGCCGGGCTTGGGTTTTTGTGGGTCCACGTTACTCATGGCTTTTTTAATGTTTTGTCGTGCTCACCTATGTTTCGCAAATAAATGCCATCGTCCATATACTGCCATGTAATTCTTATGCCCATTGTTATACTGGACTCGAAAATATCCTTTTGTCCTTGTATCTTCTTTGTTCTTAATGACGGGTGCTGAGGATTATCAACCATAACGCCAAGCTTTTTCTTTAACACCTTTTTTATGTCGCCTGAAAGCTTTCGAGCTTCATCAGCAAATTTATCAGAGTAATATACTCTCATTCTTCCAGTCCCAAATCCTTATACAACTCTTCTTTTGTTTCGGCGACTTTTGCCCTGCCTTCTGCAAGTTGTTTGTCCGCTTCCCTTTCTACTGTCTGCCATTCATGAGTGTAATACCACTCTTGATCTTTAGGGATAATCACAACCGGCGTGATGATTATTCTTCCATCCTTAAGAGCAAGATCTAATTTGTCTCCCACTTCTAGATTGAGCTTTTTTACTAAGGCCTTAGGTATGGTAACCTGCGATTTCTGTTTGAGCTCAACAAGCATCTATATCGCCCCCGGTAATAATGTTCAACTTTCTAACATTATTATATGTTATCCTTTCGGGTTTATCAACAACTTTGGACTCGATAATCCTCCTTTCTACAGACATGTTTGCTTAACTTGACATAGGTTGTGTTTAGTTGTACGATCCGGTCAAGGAGGGATCGCTATGACCGGCAATAAACTGCTGACTGCTCAGGAGCTTGCGTCAATTCTAGGCCTTTCAGTGGACACCATCTGGCGTTACACGCGCGATCAAAGAATTCCTCATATTGAGATCGGCCCCAGGCAGTACCGTTATGTTGAAGCGGAAGTACTCAGGTCCTTAGGTCGCTACCGCACCCCAGACGCTGTTTGCGAAGAACCTGCTCCCTATACCAGCTGCGACCCCAGTCCCGACCCCGACGCTAACGCCAACCCCAGCCCTGACTCCGGCGTTAGCTTCGGTAAAATGACTCACGCGGAGTTTGCCAAACTTCCGGCAGAAACGGGTTACATCCTGCAACTGATTGATGGCCTGTTAGTTAGAGAACCCACTCCTACTTATCGTCATCAGCGCGTCTCCCGCAGGTTACAGCAGATACTTATCGCTTATTTCGAAAAGACCGATCCCCATGGTGAAGTTTTTGACGCACCTCTGGATGTCTACCTGAATGACTATACTGTGGTGCAACCCGACTTATTCTATTTGCCCGGTGCGCGTCCGGCCCAAAACGACCCAGTTGATTCCCTACCCGAACTGGCCATAGAGATCCTTTCTCCTGCCACAGCTCGCACCGATCGCATCAGAAAGCTGAATAGCTATCAAAAGGCCGGCGTACCTCATTACTGGATTGTGGATCCCGGCGATGGCCTGATTGAATGTTATCGGCTGGAAAACGATCATTATGTGGCCATTGTCCGCGCCGCCGAGGGTTTGTTGGCGCACCCTGACTTTCCTGGTTTGACTCTTGATCTGCAGACTTTGTTTGCTGAGGTCTAAACCGGGGGAAGACAGGGGGGACGGTTCATGCGTCCTGATTGCCCAATGAGGCTTTACCTCGGCAGGACGCATGAACCGTCCCTTGTTGGCTGGCTCGTAGCAGATAAACGGATTACGGTGAAAACTAAATAAATTTTTCGTGGATAAATATGACGAACTTCTTAATATCAACCAGATTGGTTTGTAAAACGTTGTATATTATCTTTTTGTCAATTTTCAAATACTCATGTGCCAGGATGTTTCTAAGCCCCGTCATTTTCCTATAAGTTTCAGCTTCATTATCGTCCAGATAATTTTTCTTGTTTAGAATGCTAAATGCTTCTCCAAGGGTTTCCGGGTTGCCCAAATTATCATCTACGACAATATGCGCCGCAATATCAATCATCATATTTATAATTATAAATAGGTTATATTCCACTACATCTTGTGCAATATCATCATGCAAAAACTCTTCCAAGCTCATATGCTGGAACTTCTCGACTTTATTGAGCGAGTTTGATAACTGGCTTAGTCTCTGCTTGATTACATCCTTATTGACTATGAGATCTCACCTCTTCCTTTAATCGCTGAATTGTCCTGCTATAATGCAAATCAAGGTATTTTTTCACGTCGCTATATTCAAACAGTGTTTTTATTTTGTAATGGGTTTCGAGAGCCTTGTCCCGTGAAAACAGCAATATGTTATTCCTTTGAATCTCATGTCTCAAGAATGGATTTGCTTCATTTAATATTACCAAATCAACTTCTCTCTTACAGCCCTCTGCCAAACGCACTTTTAAATCCAGGTAGGTCTCTATCCCTATTTCTGCAGCTAAATATATGGCAATATCTATATCGCTATCCGCCCTGGCATTGCCTAGAGCGAATGACCCAAAGATGTAAGCAAAAACTATATTTTCGCATTCCAAAAGTATATCCCTACACCTTTTGCATATGTCCATGCTTTTGTTTGCTCTCCTTCATCGTTTTCCATAATCTTACCGTATCGGCTGAGATATTTCAATTCTGCCTCAACGTCAAACCGATCAGTTTATCCGCATAGTCTGCCATGAATAGCGGAATATTCAGCAGATCGCCGTCCAGCTTGAGATTAGCGAGCGAAAAGCGAATGCTCACCGCTGGGCAATCCTGCGCTTCGTCGAAGATTATCAGCGTTTTTTCGGGAGTGATCTTTTGTCCGCCTGCGAAAATGAGGTTTTGCAGAATACGGCTGACATCCTTGGTCATTTCAAAAAACTGCCGATACTCCGGGTTTTCGTCGAAGTTAAAGTAAGCAACGTCTTCGTAATATCTGCGGCCAAACTCCTTAAGTATCCCTGTCTTGCCTACTTGACGCACGCCCTTCATAATAAGGGGCTTGCGGTATTTTGATTCTTTCTATTTTACCAGTTCGCTCAGGATGACGCGTTCCATGTTGACGTCTCCTTGATCACATAATTATATAGTTTGCGCGTCGTTTTTCCACGTTTTTATACTATATCCGATCGACGCTAAAAAAGCCATCCTCTCCTTCCGGGAGGTAGGATATAGAGGCTCCCCGTTGCCTGTGATCTTCTGCACTCAGGAGTATTGTTTATTCCTAATTGTTTTTGCCATATCCTTTTCATATAAAGCTTGTGTATACTGGATTTATGAATTAGGAGGAGATGGTACAATGCTTATCAAAATTAGACGCTATAATGACAAGGCAGGATACTCTGATGATTTTCATAGGATCTGTGACTTTTTGATTCGTATCAATCAGGCTGGAGTTATTACCCCCCATTTTCTGTGGGCCAGATGGGCGTGGCAGTTTGGACCTTATATGAGCATGGAACACGTGTCTAGCATTGGTATTGCCGAGGACAATGGCAAGATAGTCGGGCTTGTAACCTATGAATATGATCTTGGCGAAGCTTATTTTTGCATTGATCATGATTATAATTTCCTGAAGCCTCATCTCATGGATTATGCGATACAAAACCTGAGTTTTGAAGGAAAGCTTAGAATAGCATTGCCTGATGGAGATTTGGGTTATCAGCAGGCTGCTATTCAAAAAGGCTTTATCCCCACCCGGGAAAAATCTTCGGTAGCACGTATTGATATCCATAACAACTCGTATAATCTTCCCGCTGGCTACATCATCATGAGTTTTAATGACAGCAGATTCGATGCAGATAAATATTACAAAGCGATCTGGAAAGGATTCGATAATACCTGCGAGCGTAATGAAACCGAACTGGAAAGCATGAGAAACAGAACCGAATTTAGTGCCCCGCACTATGATTTAGATTTGCGTATATTAGTCGTCGCACCAAATGGTGATTATGCCGCGCTCTGTGGCATGTGGTTTCTGCCGGGAAGTGAATACGCATATGTAGAACCTGTCTTTACTTTACCGGAATATCGCAAGATGGGACTGGGGAAAGCAGCTGTTCTTGAGGGAGTCACCAGGTGCGGCAAGCTGGGAGCAAAACATGCCTATGTCCTTTCATCCCAACAGTTCTACTACAATATCGGTTTCTACCCCATTCAGAATGAGACATGGTGGTTATACCAGAATAAATAGACTACTGATATTTGTTTTGATCATTTCCTCTGATGCTGGCTGCCCAGTTCATGCGTCCTGCCTGCCAGTGACACAGGCTTTACCCCGGCAGGACACGCGGTTACCGATTATACCATTTTGCCTGTTCGCGATATAAAGTGGCGTACTTGCCACCTTGTGCTAATAACTCATGATGGTTTCCTTCTTCTACGATTTTCCCATCGTCAAAAACAACAATCCTTTCAGCTAAGGCAGCAACACTGATTCGATGTGTCACAAAAATGACTGTCTTATCGCTCGTCAGTTCCAGATACTTTTGGAAAACCTCTGCTTCAGCAAGTGGGTCGAGATTACTGGTTGGTTCGTCAAGGATTATGAAATCCCGATTCCGATATGCCGCCCGCGCGATGGCAAGCTTTTGCCATTCTCCACCCGACAAATCAGTGCCTCCGATTTCCTTGCCCAAAATGGCATCAGGAGCAATCCCATTCCCAATCCCATTCGGCCCCGAAAATAGCCCCGAAAAGGCGATAGCTTGACTGATACATGCCTCATCCCTTGGACGCAAAGTGTCTCCAAGAAAAACATTGTCGGCTACGGTAAAGGTCTGATACCTTGCTGGTGATTGAGACACGGTGCTAATTTCTCCTACCCTGCTTTCAAGGGAAAGTGCCTCTGCTGGCAGGCCATTAATCAACAGCGCTCCATGGGAGGGCGATAATATGCCAGCAACTAATTTGACAAACGTACTCTTGCCTGCCCCATTCTCGCCAACAAAAGCCACCTTTTCACCTCTGTTAATGGCGAGGTCAATTCCATTCAAAACATAATCCTTACAAAGGGGGTAACGATACTTAAGGTCCTTTGCCTGGACGGCAACGATTTTTTCACATTTCCCTGAGCCAGCGCGTTCTTCCAGGCCCATGAGATCGTAAAACATGGCCGCCTCATTCTTTTTACTCAAGAATGCTGCAGCACTTGCCATCATGGCCGTTGTATCGCCAAGGAGAGTAGATATCAAAGACATACTCGCCCCCAAGGCTCCAAGAGATATCTTGCCATTGGCCATCAACGAGATCGCCAGAATATTTGCAGCTATGTTGGCAGCACTGGCCACCAGATCGTTCGACATGTGGATTAAGGTCCGGTTCCGGTACAGCGTTTTTTGCTTCTCTGTATACTCGTCCATGACGACTTTCCATTTCGCGAAGAAGAAATCAAACAGTCCCATTGTTTTGACTTCCTTTGCCCCATGCCTGAGTAAGACATCCTGATAATAATCGGCACGACGCAAAAGCTTCGAATTTTCCTTAACAAACTTGAAGCGCAGCCTTTCCGAAAACAACAGCGTATAGAGTGAGGGTATGGGTGCAATGAGAACGATTAGGCAAAGCCATGGATCAAATATGTAAAGTGAGGCGGCAATGGCGATCACAGAGACAGCTTTGGCAAGGACACGATAACCTTTGACCATAATTCCTCTGCTCAAGCCATCCCAGTCGTCGGTAATAAATTGAAAGGTTCTATCAGCCACATCGTTGATCTTTGGAACTTTCCAGTATTCGGGATCAATTTTCGATAGCTTGCGAAGCACACGGGAGTTCACCATTTCTTGAAATCGGTTGGCCTGAACCAGATCAAGACGCTCAATATCTTCTCCACCTTCAGTGTACCGCACGAGCAATTGGGTAAGAAAGCTAATAGCATAATATAGCGCCACCAATGCCAGCAACGGGATGATTTGGCCACCGGGTAGATAGGCAGCCGCAAGGTCAATATATTTCCCCCACAACAAGGCGGCAACAGGTCTCAAAAGCGAAAGGAGAGTCATCAGGCCCAGAAACAAAAGGCTCATGGTCTTTGCCGAACGCAAAACGAACGTCCATAAACGTAAAAGATGGACTAGCTTTGGCTTAGCTTCAGCCTTTAGTGTTATCTCGATTCGGGCTGTTTGGTCATTCATGTTAACTAGCCTCCCTGCCCGAGCCCGAACGGTCATACCAACTCTTCTGCGATTCAAACATTTCTGCGTATAGTCCGTCCGCCTCTATCAGCTCTTCATGCGTACCAACTTCAGCCACAACGCCGTCTGATATGACGATGATCTGATCCGTAACAGCGGTCGAACCGAGCCGGTGGGTAATGAACAAAGCGGTTTTATCATGGGTGATCTCGGCAAATTCGCGGTATAATGCACTTTCTGCCATTGGATCGAGTTGGCTGGTTGGCTCGTCCAGAATCAAGATAGGCCTGTTACCGTAAAGTGCCCTTGCCATGGCAATACGCTGCCACTGTCCGCCGGATAAGTCGGTGCCCCCCTCAAACTGTTTGCCCAGTAATGCCTTTTCCTGTTCCGGCAAGCTCTCAACTACCTCTTCCAAGCCAGCCCTTTTGAGGGCGCTCTCAAACCTGTCTTTGGCTTTGGTGCCTGTTCCGGACAAGTCACCTATGACAACATTCTCTTCCAGCGTGATATTAAAACGACTAAAGTCTTGAAATACCGTTCCGAACAACCTGATCCTCTGTTCAAGACTAAAGCGGGCTAAAGGCTTGCCTCCCACTAAGATCTCTCCCCGGTCAGGTGCAAACAGACCCAGGAGCAGCTTTACCATCGTACTTTTGCCTTCTCCATTTTGACCAACAATGGAAACCTTTTCACCATCGTTAATCACAAAACTGATCCCTTTCAAGATATCCCGGTCAGTGCCCGGGTATCTGAACCATACATCCCTGAATTCGATGTCGAATCGTTCCGGCATGGAGGCGGCTTCACCCTCAATGTCGTCAGAAAGCTCAAAGTAACGTCTGTAATAATTGAAGAAGTTGGCGTGATAATGGCCCCATTTGAAAATGAAGACACTGCCACCCAGCTGGTTATACAGAGAGTTGAAGATCATCAGGGATGCAGAAATAAAAAGACCAACGCTGACTTCTCCCCTGATATAGATGAAAAGAAGAAGCAGGATGTTACCGAGCACGGCAAATCTTGAAATATTCGATGATAGGAACACCTTGCGCAGGTTTTTGAAGAAGTGTTTCTCGTAAGTTCTATTGCGTGAGTTGAGACGGCTTTTATAGGTTTCCACGAGATAGTCAGAGGCTTGATTAAGCCAATTTTCCCTAATGTAATCCCGTTCCTGCAGTATATTTTGGAGTATTGCGTATTCCTTTTCCTGCTTCCAATAGGATTCCAACTCTACATAAATATTGAACGTGCTCCTGGAGGCCAAAATTGTCTCTAGTATAAATGGGATCAGGATCGGAATAATGAGCCACCACTTGATGGAGACGATGATATATAAGGAGCCCATGGCACCAACTACAGAGGAAATGGAATAGAAGACATACATGGGAAAAAGGTGTCTCGCGGCATTTTCTGCACGTGAGTATGCTTTATCAATGATTTCCATAGAAGCTTCATTTTCAAGATGCTCATATTTCATTTTCTTCAATTTTTGCAGCATCTCTCCCCTGAACGCCGAGCGCAGCACAAGCTGGGATCTTGCTTCCGCAAAGCCATCGACGAATAAGTCAATTAGACCAGGCGCCAGAGCTGCGACGACAAATAGGACTAAAAATGGAATAAGCGCGCCAAAACCAACCTCGCCTTGAGCGACCTTTAAGCCGAGATTGAACAAGTCGCTATTAACGAATACGCCAAAAGGTGCAAGCAGGCCGAATAGGATTGACAGCCCAAAAACTAATATAACAATAGCAGGCGCATTTTTCAGCAGTATTTTCAGCAGATATCTGTACGTGTCTATTAGCGCGCTTACATTTTTCATTCCGCCTAATGCCTCCCAGTTTTATAATGATCACTTGTTCCTTTTTGGCTATTGAATTCCTTCCGGGATAGATAATGGAACCCACCATCGATAATGTGATCGTGGAACCACGCCTTTAATAAGAACCCTGCCCAGGCAGGAATTGGCATTCTCTCTGAGAACTGTATTACTTCCGGCTGCTCTATTGGGGGCGGCAGGTAATGCGTGGTGGAGGTTAGGAGGTCGGGTGCGTGCATTTTAAGCAATACAAGACCATTCTTTCGCCGCACAATGGCATGAACATCTATCGCGGTTGTTCGCATGGCTGCATTTACTGCGACAGCCGCAGCAAGTGCTATCAGATGGATCATGACTTTGAAGATATTGAGGTCAAGACGGATGCTCCCCGGATTCTGGAGTCCCAGTTGCGGGCGAAACGGAAGAAGTGTATGGTCGGTACGGGGGCAATGACGGATCCCTATATACAGCTGGAAAATGAATTGAGGTTTACGCGACGCTGTCTTGAGGTTATCGACAAATACGGGTTTGGGTTGGCGATTCAGACCAAGTCTGATGGCATTTTGCGGGATCTTGATTTGCTAAAGAGTATCAATGCCAAGACCAAGTGTGTCGTGCAGATGACGTTGACGACCTATGATGAGGATTTGTGCCGGATTGTGGAGCCCAATGTGTGCACGACCAGGGCGCGGTTTGAGGTGCTGCAGATCATGCGTGACAACGGCATCCCTACGGTGGTGTGGCTCTCCCCTCTGCTGCCTTTTATTAATGATGATGAGGAGAATCTGCGCGGCATCCTGGACTATTGCATTCAGGCGCAGGTGTACGGCATCATCAATTTCGGAATGGGTCTAACGCTGCGCGAAGGCAACCGGGAGTATTTCTATCGGAAGCTGGATGAGCATTTCCCGGGCTTAAGGCAGAAATACCAGCGCAAATACGGCAATCGTTATGAGGTCATCAGCGACAATCATGATAAGCTGATGCGGATCCTGCGCGGCGAGTGCCAAAAGCACAATATATACTGCAATAATGATGAGATTTTCAAGTATATGAGTGCCTTTGAAGAAAAGCAGAGGGAGGAGCAGATGAGGTTGGCGATGGAGACTCATTGACTTGGAGGGGAGATGTATTAGGCTATATTATGGTCTATAAGCAAACCCCAACTGGGTTTCTAGTTGGATACTATTTTCAACCATGTTGCACTTTCACATAGTGAACGCAAAAATCCGGCTTCATTCCCACAATTTTTTGATAGATCCCAAAGGCACTTTCCTACAGCATCCCATTGAGAGTGATCCACTTTCTGGTCTCGGTAATCATTAAAGCGGCGGAATATAAAACGAATAACCCGATCCCAAGTTATCTGTGGTACTTCACAATATGTATTTTGAAGTTCCTTCTGCACTCTTACTCCAATGCAAACAAGAGAAATATGGACAGTGTCGTTATAGTAAACCCCTGTATCGTAGATCTGCTCCGAGGCAATAGGAACTTCAGTCTTATCTAGTGCACCCAAGGCACGCAATACCCTAGGCATATTACCTTTTGCACGATCAGTCCACGGTCCATTTAAATTGCATATGTCCTGCTTAACCTCTGTAAATGCAATAAACGGTTTGTCTTTAATCTTTGTAAATGCTTCGAAATCTTGCATGGGTTTTGAGATATTCTCCGACCTATAAGGAAACCTCACTCCCAAAATATCAACATCTGTTCTCTGCCTTCCCCCATCTTCGGGATGCACTACGAAATTTTTAATTGTGAGAAACCCATTTAAACGAAAAAACCAATAAGCAAGCGACTCGGAACTAATTGGAACTGCCCATTTCTTAATAATACACACCTCTATCACGCCCCAGCTGAATGCTACTTAACAGAAAAGAGTTCGCGAATTTTTTCGCCATAATTCACATATTTCCTGCATTTAACAATGGTAGTCCTAATGACTTACCTCA
>DHDG01000034.1:0-20657 GCA_002399265.1 Firmicutes bacterium UBA4882 | reverse complement strand
ATGACTTACCTCATATGACGGTTAAGGAAACTCGTATGCCTTTCCAAGTATAGGCAGGAAAACGCATAGAATTTACCGAATTTTGACTGATAAGTGCTGAGATAACTTCCATGCCACTGAGGAGCGTGTGATAATAATCTATGGATATTTCTATGCCGTACAACAGTACCCTGACTGTTGAGCAGTTCTTATTTTATGAGATGAGGATTGTTTCGAAACAGTACCTCGAAGGTAAATCGATTGAAGAGATTGGCGAATGCGCAAGACGGGGCAATTTGTTCCAGTACCCGACAGAACGCAAGGTGATAAGAATTGCTCGCGCTTGCCACACGCGGCTGGTCGCGCTTGACAACGAGAAACTGGTCTACGCAGTTGCGAACGCGCCCGTCGAGATAGCTAAGCAGATTAACCTCTACGCGATTATGCGCTGCAACCGCCTTGTTCGCGAGTTTATGGAGGGACTAATCGGCGAAAAGTACCGTCAGCAGGACTTCTCCTACACCAAGAAAGACATTAATGTGTTCTTCTCTCGCTTGCAGGAACAGAACGACGAAGTGGCGGCTTGGAGTGAGCAGACGATAACGAAATTAAAACAATTACTGACCAAGTGCCTGGTTGAAACGGGGATGCTTGACGGCGTGAAGGATACTACGCTGAACCCCATTTTCATCAGCGCGGAACTGGGAGTAGGCATCCGCGAAAACAACGATTTGGCCGCACTTGCCGCATTCAACTGTTTTAGGTAGGAGCGTAATTATGGCAGACATCAAACAAGAACTTGATAAAATTAAAGGGCGCATCTCCGACGCGAACTTCCTCGCCAACAAGGGGCTTTCTAACGAGGTTGGGATTCACGTCTTCAAATATGAGCCGCAATTCGAACTCATTGTCCGCGATTACATTGAGCGGCTTGTAAATACACCATCTGACGACTACAGGGTCATCGAGCGGGATATGTATAAAATTCTACTTGAGATCTTGGATGAAAAACGCGTGCTTGGCACCGTTCCGTCTCTGGAGGAAAAGAAAGGCAAGGATTACCTCCTCGCCCAGCTTCAGAAGATAGCCACTCCGGAGGCATTCCTCGCCAAGATGAAGTATAACCCGCACCAACACGGCGACGTTCTATTCTTGACGGGTGTCGGCAAAGTGTATCCCTTTATGCGGTCACATAAGATGCTCGACAGCATGCAGCAGATGTTTTCAGATATACCGATTGTGATGTTCTATCCCGGAGAATTTAACGGGCAAAACCTAATCCTATTTGATAAGTTCCACGATGGGAACTATTACAGGGCGTTTAATCTGCTTTAATCGGAGGAAACCACTATGAAGATTGAAAGTATGTTCCAAAAGAACATCAACCGCCCCATCAACGGCGTAATCAAGGTGGGCCAGAATGACTCTGAAAGCCTCAAGCAGGAACTAGAAGAGTACATCATCACCAAAGAACTCCGCCGTCACTTTAATACTTTCTTTGATAATTATTCGAAAGCCATTGACCATCCAACCGACAAAATCGGGATCTGGATATCTGGCTTCTTCGGAAGCGGTAAATCCCACTTTCTTAAAATGCTGTCCTATCTACTGTCAAATCAAGAGGTTGCTGGCAGACATGCCGTGGACTTCTTCAAGGACAAGTTTGACGACCCGATGATGTATGCCACGGTCGCCCGTTGCACCAATATCCCTACGGAATCGATTCTCTTTAACATCGACATCGAAGGCCCTATTAATAAGGATAGAACGGCAGTTCTACGCGTGTTTGCTAAGGTGTTCTACAATCACCTCGGTTTTTACGGTGAAGACTTGAAAATCGCGAAACTGGAACGCTTCGTGGATCAGCGCGGCAAGACCGATGCTTTCCGCAAAGTGTTTGAGGAAGTCAACGGAGCGCCGTGGATAGAGACCAGAGCATCCTATGCTTTCTTTGAGGACGACATTGTGTCCGTCTTGCAGAGTGTCCTTGGCATGAGCGAAACTGCCGCGCGTAACTGGTTCAACGGCGAAGAGAACGCAGACATGAGCATCAAGCAACTTGTTGAAGAAATCAAAACGTATGTCGATTCTAAAGGCAAGGATTTCCGGCTGCTATTCTGCGTGGACGAAGTCGGTCAGTACATTGGCGACGACAGCGATCTGATGATAAACCTCCAGTCCATCGTCGAGGAAGTCGGCAGCAAGTGTCGTGGAAAGGTCTGGGTGATGGTCACAAGTCAGGAAGCCATTGACTCAGTGATTAAAATCAGTGGCGACGATTTCTCAAAGATTCAGGGGCGTTTCAACACGCGGTTATCCTTGTCCTCCGCTTCGGTGGATGAGGTTATCAAGAGGCGTATCCTCGAAAAGACGGAAGATGCGGATGCGCTATTGCGTATGGTTTATGACAAGGAACACGCCGTATTGAAGAACCTGTTCACATTCAGCGAGGCTGTACTGGATATCAAGGGTTATGCCGACGGCGCGGAGTTTTCTGCAACCTATCCGTTCGTACCCTACCAGTTTATTATTATCCAGAAAGTACTCGTCGAAATCCGCAAGCACGGTAATTCCGGCAAGCATCTTTCCGGTGGCGAGCGATCCATGCTCTCCGCCTTCCAGGAGGCGGCGCAGCGGGTACAGGGCAAAGACGAGAATGCCCTGGTGCCTTTCGCACAATTTTACGACACAGTGCACACCTTTCTGGAAAGCCCGATCCGCCGCGTGATCGACCGCTGCCAAACCGCCGCCGACAAGCACGATGGCTTGGAAAAGCGCGATGTGAGCGTCCTGAAGCTGCTCTATCTTGTGCGCTACATCGACGACATCAAGGCAAACATTGATAACATCTCCACCCTGATGGTGGACGACATGCGGGCCGATAAGATAATTCTGCGGCGTGAAATTGCTGAGAGTTTGGAACGCTTGGAACGGCAGAACTATGTCGCCCGAAATGGCGACAAATACTCGTTCCTGACCGATGAAGAACAGGACATTGCCATCGACATTCGCAACACATCCGTGGACAGCGCAACCATTGTCCAGAGCATCGGGCAGACAATTTTCAGCGAGATTTACCCGTCAAAGAAATACAAATACATCAAATATGACTTCGCTTATGACCAGTACATTGACGAAACCCTCGTTGGTGCGGCTACGGGTGGAGTCCGCTTGCGTTTCGTGACTGTGGCAAGCGACTACTACAATGTTCCGGAGGCTAAGCTGATTATGGACTCGCTGGTCAACAACGAAGCTATTGTCCTGCTATCCAGCGCAGTCCAGTACTTTGAGGAACTCGAAACCGCCGCCAAGATTCGTAAATATATCAAGCAGAAGAACGTGTCTCAGTTGCCGGAGAGCATTCAGGACATTGTCCGCAAGCGTCAAGCGCAAGCCCGTACTTTGGAAGAGAGCGCAAAAACGCAGATTGACAAGGCTATCGTGGGCGGCGTGTTTTTCATCTACGGCGAGAAGATAGAAATAAAACACGGCGATGCCAGGAGCAAACTGGACGAAGCCTTGAAGCAACTGATCGAGAGCGTCTACTCCAAACTGAACCTCGTGAACATGTTCAGCGAGAGCGATGCCGATATTCTGACCATCCTCAATAGCGAACCGCAACTGAATGGCTTCGCTGGAATGGGAAACAATAATGAATTTGCCTTAAGTGAAATCAGCCAGTGGCTTGAGGAGCGTCATATGAGTCACGTCCCAGTTTCAATGGGCGATGTGCAGCGCCGTTATCAGGCGATTCCCTACGGATGGCGCGAGGTGGATATTGCCGCCCTTGTGGCAAGGCTTATCGTGTCCCAGAAGATCGAAATCCGCTATGGTGGCGCGGTCATTGGCAAGGACGACAAGAACCTTGTGCGCTATTTGCGCATCAAATCCGAGATTGATAAGGTAAGCGTGAGCCGCCGCATCGCCCCCTCAGAGGAAGATTTGCGCAAAGCAGTAAAGTTCCTGCGCGACTGGCTCGGACAGCTTAGCATCGCGGAAGGCGAAGACGAATTATTACAGTTCGTCAGAGACCAGCTGACCGAAAAGAAAACCCATTATGAAACCTTAATTACCGAATATGGTCACGACCGCTACCCGCAAAAGGAAGTGGTGACCAACGCCCATGCTGTGACGGCGGACATTCTTTCGCAGAAGAACGATAATGTGGCTCTGCTCAAACGACTGCTGGCCAAACAGGACGACCTGCTTGACTGTACCGAGGATATGAGGGATATTGAAACCTTCTTCAGGTCGCAGAGAGTGATCTTTGATGCGGCGCGAGAACTGCAACGCAATTTGCAAGATGAGCAAGACTATTTCGCGACCGATCCTGACACCGGCAGCAAAATCAGCGAGGTTGCCACGATCCTCAGTATGCCGAAACCTTACGACCGGATTAAAGATCTCTCCGATCTGATGCAGTCCATCAAGAGTGCTTATGGCGTACTTTTGGAACAAAAGCAGGATGAAGTGCGCGGTGTCATCACTCTATGTATGGGTGATGTCCACACACTGGCGGGAAGTCTAGCAAATGACGAAGTAAGAAAGTCCGATGACCGCTTCCTTGAGTATAGAAAGAAAGTTACCGATGCAACCAGTCTGACCATGCTGGATGCAATGATTACGCAGTTGCAGAATTACAAAGAACAAGTTTGCCGGCGCATTGAGTTTATGCTCCAAGACAAGCCCGCTCCATACGATACGAACGGCGGGCAGCCGAAGCCGCAGAAAATCGTACAGGTGCGCCGTTACGATTTGCTCGCCGTCAAGCGGCTGACCTCACGCGAGGAAGTGGACAGCTACCTTGAAACTATCCGCTCGAAGTTGTACGACACTTTGGAGGAAAGCGACGCTATTCAGATCATCTAAGTGAGGGCAATGACATGCATAAGAATGCCATACAAAAATACGCGGTCTGGGCGCGGAACGAATTGATTGAGCAAGTGCAGCAGCGTGCCTACCAATACGACATTAGCGACAAAGGCTACGGCGACGAGAAGGCCGCAGTTGTCGGCGGGCGTGTGCTGTCCGCAGATGAGCAGCGGCAGCGCCATGAGTTTGTGTTGCAGATAAAAGAGAACGGTTTTCAGCAGGCTGTTGAAGAAGTGGCGTACACTTGGTTCAACCGCTTTGTCGCCTTACGCTTTATGGAGGTAAACGACTACCTGCCGACCCACGTGCGCGTGTTCTCGGATGCCAGCGGCGGGTTTAACCCCGAAATTCTGAAAGACGTTCTGCACCTCGACTTACCGAGGCTGGACAAGGTGAAGGTGTCCGAGCTTTTAAACTCTAACCAGACCGAGGAACTCTACCGTTACCTGCTGCTGACGCAGTGCAACGCGCTAAACGCTGCTCTTCCGGAGATGTTCGAGAAACTTGGCAGTTACACCGAGATGCTCCTGCCAAACAACATTCTGAAACCGGAGAGCGTTATCGGACGGCTGGTAAGGGACATCCCCGAAGATGACTGGCGCGATACGGTGCAGATTATCGGGTGGATGTATCAGTATTACAACACCGAGCCGAAGCAGGCAGTGTTTGACGGGTTGAAAAGGAATATCAAAATCACCAAGGAGAAAATTCCCGCCGCTACCCAGCTTTTTACGCCGGACTGGATTGTGCGATATATGGTTGAGAATAGTCTCGGACGGTTGTGGCTTGAATCACACCCGAACGACGTACTGAAAGCGAACTGGAAGTATTACCTCGACGAAGCCAAGCAAACGCCGGAAGTGGCGGAGAAACTGCGCATTCTGCGTTCGCAGTCGCCTGTGAAGTCGCCGGAGGACATCCGCCTGATTGACCCGTGCATGGGCAGTGGCCATATACTGGTTTATGCCTTTGACGTGCTGATGCAGATCTATGAGAGCGAGGGCTACAATCCCCGCGATGCGGCGAAATTAATACTTGAGAAAAATGTCTACGGCCTGGATATTGACCGCAGAGCATATCAACTGGCCTATTTTTCACTGATGATGAAAGCACGGCAATACGACCGCCGCATATTCAGCGAGGACATTAAGCCGCAGGTTTACCACCCCGCCGGATTCTCGGATGGCGAGGAATACGGCTCGCTCGTGAAAGTGGACGTGCTCCCACCGAAACCTGTAGAAAAGTCGGGACAGTTGAGCATTGAAGATACCATAAACGAACTCCAACTAAACGCTTGGAACTTTAAGCGTCTTTTGGCTCAGAAGTACGATGTGGTTGTCACCAACCCGCCGTATATGGGAAATAGCGGCTTTAACTCTAAACTCGGTAGTTTTATTGCCAGCGAATACAATCAAGCTAAAAATGATTTGTATTCAGCAATGGTTCTTGCTGCTATACGTCTATGTAAGAAATACGGTTATACCTCAATGATAACTATGCAGTCATGGCTAAATGCTCCAACTTTTCTCGCGTTTAGAAAGACGTTATTTAAACATTACAGATTAGTATTACTAAATAATCTTGGGTCTCGCGCTTTTGATGAGATTTCGGGCGAAAAAGTGAAAAACACAGCTTTTGTGTTTTCCAAAGACTTTACCGAGGATTGGATTCCAAAATTCATCGATGTGACCAATTATACGGGGCAGGATACAAAAGAAAGAGAATATTTATCAGGTTATCATCAATATGAAAAAGTAAGTCAGAGTTCTTTTCTGAAGCATCCACTTTGTCTGGCAATTTACAAGACATCATCTGCAACACTTAATGAATGGACCAAACTCCTATTACGGGACAAATGCAAAATTAAACGTTGCATAGCAACAGGCAATGATGACGAGTTTATTCGTTTATGGTATGAGGTCCATAAAGACTTGATTGGTAGTCAAGCTATGAAACAAAAAGATAAAAGATGGTTCTTCATTTCAAACGGTGGGCTTTTTAGACGTTGGTTTGGTAATCTTTCTTGTGTAATTGACTGGGAAGATAATGGCAATAGGTTGCGAAAATTCAATGATTTAACTGGAAAATCCACACTTAGAAATGTAGACTATATGTTTCAAGAAGGCGCGACATATACTTATACTTCTATGGGAAGTGGAGTATTCAATTCTAGGTATTTACCACAAGGAGTAGCCTGTATTGGCGTTGGCCCGGTTATTGTGCATAGTAGTGATAATATGTTTATTATGGGACTCACAAATTCAAAAACTTTTCAGTGGCTTATCGACACAATGTTTGGGAAAGTATCCACTTTTGAAACAGGGAATATCGGATATATTCCATATTTGGATGGAGATGCAACTTCAGTCAATACATTAGTTAGAAAAAACATCTCTCTCTCCCGCACCGACTGGGACGCCTTTGAGACCTCATGGGACTTCACCCGCCACCCGCTAATCTGCGATGAGCGGTCAGTTACGTCGGCTTTTGCCAAATGGGAGTGCGAGGCAGCGGAGCGATTCGATACCCTCAAATCTAACGAAGAAGAACTCAACCGCATCTTCATCGATATCTACGGCCTACAGGACGAACTCACACCGGAGGTCGATGATAAGGACGTGACCGTGCGCCGCGCCGATTTGAGACGCGAGATTCGCAGTCTTATCAGTTACGCCGTGGGCTGCATGTTCGGGCGGTATTCGCTCGACACAGAAGGGCTTGTCTACGCGGGCGGCGATTGGGACGCGGGCAAATATCGCTCATTTATCCCCGACAAAGACAACATCCTCCCCATCTGCGACGACGAGTATTTCAACGACGACATTGTGGGGCGGTTTGTCGATTTCGTATGCGTGGTCTACGGTGTGGAAACCTTGGAGGAAAATCTGAAATTCATCGCTGACGCGCTCGGCGGCAAGGGTACACCGCGTGAAGTCATTCGGAACTACTTCCTAAACGACTTCTACACCGACCACTGCAAGATTTACCAAAAACGACCGATTTACTGGCTATTTGACTCCGGCAAGAAAAACGGTTTCAAGGCGCTGATCTATCTGCACCGCTATTCACGTGACCTGCTCGCCAAGCTACGCACCGATTACGTCCATGAACAGCAGGAGCGCTATCGCACACAGCTTTCCCACATCGCCGCCGCTCTGAACACCGCTACTGGGTCGGAACGCGCACGACTATTAAAACAACAAAACAAGCTGTCAGAACAACTGAAAGAAATTACTGCTTTTGAAGAGAAAGTACACCACCTCGCTGACCAAAACATCGGGATAGACCTCGACGACGGCGTAAAGAAGAACTACGAAATCTTCGCCGACGTCTTGGCGAAGATATGAAGTGACTGATTCGATTGGCCTCGATGACGGAGCGAAAAAGAACTACGGGATTTCGCCGATGTTTTAGTGAATGTCTAGGGGGAAGTGAACTGATATGCGAGGATATAACACGATTGAGGAACTACTGAACGCTCCTGAAGGCGAGCATTTCGAGTTTAAGGAAGCAAAATCGCGCTTTGATTCAAACGAAGCTGCACGATATTGCTGTGCCCTGTCAAACACGGGTGGAGGCAAGTTCGTACTTGGCATCAGCGACAAACGTCCTCGCCAAGTGGTCGGAAGCAACGCCTTTGACCAACCGGAACGCACCCGCAAAGGATTGATGGACAGGCTACGGGTACGTGTGGATTTCGATATCATTGAGCAGGACGGAAAACGCGTGCTCGTATTCGAAGTGGCGGGTCGTCCGTCAGGTCTGCCCGTTCAGGTGGACGGTATCGCTTGGTGGCGCGATGGGGACAGCCTTGTGCCGATGCCGGAAGACGTGCGCCGCAGAATATACGATGAAACGGGATTTGATTTTTCGGGTAGTGTTTGTCCCGGTGCAAGTGTTAAAGACTTGGACGAGGGCGCAATTAACGCTTTCCGTAGCAAATGGGCTGAAAAAAGCAGTAATAACCGTTTAAAGACTCTGTCTGCGGAGCAACTACTTGTCGACTGCGAGGCAATATCGGACGGTGGCGTAACCTATGCGGCATTGGCATTGTTCGGAACGCGCGCCGCACTCGGGAAGTACCTTTCGCAGTCTGAGATAGTCTTTGAGTATCGCTCATCGGACGCATCCGGCCCTGCACAGCAAAGAGAGGAGTTCCGTATGGGTTTCTTTGCGTGTTACGATCGTGTGTGGGAGCTTATTAACTTGCGGAACGATAAACAGCATTATCAAGAAGGTTTATTCATCTTCGATATACCGACGTTCAATGAGCGTGTCGTGCGCGAAGCCCTGTTAAACGCTGTCAGTCACCGCAACTACCAGTTGAGTGGAAGCGTGTTTGTCAGGCAATATCGCGACAGGTTAGTTATCGAAAGCCCCGGCGGGTTTCCGAATGGTGTGACACTCGATAACATCCTTGACAGACAATCGCCGCGCAACCGCCGTATCGCAGAGATACTCTCACTTTGCGGTTTGGTCGAGCGTTCGGGTCAGGGTATGAACTTGATTTATGAGTTAAGCATTAAGGAAGCAAAACCTTTACCAGATTTTCATGGCACTGATGATAACTTCGTCAGCATCACGCTAAACGGGTTGGTACTTGACCGCAAAATGCTGTCGCTAATAAACCGAATTGGCAATGAACGGCTCGAAGCCATGGCGACTGACGATTTTCTTGTAGTAAACGCATTGTTCCATGAACAGCCGCTAACTGACGCATTGCGCTCTCGCACGAAGCGCCTAATTGAACTGGGATTAGTTGAACATGTCAGCCGCAATAAATTTGTCCTTGCTCGCAGTCTGTATGAAGTAGCTAATAGATCCGGAGTTCACACGAGACTCGTCGGACTAGACCGAGAAACAAATAAGGAGTTAATCCTGAAGCACATTCGTAAGAATGGCGAGAAAGGTACACCGTTTAACGAATTGGAACAGGTTCTGCCAAATCATTCGCGGAGTCAGCTGCAAGTATTAATGAGAGAATTAAAGAAAGAAGAACTAATATATGTGGAAGGCAAAACCTCGGCTGCACGCTGGTTCGCTCGCTGACTTGAAACTGAACTTGCAACTAACTTGCAACTAACTTGCAACTAACTTGCAGCCCCAAAATCAATTTTCGAAATAAACGGAGGCACATCATGCTGTCAGAAACGATCAAATCAAGGCTCGCGGAGCGGTTCGCCGCGCCGCTGACTGACTTTTCTAAACGCCGAATCGTCTTCTGGCACGACGAGGACGGCGAATTTGCGGATGAAGTTGACGAGCTTGATCTACCTGGAGTGAGCGTCGTCAAACTCACAGGCAGGAACAATTTCGCAGTTAAAAAATTACTGTCAGCGGATGACCTGACTGGCGACTATCTTGTCTACGACCCTCTTGCCTATGAAAAGGACGGGCGGGACGATTGGCTGTTGGATATCAAATTTTACGGCGAGGAATTCCGCGCCGACCTTGTGTCGCTGCAAATGGAGGAGCTACTCGTCGAGCCATCATCAGCGATGCGGAAGACGATGAAGTTGTATGCCAAGTTTCTTGATAACAAAGACCGCAAGGCAAAATTGCGCCGTATTGGTCGCACATACCAAACTCCACTCCAGCTGCACATAGACATTATGGCCGTGCTTTGCGGAATAAACGGCGGTTCAGCACAGGATGTGATTATCGCCGTGTTGACAGCGGGCTTGGAGAAAGAAGATAACACCGCGCTGATGGCAATTGAGAAATTCGGCAACATCGATGCATTCTGGTCGCTGATTCATAAATTCACAGGCTATGCAAACGCGGAGGATCGTCCGCTTTCCGACCTTGTCGCACATATTCTCATTACTGCCCTTTCACAGACAATGCCCGTTTCCGCTCTGCGCGGCTTGGAACGGTTCATTTCTGATTCCAACAAGGCATACTGTTATCAGCTTATCCACGAGTGGCAGCGAGGCGACGGCAGCGGTGATTTGGAAGAGCTTTGCCGCTCTGTAGAGCGTGAGCTGCGCCTTGCCGACCGCTTTGACAAGACAGAGATCAGCATCCTCATTAAGAGCGACACATTTCCCGCAATCAACGAGAGCATTCTCAAACGGTTTTTTACCGAGATTGGTGAGAATGTCATCAAGGTGGAAGATATCATCGGCGTGGTAGAGAACCGCCGCACTGCCGCTTGGTATGCCCTGACAGAGGACTACCTCGAAAGTCTGTATTACATCGCAAAGTTGCAGGCGTTCTACCTCTCGCATATTGACGGTTTCCATATCGTTGAGTCTGCGAAAGTCTGGAAGCTATATACGACCGACGCTTATGAGATGGACAGCCATTACCGGCATTTCCATTTCAGATTTGGCAATACACTGAAAAGCCCAAACGCCCTCTTGGAGGACGCTTTGAAAAAGTGTTCCGATGTGGTCGAAGGCTTATACCGTGAGTGGTTTTTGCAGCAACTTACCCTAACTTGGACAAAAGCCATCGCGAGCGATTTGAACTCGCTCGGCTATGTTTCAGAGATAAGTGAACAGCGGAGATTCTACAGCCGCCATGTTTCCCCGAACGTAAGCAAGGGCAACCGCGTGTTTGTGGTGATTTCCGATGCCTTGCGCTATGAAGTCGCCGCCGAGCTCTCCGAAACTCTCAGCCACGTCACCAAAGGCAAGGTGACTCTTGAGGCGGTGCAAGCGGTATTCCCCAGCATCACGAAATTCGGGATGGCTGCACTCCTGCCTGGCAAAGAGATATCGGTCAATGAAAAGCTAGAGGCGTTTGTGGATGGTAATCCGACAGCTAGCACGTCGCAGCGAAGCACTATACTGAATACAGCCAACCCTGAAAGCCTAGCTGTGACCTATCAGGAACTGCTCCAGATGAAGAAACAAGAACGCCGTGACTTGGTGGCGGGCAAAGAAATTATCTATGTTTATCACAACTCGATAGACGCTACCGGTGATAAAGTTCCCACCGAAACAAAGGTTTTCGAGGCATGTAGCGATGCAATCGAAGAATTGACTGCCATCGTGAAGATTATCGTCAATGATCTAAGCGGTATTAACATCTTCATCACCGCTGACCATGGTTTCCTGTATACCTACAAACCGCTTGAAGAAAGCCAGAAGATCAGCCGCCAGACCTTTAATGGCGATATATTAGAACTTGGTCGGCGTTACGCCCTCGTGTCTCCCGAAACAACCGCCGATTACCTTCTGCCCGTCAGAATGGATCGTACGATTGGTGGCGGGCCGATGAAAGGCTACGCACCGCAGGATACCGTCCGCATCAAGGTACAGGGCGGAGGCGAGAACTATGTTCACGGCGGTATCAGCCTACAGGAAATGGTCGTGCCTATCATTGTTTACAAGGGTATGCGGACGAGCTATAAGAATTATATAGAAGTGCAGAATCCGGGGCTGTCGCTCATCAGCGAAAGTCGCAAGGTATCTAACCTGATGTTCTCGCTAGACTTTCTGCAAAAACAACCCGTGGGCGATAAGGTTCAGACGTGCAATTATGATCTGCACTTTGCCAATGACGAAGGTGTTCCAGTCAGCGACTTCCAGATGGTAATCGCCGACAGAACGAGCAACAACGCTTCAGACCGTGTGTTCCGTGTGAGGTTCACGCTGAAGCAGATGCAGTACAATCGCAATAAAATCTACCGACTTGTCATTGCCAACGACACCGATGCACCTGAAGAAATCGAGTTCCACATTGACATAGCGTTTGCCGATAATTTTGGCTTTGACCTGTAACTCACAAGGGGGATTCCGCGATGGGCTTTGAATCAACCCGATACACGCCGGAGACGGGTGACACAAATGAGGTCATTTATCGGAAGTTGCGTGAGCATTTCGATGGCAGGATTGTCCGCAAAGACCTGACCAAGGCAATTAAGGAGGGCGCAAATGTGCCTGTCTACGTCTTGGAGTTTTTGCTTGGACAGTATTGCTCGTCCGACGACCCGCAAATTATCGAGAGTGGCGTTGCGAACGTTAAGAGAATACTCTCAGAGAACTTTGTGCGCCCTGACGAAGCACAGAAAGTGCTGTCCGGCTTACGTGAACGCGGTAGTTATACAGTTATTGATCGCCTCACGGTGAGCTTGAACATAAAACAAGACCGCTATGAAGCCGACTTCTCAAACCTCGGCATCCGTTGTATTCCCATATCCTCAAACTATGTATCTAAGTATGACCGCCTGCTCTGCGGTGGTATCTGGTGCATTGTCGGACTTGAATACGAGTACATCGAGGAAGACAAGAAATCTACGCCCATCCACATCGTGAAACTAACGCCGATTCAGATGCCACACATCGACATGGACGAAATTAAGAACGGTCGCCGTGCCTTTACAAAGGATGAGTGGATCACTGTTCTGCTACGTTCCACAGGAATGGAAGCCAACCGCTTTACCAATCGCGAGAAGTGGCTGCAACTCGCCCGTATGCTTCCACTAATTGAAAACAACTTCAACCTCTGCGAATTGGGACCTCGCAGCACTGGCAAGTCGCACCTCTACAAGGAAATTTCGCCGAACTCTATTCTTGTTTCCGGAGGACAGACCACGGTCGCCAACCTCTTCTACAATATGTCGAGCAAGCAAGTCGGTCTTGTGGGGCTGTGGGACTGCGTGGCTTTCGACGAAGTGGCTGGCATTACCTTCAAGGACAAAGACGGTGTTCAGATAATGAAAGACTATATGGCTTCCGGATCTTTTGCCAGAGGCAAGGAGGAAAAGGCGGCTTCCGCTTCAATGGCTTTCGTGGGCAACATTAACCAGAGTGTAGATGTACTGCTAAAAACTTCGCACCTCTTTGACCCATTCCCTGAAGCGATGGCGTATGACACGGCGTTTCTCGACCGTATGCATTGCTATATCCCCGGTTGGGAGATACCAAAATACCGTCCCGAATCGCTCAGCAACGACTACGGATTTATTACGGACTACCTCGCCGAGTTCATGCGAGAGATGCGGAAGGAGCCGTTCGGCGATGTGAGCGACAAGTACTTCCGCTTCGGCAGCAACCTGAATCAGCGCGACGTTATCGCTGTACGCAAAATTGTGTCGGGATTCACTAAGTTGCTCTACCCCAATGGCGAGTTCACCAAGAATGAGATTGAGGAAATCCTGACCTTCGCTCTCGAAATGCGCCGCCGGGTAAAGGAACAGCTAAAGAAAATCGGCGGTATGGAGTTCTACGATGTGAACTTCTCCTACATCGACAATGCGACCTTTGAGGAACGCTACGTTTCCGTACCGGAACAGGGCGGCGGCAAGATAATTCCCGAGGGTTTGACGAATCCCGGCAACATCTACACTGTCTCACAGGGCAAGAGCGGTATGGTAGGCGTTTACCGCCTTGAAACACAGATGCTCCCCGGCAATGGCAAGTTTGAGCGCACAGGGCTTGGCTCTGACCGTGATGCAAAGGAAGCGACAAACACCGCGTTCAACTATCTGAAAGCGAGCGGCAACCAGATAAGTGGTCAGCTCAGCACAACTACAAAGGACTACATCATCAACTACCAAGACCTGAACGGCATCGGAATGACGAAGTACCTGACTTTGCCGTCTGTTATTGCGCTCGCGTCCTGCGCCCTTGGAAAGCCCACTCTATCAAGCCTCGCAGTGCTGGGCGAAATCAGCATTAGCGGCACAATCCTTAAAGTCGAGGAACTGGCAAGCGTCCTGCAAGTCTGCCTCGATGCCGGAGCGAAAAAGGTGCTGATACCGATAACGTCCGCCGCTGAACTTGGAACGGTTCCGTCAGACCTTATTGGCGCTTTTAGCCTGATATTTTACTCAACCCCGCAGGAAGCCGTGTTTAAGGCTCTAGGTGTAGAGTAAGCGAAAGGCATTCTCTCATTCCATCTGAATGCACCATAATGTAAGGTTTGTCAATAAGTAACGACGCCAAAACCAGCTTTATTAGGTCCTATATTCTTTGCCGACATGCGGCCATGTACTCGAACGTCCAATCCCGACTGCATGTGCCTCTCCTTCCTTTCTCGGTTAAGCCATTTGCAGTCTGCTAATTGGCGCGGGGAACGGACACATAGGCCCACTTTTCCCCAATCCTAACAGCCGCGAAACCTTCGGAAAATGAAGTAGCACGGTTAAATAGAATAGAGATGACCAGCTCTCCGGTCCGATCGATATACCCCCACCGTAAATAGTCCATAGGGTTAGGTCCTTGGCACAAGATGCCTTGAGTACGATATTGTTCTTCCGCCCACTTCTTATAGCGCTCTTCTGCTTCGTAATCTCTTTGACATACTGCTGCCAGACCATTGGAGAATGCCTCGCCGTCATAAAACTCTGTGATAACTATAGGAGTACCTGTTCTGTCTATATAAACTAGCTTACCGTCAATAGAAACCGATGCAAGCCCGTCAGCAAAATCATGGATAAACCCGTCGAATTTAGGCTCAATGACGAATCTACCAGTATTATCTAAGTATCCTGACTTCCCACCATTTCTAACTGCCGCTAGTCCCTGAGAAAATTTGCCTGCTCTATGGTAATAATTTTCCTCAAACATTGATGCGATGACCTGCCTTCCACGCAGGTCAATGTATCCGTATAGTCGATCCTGATGATTACGAATCCGGGCCAATGATTCGGAGAATGGTTCAGCATGATCAAAACGTGGCTTAATGGCGTATTTCCCTTCCTTGTCGATATAACCGTATACATAATCTTCGCTACTAACTGCTGCAAGACCCTCAGTAAACTGACCAGCTTCCTCGTATTTGGGTTCAATGACCATTCTTCCATTTCGATCTACATAACCCCATTGTTCATCAACCATTACTGCTGCAAGACCTTCAGTAAACTGAACAGCTTCCTCGTATTTGGGTTCAATGACCATTCTTCCATTTCGATCTACATAACCCCATTGTTCATCAACCATTACCGCTGCAAGGCCTTCAGAGAAGTTCATTCCGGCGAAATCAAATTGTGGTTCTATAACAAATGCCCCGTCCGGATTGATAAAGCCATACTTCTCATCATCAAAGCAAACCGCTGCCAAACCCTGTATGAAAGGACTAGCATCTACGAACTGAGGTGGGAACGCAAAGATTGAACTTCCGTTTCCTTTTTGTATAATCCAGCGCTTCCCCGGGATTCGTACCAGGTGGTCGCGCTCTTGATTATCAATCCTGTCTGGAAAATTATCAATGTCATCTTTTTTATGTTGCTGATGCCTCTCTCTCGAGATTTCTGGGCCGTCTAGGCATAGATCCCCTGAGGATTTAAATAGACTACTCAAGACTGTCTGGTGGTCAATTCGAATGGCCATCTTCAGAGCTATATCTACAGCAAAGCTAACATTAGCATTTACATGCTTATCTTTGCTTTTTCTTGGCTCACCCTGCAAAATCGCATATTTGAGATTCCCCTCAAACTCAGCCATCGCCTCTTCTAGACTAAGGTTTAGGTACATCAAATAACTGGCGCTTCGTTGCCACAGCGCCGATTCAGGCAACGCTGGTGACATCTTCTTAGTCACGAAGGAGCTGATCATAATGGAAGAAACATTTAGAGCTTCGGAAAAGGGCGTATCCTCAAAAAAAGATGAATCATCACCCGATTGATTGCACCATTCCAGATAGGCATGGCAATAAGCCGCAACCTCAAAAGCCATTGAATCGTAAGGGAGAGTTCGTACTTTTAAGCTGAACTTTTTTTCTTGCTCCCGGATCATCTTAATAATTCCGGCTACCATCGTGTTCGTCGTTAAAAGCACATTCATAGTTATGGCTGATGGAAGCCTCAGATTCTCCTCCGATGCATTACCGTATGTATCCAAGACGCCTTCATATGTAAGAGAAGAGAGAAATGCTTCAAGAGATGACCCACTCTTGTTTTTCCCCTCAGATTTACTAAACAGCCTACCCATTACCATACCTCCCATCAATAGGCCATTAAATGCACAACCAGTCGCGGCTTCCGAACCTAGTGAGTGCATTTTGCATTGAGCGGCACGACTCATCCTCCCGATGCCCCTCAAAAGCCCACCTGATCAAGCCGATGACATATTCGATCTCTTCTTTGATTTCCATATAAAAAATAAAGACCGACTTCGCCGGTGCCAGTATGGCATTCCCCGCCAAATCGAAACAAATGCGTCGAGGTCATCCAGTGAGATTCCTTTTTCCGGTACTCTTTTCGATACGCTCAATAAGCACTTCTTTACAGGCCTCAAAAAACGCGCTAAAATTATCGCTAAATAAGTATTCGGGCTCAATAACATGTGATTTTAAGATCCCTCTTTGACGCTACTCTGAGATTTGTGTCTGGTCGCCGAGCTTTTTCAGGTAACCACTTGGAGCGTAACCACTAATTTTCCGATTCGTTTTATTTGCCAACGGCGTTTTGTTAATAATGGACTCGCATAATGGAAATGCAGAAAACGGCGATTAAAAAATACATAGGGAAGAACAAAAGGGCATTGCCATCACATCCCGGAATAAAACCTCTTGTCGAGCAAAGACAGGAGGGGATCAAGGAGAGTGTTAGCAATGCCACAACAAAAGTATATCAAATGCCTCTATGAAAAAGAAGACTGTAATATTGCCGAAATTAGTGCCAAGGTAGGGGTTAACTGGCGCACCGCCGCGAAGTATGCCAAAAAAGACGACTGGAATGAACCCGTGATAAATCAAATGCGCCGCAGGCCAGTAATGGAACCTTTTATTGAAATCATAGATGTCTGGCTATTGGAAGACCTACTTAAGCCCAGAAAGGAGCGCCGCACAGCCACAGGGATTTACCATCAGTTACCAGCTGCTCTTGGACAAACCGCTGGAAAAAATCGATGAAGAACATACCCCGGTGAATGTCAAAAACTATGTGCCCCAGATCGCAGCCTGCGACCGCAACAGTGCAAAGACCTGAAGCTAGCCCAGATCCCCGGCGCTTATCTGGAAATTGCCTGGGAGAACCCGGAACAATACCTTACCGACTTTTTGCTGTTGAACTGAAAGCCCGCCAGATTAGCAAAGTTAGAACTTTGATCAAAAAAGCAGGTTTTCCTGCCCATAAGGCTCTGGAGGATTTTGATTGGGACCCGGTTAGTCTGGCCGGGGAGACGAGCATTTCCGATCTGACCGGGCTTGGGTTCATTAATCGCAAAGAAAATGTTCTGGCAGTCGGTGCGGTCGGCACCGGTAAGACCCACTTGGCAACGGCTCTTGGCATTAAGGCTTGTTCTCAGCGTAAATCTGTGCGCTTTTACCGCTGCCTTGATTTGGTCAATATCCTTTTGGAGCATCATCGTCAGGGCCGGTTGGGTGCCACCATGGCCATACTGGGGAAATGTGATCTTTTAATCATTGATGAACTGGGATTTGTTCCTCTACACCGGGACGGCGCTGGACTCCTCTTTAATGTTGAGGCTCAAGCCTACGAGCATCAAAGTGTAATTGTGACTTCCAACTTGGAGTTTGGCCAGTGGAATTCCGTACTGGGAGATAACCGCTTAACTGCCGCCATGATTGACCGTCTTGTGCATCGCGCCCACATCCTGGCTTTTGACGGCGAGAGTTACCGCCTCAAAAAAGTACTGTCTGGGCTCACACAGGGCCAGAACGGACGCGAGGTTTTACAAAGTTAATCTACTGAAATGCGATGGCAGCCAAACTATGTACTTTTTAATTGCCAAATTCGTCAATTCGTGATTGCCAAACGCAGTCATTATTACGTCCTTTGAAAAGCGCAACCAACCCTTCTAGACTCATAAGCAAAATCATGACTCCCCCTATGTCAGAATAGCTGTCATAGGCCTCTGAGAGAAGTATATTAAGAAAGAGGCTCAAGGAGGTTTTGTGTCTAACCCCATGGGAGCCTTATATAACGTTTTTCATAACGGTATATAGCAAATCACCTTCATTGGATTTTAGTCGAGTTATCCCATGAGTTATTCCAATTGAAGGGACTGTAGTAATTGAAGCCAATATGCCCTCAGTTATCTCAAAAAAATCTTGAGACAATAGGCCCTTAAAAGCATCATGTAAGATTTTCGGATCGAAATATTCTGATAGACTCATGTAAGTAATATGCATATATACAACGCTTTTAAAGATGAAGAATTTCTGATTTCTATACTTCGAATTCAATTCATTTAGATGGGACATAACTTTAGATAAATTTACTTCATCTGGAAGCCGAAAAAAGCTGCATACCAATCTTGAGAACACAGAATCATCTACAAAAAGGGCATAAGTGAAGTGAAATTCGCCCATTGTCGTATGAACCTCTGCGATCCTACCAGTAACCGATAATTGCATTCCGAAATCTTCTGTAGGTGTTTTTCTCCATTGGCCATTGAAAACCCATTGATCTCTATTTTTTGCAGCATACTCCTCTAGCATTTTGACTTTGCTGGGACCGCCATTTACTATTCTATAGAAAACCGATTCATCATTTCCTGATTGAAGATTAATTAAAGTATCTAAACAAGAAAAGGCTAAGCTACGTCCAGTGTCAAAAAACCATTCTGGTTGATATGTATGTTCACCAGAAACATAGCAAACAATCCCATTAAGTAATCTTGTTGTTGGACCCAAAAAACATTTATATCCCATTGAATTAAGATTTACCGAATTGAGCAAAAGCAAAATATGAGTCTCGGTTTCTAGGCCAATTTTTTGTTGAGATAGCAGGAAAAGCAGATAATTATCCCCGGAATT
The DNA here is from genome assembly GCA_002399265.1 of Firmicutes bacterium UBA4882. Taxonomy (GTDB): domain Bacteria; phylum Bacillota; class UBA4882; order UBA4882; family UBA4882; genus UBA4882. The sequence continues at coordinate 1,133 of DHDG01000034.1, read as the reverse complement.
CGTGATCTCAAAACGTGCGGGGATTGAATATCTATCACCTCTAAAGAGACCACTGTATATTAGCTTTCCTGGCTCCGTTTCGATAATAAACCCTGGGTTATTTGGGGCAAACTTTTCGAATTTTTCGATCTTGTTCATCGCTGCTATGCACCTCCTACCAATCTGCGGCGCTTGCTTAACAACTATTGATTCAGATGGAATGAGAAAGCACATATCTTTCTTTTGCCACTCCATATAGTTTACTACTATGTTGCCAAAGAAAGAGTTTCGAAGGTAATTGCATGTACACGCAATACTTTTTGTCTTCCTTGCCACAAAAGCTAGAAATGATTAGTACAGCTTCATCAATATATGAAATAGGATCCGGACAAAAAATATCAATTGCAGTTATCAATGTAAGAAGCTTAGGCCAGATGCTGATTCGACATCCGACTAGGTTTTTCCTAGTTGTTTTAAATATCACACGCCCAAACTGATTAGAAATAACTTCGATATCTTGATTAACCTCGGCAATAGTAACATGAGATCAAATCAAGAATGCTGCGGATTTCCGCGACCGTAAGCTACTTACACTTGGAAACTTGACTATTATTACACAGTCATTGAATGCTTTCATACGCTATGCGGACTGGGCAACAAAGAAGTCCGGGCAAGGTAACAGAGGCGGTTTGAGCAAATACGCAGACGGTATTGAAACGCTCACGGCTTATCTTGCTACTGATGTCTGGGATGGAACCGCTATTCAGAACAGAGCCGCCTATTTAGCGATGAAGGCACTTGATACATGGAGCATATAACAGAGATAAATGCCGAATGTGTACTGCACCCCATTGTCAAGACACGAATTTAAAAAAGCTAAGTTATGCTCCTTTCCTCATGTATTGACAAGGGATAACAAGCTTGGTCCTGTCTTCGAAATAGGCCTGCGCAGGGCATTGGCCGCCAATGCTTGAATGTGGCCGATAGGAGTTGTAGATTGCCATGTATTCGTTGAGCATTGAACGTAATTCCCGTGGAGTCTCATATTCATTGACGTAAATGCGATCATACTTTAATGTGCGAAAGAATCGTTCTGTTCTGGTATTATCTAGGCACTTGTACTGCACCCCATTGTCAAGACACGAATTTAAAAA
>DHDG01000022.1:1022-7173 GCA_002399265.1 Firmicutes bacterium UBA4882 | reverse complement strand
TATACCATCCAGGCCGGTGACACTTACTTTAGCCTGGCGCAGCGCTTTAATACCACAGTGCAGGCCTTGATCAATGCTAATCCGGGCGTAGATCCAAATCGGCTGCAGATTGGGCAGCGCATCTGTATTCCGGTGGCTCCGACAACGACGCCGACTACTACACCAACTACAACCCCGACCGTCGGCCCATGCCCGGGTCAGACTTATACGGTCATGGCAGGAGATACGTTCTTCAATATCGCATTGCGTTTTAATTTATCAGTGAATCAACTGCTGGCTGCCAACCCAGGCGTTGATCCCGAAAATCTGCAGATTGGCCAGGTCATCTGTCTGCCATAGCAGATCAGCATAGCAGGTCCGCCAATAATCATAATGCAAAACCAGCCCGCGGCGGGCTGGTTTTGCGTTGCAGGCAAAAGCGCAGACGAAAGCAAAAACGGAAGTCAAGTGTCCCGCACTACATCAATAATGGCCAAGTGTCCCGCTCTTCATGGCCTTTCGCTCGCAAATACGGTAGATCGCAACGCCCAAAAGCAGGTAAGCCAATGCGACTCCTACTGTCAGCAGTAAGTCCTGCCATGCAAGCTGCCAAAGCGCTTCTCCGCCATTCATCACCTTCTGAATCAGAGACGCACCCAATGTCCCGGGCATCAGCCGCAGTAGCCAGTTGCTAGGCGGCGCCGCCACAAAGAAAATCAGGACAAACTGTACGATTTGCATGTAGCTGTCAATGCGTTTAAAAATGAGCATCAAACCGCCCAGTGCAAACCCGACTCCCGCAAAGCAGATGAGCTCCAATGTCAAGAGCGGAAGCAACGACAATAGATCGATATTCAACCATTTGCCGGTCGTCAACATCAAAAAGAATGCCAGGATACCAGCAATCAGCAAACTATAGAAGGCATTGATAATCTGTTGAAACCCGATGACCCATCCAAAACCATGCACTGACATATAAAGTTGCTCAAGGGTTCCCTGCTTGGCTTCGTTCTGAATGGTATAAGCCACATCCTGATAAGCAGCCAGGGCCAGATACCATAGAATATAACCTACCAAGATACCTTCAATTGATAAGTACTGGTCGGTAGGACCCAAACCGGCGATTCCTTTGTATCCCAGGAAGATCACCAGAAAAATAACATACAATGTGATAATTCCGCCCAGACTGTTGAAGAAATAGCGACGGAACATGATCCAGGATTTGATGGCCAGTTGCTTAAAGAGCAGCCATTTTTTCGCCACCGTTCTCACTCCTTCCCAGGATCTCCATAAAGACTTGCTCAAAATTGAGCTCCTGCCGATTAATCGACAGAAGCGAAACATCCTCACTACCGAGTAGTTCGACGACGCGGTAGAAATTACGCGGTTCTTCCAGGTTCAGAGTGATGATCGTATCCACTTCTTCTTCAACCAGTGCCAGATGCGGAATTTGTGTTAAGGCCTGTTTCAGGTTTTCGCTGAGCCTGCCTTCGGCCACAAATTTGAAGGCCTTCACATCGAAAAGCCGCATCAGGTTGGACACTTTATCCTGAGCGATAATGCGCCCGCTATTGATAATGATCACGCGCTGGCAGGTGTCCTGAACAACGTTCATATCGTGAGAGGTCAGCAGTACTGTGCGTCCGTTCTCGGCCGCGATTTGCTTCAATAAGTCACGGATATCATAGGAAGCTTTGACATCCAGACCGAGGGTCGGTTCGTCCAGCAGCACCAGTTCGCTGCCGGTAACCATCGCCACAGCGATCGCCAGTTTTTGCTGCATACCACGTGACAATTTACTGGCTGTCTCATTTTTCTTAGTGCCCAGCCCGAAAAAGTCTATGTAATAATCGATCTCCTTCTTGATAGCGCGAGGATCTTTGCCCTTGAGACCGGCAAAAAACTCCAGGTTTTCGCGGACGGTCAGACGCCAATATATGTTGCGGTTTCCTTCCAGGACGGCGCTGATATGTTCCATGGCCGCTGAGCGCTGCTTGAAGTTGTCTTTGCCATTAATCAGGATACTACCAGAATCCGGTTTGATCAGTCCGCAAATCATCTTGACCGTAGTAGTCTTACCGGCTCCGTTCGGACCGAGCACCCCCAATATCTCGCCGCGGTAGGCCTCCAGAGAGATGCAGTCTACTGCTTTAATTGGCGCGCTTTTGCGTACCTTGTACGTTTTTGACAGGTTTTCGACTTTAAGGATTGTATCCGCCAACCAAATATCACCTCTGTTTGTTAGTTTTCTGCTGCTGCCAAACGTATGTTTTTTTACCATCTATTGGTGGTTTACGAATTTTGCTCGCTATTGTTTCATTAAGGACCCGGATCGGATTTTGTGACGCGACGGCCGATCGAATCAGGTGCTTTTGGAAAACTAGGAAGTGATGTTCATGTGTTTTTGGTAGCAGCCATAACAATCAGAGCAATGTCATTGTTGGTATCTGACTTCAAAAACTCTACGTCCAAATCAGATTCGAGATGTTCTTTTGCCCATTCTGCCCACAGTTGCCATAGTTCTTTTGGTTTCTCCATTTCATAGCAGACGGTAATTTCGGCGATTTTAGTCTTTTCCCAAAGATGCCGCCACCAATCTTTGCTGTGAAAAGTGAACATTTCCGGAATCCATAGACTTTCAAGGGTATCGGGATAACCTTTTTCAAATTCCCGTGTCAACCCCGGAACGACGATTCCAAACTGGCCGCCCGGTTTTACGAGCTTAGAGTATGTGTATGGAAAATAAGCTTCGTCAGCTCCGTAATAATGATAGCTGTCTATTGATATAGCGGCATCGAAGAAGTCTTCGGCATAAGGCAGGGCATGGGCTTCCGCATGAATGGGAAATACCAAGTCGTCTACACCGGCTTCCACAAAGCGTTTCATGTTTTCTGTCGCGCTAATCCATAAGTCGTTGGCAAACACCGTTACGCCAAATTCCTTCGCAAGGAATACAGAAGTGATTCCTTTTCCGCAACCCATATCCAAGACTTTCATGCCGGGCTTCAAGTCCATATGTTCGCACAATTCCTCAAGCAGCCATAATGGATTGGGTCCCATCCAGTTATCAGAAATCCAGTTAGCGTCGTATTTCTCTGTTCTTGGGTATTTTTTCATTCTGCTATCCCCCTCATAGGATGCTAAAGCATCGGCCCTGCCTGCGTAAGTTGCTCGGTCTAGTCGTTCAGTAGCCTATGTGTCCGAGCAACGACACGCCGCTTTAGATCAGACCCTTGGTTTATCTGAAACGATGTATACGCCTTTTTCCCCAACATGGCAATTCGAGCAAAGCGCTGTGGAATTACTCCCTTTGCACTTTGCTCCAATCTTTGATTTGCTGAATACACCAGGGCATATCATCTCTTATCTGGTATACCCAAAATCGTTTTACATCCCAGCCAAGCTCAAACAATCGCTGATTACGTAGCTGGTCTCGATAACAGAGTTCTCCATTCCAGTTACGGTGATACATGGTGCCGTCAACTTCAATGTCAAGTTTCCTGCCGTTGTTCAAAATTACCACAAGGTCAAGCTTATATTTATCTACAGGATACTGAGGTATGGTCTGTATGCCAGCATCATACAGCGCAGTATACAGGTTTTTTTCCCAATCGGATACGTGTTCAGGATTAGCGACACAGGGGTATTCTCTGCTATCAGGCATAGAAGTACTCTTTTGCATTTTCCGTTCACCCGCGGTGAGTTTATCATAATAATCTGCGAACTTTCTGAGATATGAAACACTGCAATCTGTACAGTATCGGTAATCGCCAATCACGACTAAAACTGCTCTTGCTCTCGTAATTGCTACATTGAACAGATTTCCTGTACTATTAAGGAACCCAAGTGTTGAAGCCGGCGCACCTTTGGCTACAACAACGGAAAAAATCATCAGGTCGCGCTCATCACCCTGGAATTTATGAACAGTGTCTGCGATAAATTCGTGGTTGCGTAACAGTTCATTATGGAGATTTGGATCATTATTCTCAAGTGAACTCTTTATTTTTTCTGCTTGGAGCCTGAATGGTGTAGTAACGCCAATACTACCTTCATAACCGGCTTTTACGAGGCGACTGAGTTCTTTGACAACAGCAGCTACTTCTTCATCATTATAAGCGCTGCCATTGCTTGGGCGGACGATTCTGCCTGTCTCATTGATCCATCGTATACCCGGTTTTTCCCCGGTAGGCGTTTTTAGGCCCGCATATTTTGTGGCTGTTCTGAGACTTCCGTCGTAGAAAACCTCATTAGAAAACTCTATAATGTCCGCACAACTTCTGAAGTGGTCCTTAAGTTGCACAATATCTTCTACGCTGACCTTACCTGCTGCAAGCGCGTAAAGTGAATTTGTGGAGTATGACCAGGCAGGTTGAATATGATATTTCTGCAGCAATGCCAAATCCTGTTGCCTCGACAACTGTGATATATGGCTCAATTGCTTCGGGTCTCCGATAATTACTGCTCGCTTTGCTCTGTACAATAAAGGCAAAATAGACGCAATGTCGCACTGGCTAGCTTCATCAATTATCACATAATCAAACACCCCAGCTTCAAAGGGCACACGGCTTTTTGCAGAAAGTGATGTAACTGCCCAACACTGCAAATACTTTGTCATCTGCTTGGACATCTTGGAAAATTGTTTCTTTAGCTCAGGGTTACTGGAAAGATCAACGTCTCCCGCCAGTTTCATTGCAGCAACGAAGTTGGACATTTCCTGACGCTCATTCGCAGAGAACGATACCGCTTGTGACGTGAGCCATTTATCCCAGAGCTTATATGCAATTCCCGCAAGGGCCGATTTGTTATAAGCAAGTTTTTTGTCTATATCCTCAAGAGATTCATAGGATCTGAATTTTCCGAGAGTTACTTTGTAATCCGTTGCTATTGCGAGTGCCTTATCAAATGCTACTGCATCTGCTGCCAGCTTTTTTACCTCAACTTCCGAGAGATCTGTGTTCGCTAAAGCCAACTTATAGCGTACGGCGTATGAGTTGTAATAGTCTGCAGCTTTTTCGCATGCGGCAATTCGTTTCGATTTAATACTAGACCAGAACAGTTTCACAAAGAAGTTTTGTCCTTCTTTTCGTGTTTTGTGATGCGCAGTGGCAAATGCTGAAGCTGCTTGTTCTACCCTAGACACATCTACAGGAATGATGCTATCAAAGCATCGGTCAGTTAATTCTCTGACCAGGCAGTACTTCTGCTCCAGTTCATTAAGCGCGTTTCTTGCTGCAACAATTGAGTTTTTATCATTGCGAAGTTTGTTTGCTTCAGCAATTTTCGCATCATATTCGCGGGAGTAGAATTCTGTGTCCGATTTATCTGTGGCAGTTGGTCTTGCGTTTAGCAGGCCTTCTACTATTTCTGCAAGTCGTGAAGCATACTGGTTGTTGCCGATGCGAAGAAGCACCGGACGTTTGCAGAGGCCATTAACCCTGGCGTCAACGACGTCGACTGCTTTGTTGTTTTTACTTGAGAAGAGCGCACTTTTTCCATTCCACGCAATATTAACCAGCAGGTCGGTTACAACCTGGGACTTGCCGGTCCCCGGAGGTCCCGTAACAATAGTAAGCTCTGACCTAAGTGCCGTTTCAACAGACTGTGCCTGTTCTGAGTTAAGCGGCAAAACCTCAAGTAGTGGCTGCATATCATTTGATTGCACTGTTGCTGCGATGCCTTTTACCCACGAATAGAGCGCTGTTCCCCTGTAATTTTCCTCTGGCATATTTGCCAGAGTCATAAGCTCGGCTTCCAGACCCTGAGTATATTTTTCTCGCGCGGCTTCAATGATTATTGGTCTGTTATAAATCCCATTTGGCAGATCCTCAAGTTTAGCCGCACAAGGAATATTATACGGATCGATATTCTCGCTCCAATCCCATTGTCTGATTTCTTTCAGTCTCAGGACAAGTTCGTCGACTTCTATGTCCGCGTCTGGTGTGTTCATACCGAGTTCAGTTTCCAAGTTAACAAGCTCTACAGAAAGCGAATCCGAATTATTCTCACAATATCCTTTTAAGACTTCCATGTTGATTGAAGGCAACCAAGATATTTCCACATTTCCTCCTGTATACTCTACAGGGAACAGAAAAATAGGTGCAATTTTCTGATACGCCGTTCCACCTTTCCCATAAACAGTATAAATCCGAACCGGATATCCAAGGTATGCTTT
>DHDG01000022.1:0-883 GCA_002399265.1 Firmicutes bacterium UBA4882 | reverse complement strand
TATGCTTTTGAGTCTCTGTTGCTGCTTATCTTGCTCAGCAGATTCAGCACCGTTTGGTCACTATCTGAATCAACCCCAAGCCCACTAAGAACCGCATATTGCAGGCTAAATCTGCTGGTGAGAAACTGAGAAACCGAGCTGCTGGACTCTAGGCTAAGGCAGTTAAGATAATAATTACACAATTTCCGCAGGTCTTCATCCGGCCTTGGGGGTGTTGCACCTGCAGTTTTTTTTCCGCCTGTTCTCTGTGAGTTGATAAGATACCATTTAAAATCCGATTCTTGCCTGACAACAGCTTTCAATGCCGAGCTGTTTGCCAGTGCGGAATTTACAATTCTCTTCTCAACGCCAAGTTCTGCAGCAATTTCAGAACCTTTAATACCGTTAGCGTTTGCTATGGCCCGATAGATTTTACTTTCCAGATCTGTCATGCCTGGACCTCCTAACACTATCCTCGTTTGCCCATCGCTGTTTCGGACATGTTGCTCATAGATTGTTTTTTTAACCCGAATTTCAATCCTCTGCATTATAGGTCAAGCTAAACTCAAACATGGCCTTCACTAATGGATGATAAGTCATATACAGCAAAGATTTGGGGCTGATCCAGCATGGATGAGCCTGGATGAGAATGGATGAATCCTTTACGCCTTATGGCTGAATCCAGAGGACGAAAAAGAGTACCATCTGCGTTATAGTAACAATTATGGGCTCGGCGATTAACGCGACGAAGCCGACCTCCCCCCGAAAGGCAGCAGAAGGCCTCGCCCTGTAACTGGTTCTCGGTTTTTTCGATATATGACGTTCTTTCCAAATCGCAGTTTGTCAGATAAATTCGTTTTTTTCAAGCATTTTCCTGCGCCATTCATGATTTTTAAAGAAAGGC
>DHDG01000023.1 GCA_002399265.1 Firmicutes bacterium UBA4882 | reverse complement strand
TTCAAGGAAGTCGGGGTGGCATCATTAGGCAATAGACATCCCAGACAAGGCCCCGCGCCCGGCACAATCGTCATGATCTGCCCGTAAAAGGAATGCACTGCTCCGTAAATCAGGGGCAATCCCGCTGACACCGCCACTCTATTAAGCAGTAGCCGCGTTTCATTGTTATCGGTGGCATCCACCACCACATCGCACCCGGCCCTGTTCAGGAACTGCGCTGCGTTCTCGGTCGTCAGTCGCAGCGGAATCCCCTCGACCTCTATTTCAGGATTGAAGCTCCTCAATCTTTCGGTCAGCAGCGAAGCTTTGCTTGCACCCAGCTGTTCCGGGTCATAGAGCACTTGGCGGTTTAAATTACTCATCGCAATGGTGTCGGGATCGATAATTGTAATCCGGCCCACCCCGGCAGCCGCCAAATAAAGAGATGCCGAAGTCCCAAGACCTCCGGCACCTACAACTGTCACCTTACTATGCTGCAACCTGGCCTGGCCTTGCGGACCGATTTCGGGAAGTGCCAATTGCCGGCTGTAACGCATTTAATGGTCCGTCCCTTCTGTGCCGGAATCAGAGTCTTCCGATCCTTCTCCGGTCTCAGCTTCACCGAAACCCGAACCAGCACCAGCCTGATCCTCGCCGTCCACTGCTTCTTCGCCGCCGATTTCAGCACCCTCTGCTGCGCCCTCGGCGGTGTCCTCACCCTCAACGACGCCCGCGCCACCTTCCTCGCTGTCCGCCACCGCGCCCTCAACCTCAGCAGCGTCGGTTTCCTCAACCTCTTCCTCTTCATCCTCCGCTTCATCAATCTCAAAGAATAGCTCAATATTGCCGGTAGCCTCGAATTTCTTTTCTTTCATGGTGACTTCCACCCGCTCCGCCTTGAGCTCGTCTTTTTCGCGGACTAGATGCACTGTGTCAGTCATTATTAAAATCTCGGTATTCTCGTTAAAGTCAATCTTCTCACAGGTGGCTGTAAAATCTTTATGTATCAGTTTCGCGCTGCCCTGGGCAGAAAATGTGCGTTTATTAGTGTTGCCTACCAGTGTGTCACAGGTCAGATCCACTTTCTCTTTGCTGACTTTCCCGTCTGCATCCAGTTCTTCATCGCGAATCAGCGACACATTCCCCGTAAAAGTGCCCTTCTCGTTTTTCAGATCCATTTGCATTGAGTCGGCCTTGATCGTAATACCTTTATCCGTGAGCACCAGGCCACCTGTGATTCTGCCGCTATCAGTATCCTTATCAATTTCAGCATATTGACAGGTAATGCGCAGATCGCCCTTGACAATCACGACATCTCCCTGAAAATAGGTAATGCCCTTGTCAGTGTCGCCCCACATTTTCAAGCCTGTAGCATGGAGCTTTTCCTTAGCAGCCAGGCTCGGCAGACCTGTTAAAACCAATGATGCCAATATTAGAAACAGCACCGTGCCAACCCGCACAACCTTCCTATTCTTCGCCATCTTCCGAGTCCTCCTCTGCTTCATCGATCTCAAATTCCAGTGTGAACGGTCCAGGAACCACAAATTCTCCATCATTCAAAGATTTGGTAATATATTCGGCCATGACAACCCCTTTTTCTCCCTGATCCAGTATGACACCATTATAGAAGCGCGCCTGCTCTGCCTGCAGGTCAACCTCCATGCCACCTGCCTGCAGATGATATCCGTCGCCTACCACAATCACTGGCACTGTTACCTTCAGAGCTTCGTTCATGATACTCCATGAGGCCGCTTCCGTATAGATCGTTCCTTCCGGAAAAACCGCTTCCAGATTGCCAGTCAGCCGGATCTCGTCTAGTTTCGGATCATGCACCGCCAGATCAGCAGTAAAGGAAAGATAGGGCTCGCCGTCACGGTAAATATTGCCTTCGCGCAGTTTGTGGAAAGTAGTCGGCCCACCCTCCAAATTTTGTTCAACACGCTCGGCATTAAAGTGCCAAAACGGCTTTCCGTCCCTGCGGCCGGCAATTTTGGCCCCGCTGATGTTCATCGTTTTGGGCGGCGCCGGCTGTCGTGCAGAATTTTCCTCCTGACATTCCCGATTCACATCGACCGCCTGAGCGCCAAGCCACAGGGCTATTCCTATTATAATCAGGACAAGTAAAATCGCCCATAATGACCGTTTCATCACATGCCTCCAAAGTAAGGCTTTTACCGTTGTGAGCCAAAGCCAATCTTCTTATCCGGGAACGCCTTGAACACAAAGTCAAAGCGGAAGGCCTGGCCGGTAAAATCATAAGAGAGTTTAATCTCACGGCAATGCCAGTCATAGACAATCCCAACGCTAGCCTGCCGAAGGGTTTCCATCTGAATATTATAGTTGATATCACCTTGTAGCGTCCAATTCTTAAAGACCTTTAGTGCCGCATTCACGTCCGCCTGCCGGAATTGTTTTTCATTCGGATCAAAGATCACCTTGGCCTTCAATGCCAGGAGATCGTTATCAAGATTCCCTTCCAAAGTAAACAGACTGAAGCGCTCCATAGTAGGGTTGTAGCTTCCGACAAACTGCAAGTAATCTTTTCCGCCAAAATTGACCCTGATCCGGCCGCTGATATCACGATATCTCTCATACTGAAAGTCATAACCGGACGTCAGAGAGACCTGAATGACTTTATGCTCAACGTATATCCCCCCGGTAACACTGGCACCAATGGTTGGCTTATCAAAAGTAAAGGGGGTTTCGCCCTGAGCAGAAGTCCAGCTAACCGCCGCAGAAGTCCGCAGCCAGGGTAGATATCTCTGGTTCCAAGTCAGCGCCACCGTTTCAGTGAATAAGTACTCCTCAGTACCATAGTAATTGCCGCGCACTTTGCCACTGAGCGCCAGGTTAAAGCCGCCCTTAGTAAGGTTTAGAGCCCGCTTTTCAATCTCGCCGTGCGTTCTGGTGCTAACGATTTCGGAGGGTTGCTCAATATAGCGGCTGAAACCCAGCCCGACATTAAAATCGCCGAGCAATGGTATCGGTACTTTTGGAAATTGCAGCGTGATTTCTGGTTGGCGCACCAATGCTTTCCAAGTTGTAGCGCCCTGCACGGCATCCAGATTAGCCTTTTCTTCAAACAGCAACGTCAAGGTCCCGAAATCCCAAGCTTTGGCCGCCCTGATGGAGTAATCCGCCAGCCTGCTGGTCGTGGTGTTGCCAGTTGAGAAATTAGGGCTTTCCAAAAGTCTGAAAGAGCCAAGCAATGACAGCGAATACCCGCTGCTCCACTTCAGATTGGTATTGCCACTCGCATTAAAATATGTTTCCTCGGAACGCTCATTAAACCGATAGTCGGAGCTAAGGCTAAGAGTCCCGGCTGTACCTTGACCAGACAAAGAAGCCCGCAGCTGATAGGTATTGTAATCTTCGCGCGTCGCGGTAGCCAAATGGTTTAGGGTTCCGCTGACATTCACTTTGGCCTTGCCAATTTTCTGCTCCGCTCCCAGCGAAAAACGCCAGTCCACATGGGTATTCTGCTGGTTTAGCAGTTGGTAAACGCCGATCGTTCCCGTGAAATTTTCCCCAATACGCATTTTATGATCAATACCGGTGGCCATGCCGAGTCTGTTCATCATATCAATCCGCACAATCCCTGAGTGATCTTTATTGATCACATAGCCGTAGGCAGCTTTGACAAAGAATCCTTCCGAAGCACTAAATCCAAATTCCGGAACCTGCAGGCCTTTCTCTTCTTCCGTCAGGGAAATGACCAGATAAGGCAGAGAGAATAGATGGAAGCGACCTTCATAGTATCGGACGCGGCGCATCACAATCTTGTCCTTGAGGTAGATATCGATCTCGTCTGCTTCAATTTTGAAATGTGGTTCTTCCCGATCGCACGATGTCAGAGAGGCGTCGTCCATTATATATTCGCCTTCGGCAATGGACACGCTCGTGCCAGTCATGAAAACGGAACCCACAATACCAGGATCGGTAAAACTGCCGGTCATGCCATTAATCACCCCGGTACGGGTGTCGAGGTCATAGACCAATTCGTCGCCTTCCGCATCGCGGTCTTTATCATGCAATTTGACGTTGCCTCTGGCTACCAGACTATTGTTATTCAGGTCGATTTCCATATAGTCGGCCTGCAAATCAATTTCCTTGTATTTCAAAATTACGGTTCCTGTAGCGGTCACGATGCGCCGATCATAGTTATAAGAAAGATACTCCGCCACAAGATGTGCCTTTTCGGTAGACACCTCTGCAGTGGAGACCTTCTCAACAGCGGTCTCTTCGGTGGAAGACGCCCGAGCAGGTATCGCAAAAAGCAATACCAGTATTAAAAAACATAAAATGCGGGTGAAAGACTTCAAAAAATACCACTCCAGTTATCACAAATCATTTCCCCGAGCGCATCCCGAAACACCACTTGCAAAACACTACTTGCGCTTAATATTCAGATGCCATCCGGAACGCGCAAGCAAATAACTGATCGGCGCTACCGAAAGGAAAGTGATATTAGCCCCCCAAGCCGCCAGAACCGGATTAATGATGCTATGAGTCCCAAGCGTGTGGAAAACCGATTCAAGCACATAATAAAACAATGTGAATAAAGCGCTGGCTACCAGGCCCAGAATGCGCCCACTGCCGGAAGCCATCAGCGAAAAAGCACACCCGATTACCACCAACACCAAGGCCGCCACCGGAGCGGCCGCCTTCAGATGATAATCGACTTTGAAAACATCCACGTTAAAGCCGGTTTTGCTGAATAACTCAATTTGCTCAGCCAGTTCTTTGCGGGTCATCTCGCGGGTGGTCTTTTGCTCTCCGATAAAGGATGACAAATCCGCCTGGGTGTCAATAACCAGCCTGTCAAAGCTGACTTCATTGTTGACAAAGCCTTGCGCGTCGTATTCGTGGCGCACCCCGTTGTTCAGAACCCATTCTTCTCTGTTTATCACAGCGGTCTCAGCCATAATGGTCTGCGGATAGGGATGACGTCTGACTTCAAAAATCATGATATCATTCAGCACGCCGGTCTTGTTGTTGACGCTCTTGATATAGAAAATGCGATTCTCAGGGCCTCGGAAAAATATGTTTTCTTGAATGAACGGTAGGGCGTCTTCAAAGATGAGGTTCCTGATCATATTTTGGTAAGCATGATTAGCTGCCGGGACAACATTATCACTGATCGCAAAGGTTAGTCCGCTCAAAATGGCCCCTACTACCAGAATCGGGATTATCAGGCGTGTATAGCCCCATCCACACAACCTCATAATGTCCAGCTCACGGTCCCGCCCAAGACGGGTTAGCGTCAGCAAGGTCGCAAACAATGCGGAGGCCGGAATAACCTGGGTAATCAGCTCCGGCATTTTATAGCCTGCAATTGTGATGACAGTTGCAAAAGGAACCCGCTTACCAATCATCAAGTCGGTCAGTTCGTAGAGAAACCCACTCAACATAATGATTACAAAGCCTAAGAGACAAAGGGCAAACATCTCCACATGTTCACGCAGAATGTAGCGATGGACAATTCGCAAAGGTTTCCCTTCCCTTCGAATGCATTGCATTTTGGGGTTGCATTGTATTTTGTTACAATTCGACGTCCGGCCTAAGCCTTCCTTTCAATTACGTCAGCCGAAGAATGGGAAATAAAAAGGCCGGGGAGCGTTCCCCGGCCATTTGCCCAACAGAGTTGGGCAATCCTAATCCATTATTTATTCAGCTAGTAGAACAGCCGGTTATTCAGCTTGCTCAGCTGGTTCAGCCGTCAAAGCACTGATTACTGCATCGGTTAGATCATGGCTGCCATAAGCCATGGCAGAATGCCAGAAAATACCATCCAGCTTTTGCTCTTGGCCTAATTGCTTGGCAAGCTCATTGAGCCTGGACTGAAATTTCCGCGAAAGCTCTTGTTCCAGTTGGGATTGTCTGGCTGTGAATTCCGCCTGCCGCTGCACTTTTTGCTCATTGGACAACTGTGCGAACTCCTGGATTAAGGCCTCTCCGGCAGCCTGAATTTGCGCCATGTACTGCTGCCCTAATTCACTTTCTGTCAATGCCCGCTGGGAATCAATGTAGCCTAATCTGGCTGCTGGTTTCAGGAAATACCCCAGCACCGTCCCGAGAACAAGGGCGACGGCCAATGCTCCCACGACTCCCCAACTTACGGACTTAGTCATGTTTTCATATCCTTCCCTTCATCATTCTCCAAGTTCTTCCAGCCTGCGGCTAATACCGGCCTCAATTGACGACGCCTTGGCACTATTTTCATGCACCAAATTGTCCTGCAGCAGTTCAGAGAGACGCTTAAACTCTTCCTCGACCCACCCTGCCAGACTGAGCCGCTTTTCAGCCAGACGTTCATGGCGCCGGACTGCCTGTGTACTAATAAAGACCTCCAGTTCCAGACGATCCCTTTCTTCCCGATCGGCAACCAGCCCTTTGATTTCATCATTAATCATATTCACTTGAGAATTGATTTCCGGACGTTCCGTCAGTGAGATTGAATATAACTGCATTTGCAGATTCAACAACAATGGCGTATATTGCGCTTCCAAAATGCGATGAAAGCGTTCCCGTGCCAGTTTTTGCTCCGAAGCAAAAGTCTGGCGCTCGTATACATCCTGCCCGTCAAGATACTGCTCGTAAACAGCAAGCTGATTCTGGGCGTCGGCTTCCAGTTCAGTGCGAATCGCCAACAGCTGTTTGTCGAGAATCACCCTGCCTCGTTCAACGGCGGTGTTGTTCATCGTAGCAAGTGTTTGGATCTGCTGCTGAAAGGCTTTGTCAATACGCTCGCGCTTCTGGGCGTCGCTACCATTGGGGGCAACGCTCTGAAAAGCCTGGATCAAACCGGCGTGAAAAGCTGACAAACCGCAATCCGGTGCCAGTTTGATCCCTTCGGCAATCTCAAGCTTCAGCATCGGCTGCTTTGCTTCCGGGGATTCTGAAGCTCCTGCCACGGCCATACTTGAAAAACCGACACTAAAAGCGGCAACGGCCAGTAGCAATATTATTATTGCCGGTCCTGTTGAAAATTTACCGGTTTTGGCTAATTTTCTCACAGCAAGCTTCACTCCTCCCCGGGCATTTTGGGGCATCTCTGATTTCTTATTTGGCGTTGGCTTTCTTCAGGACGGCCTCGGTCAGATCCACGCCGCCAAACCAGATAATATCCTTCTTGAGCACTAACCCGACATTTTCCTCTTTGGCCACTACGCCAATGGTAACTTTAACCTTATCATAAGCTGCCTTCCAAACTTCCTGAGCCTTAGTCTCAATCTCCATGCTCTTCAGTTCAAGCTCTTTCTTGAGCTTGGATGATTCGGCATTGAACATTTCCTCATAGATCGGCAGATATTTCTGCTTTTCTTCTTCGGAAAGACCTTTAGTTTTTTCTTCAAACTGCCGTTGAATAGAAGCCTGGATAGATTTTACGCGGGCATTGAACTCCGCGTAGGCCAGATTAACTTCTTCCTCAAAGCCCTTAATCTGTTCTTTGGCTTTGACGATATCAGGGTAAGTGACATCAAGCTTCTGATCATCAACAAACCCTATTACGGTGCCAACCGGAGCAGCGGTATTGCTTTGCGCCCGGGTCGTCAGCGTGAAAACACCGATCGAGAGCGTGATCATAATAGCTAAGACCATACCAAATCCAAGAAAACGTTCGAGCTTTTTCAATCAATCCACACTCGCTTTCGCCTATATTACATACCACTAAACTAAGGAAGTAGATTTTTAACACTCCA
>DHDG01000008.1:132828-143098 GCA_002399265.1 Firmicutes bacterium UBA4882 | reverse complement strand
ACCGTGGCCTGAACCTGCCCATGCACCGTATATTCCGTTTCTTCCACGCTGCCGTCTGGCCCGGTCACTTTGGTAACCTTACCCGACCCGTTATACTCATACGCTGTCACCAGCGGCAACAGCGACCCGTCCGACTGCTTCAGGTAACGGGTCTCCGTCTTTACCCGGCCAGCTCCATCGTAGGTGTAATCGGTGTAATAGCCCAGTGCATCCGTAACCCGCGCCGGATCCGGATTCGTGCCTTCATACTCATAGCGCAGCACATTCCCGGCCGGATCCGTCATCTCGGTCATGCGCCCGTTTTTGTCATAGGTAAAGGCAGTAGCATTGCCAAGCGGATCAGTATAGCCACTCAGGTTGTGGCCGCTGAATGCGAAAGTGGTTTTGCGTCCCAGGGGATCAGTGATGGAGGTTGGCAGGTACCCGCTATAGGTATACTTGGCTTCGTTACCGGCGGCATCCCACTCACTGAGCAGATTCCCCGCAGAATCATAGGTCATACGGGTGGTATTGCCCAGCGGATCAATTTCCACCAACGGGTTCCCCTTGTTATCGTAGGCATACGCCCAGCGGTTCCCGAGCGCATCGTACTTTTCGATAACATTACCTTTGTCGTCGTACCGGTAAGAGGTGGCGTTGCCGTTACGGTCCACCACCGTTTCCGTACGTGTGCCGAGATCGTGGAGGATCTTGATAGATTGGCCTTCAGCATCCCGAATCTCGGCCAGTCGCCCGGACTGATCATAATCCTGCACCGCAATGGTCTTACCGTCCGGTCCGATGATCCCGGTCAGGGCGTGGCCGACGTAAGTATAAGTGTATTCATGGCCGTCGGGGTCGATAAATGTGACCAAATCCCCGATGTCGTCATACCGGTATTCCGTGAAATTCCCGTCCGGCCCGGTTGCCTTAATAACGCGCCCGGCACCATCACGCTCTAAAGTGATCGAACGCCCGGAACTATGATGGATTCCGCTCGCGTCACGCGCCAGGCTGTTGCCGTTGCGGTCGCTGATGCGCGTAACGCCGGTCAAGCGATCAATCTCGTAAATCAGGCCATCAACCGTTTCTAACTGGAAGTATCTAGGCGTAACGGCACCGGTTTCTTCATCCATATCGGCACCCAGAAAGACATATCCGCCGTCAGCCGTGCGAATTACAGTAACTCTGCCGACCAGCGACAGGCGATCCGGATAACCCGAAACCGACGTGTATTCCGCATATCCAATTCTATTGTTGTACCCGCCCATAGGAAACCGCGGGGTAAAAGCGAAAGTAGTACGTCTGCCGTTTGGCAATGTGATAGTAATATCATAATTGTAAGCCTGAACCACATTGGCTTCCCACAGCGCACTCTGCCATCCATAACCGAAATCACCCTTGCTGTCTTTGCGCAGAGTGTCATAACTGCGGATTAAGCGGGCTGGCAACTGCCCGGCCACAAACTCCAGATCCAGCAGATCCAGACGGTAATTACCGATCTTGAGTTCACCGATAACCGTGAATTCGTCGATTACGCCGTTGCGCTGTCCCAAAGTGTCCTCAGCCATCAATCGCACTTCGTAAGGCCCGTTTTCCAGCATGGTGGTGTCCCAGACACCCAGATAATTCTCTATCGGCGTCGTACCTTCCAGAACCGGAGTCCAGCCAGACGTACTGCCTGCCGGACGACATTCCATCCACCAACGGCGCAGGGATGAAGAGCGCACATAACCATGCAGGTTGACTCTTCCGCTGACACGATCCGCGTTATCCGTCACCCGGAAATCCACTTCCGGCGGTGTCAACCTATTCTGCGCGGTGACTGTCAGTGTTGCCGCAACACTATGATCCGGCAGACTGACGGTGACCGTATAATCAGCGTCAGCTACGATCTGCCCGGTTGTGTTGCGTCCATCCCATTCCTGGCTGATCCCGTTGCCACGGCCACTGAATTCGCGGACCAGGTTGGCCTCAGCATCGGTAATCCTGATGCCCCAAAGCGCCTCCATAGCCAGCCGCGCACTAATCAGCGTCGTATCATTCCAGCCGTCACCGTTGGGCGTGAACGGATTGGGATCCGCGCTCAATTCGGAGAGGGAATTGTCAACCGTAAAGGTTACTGTTTCCGAAAGTGTGGTGCGCCCGGCGCGATCCTCTGCCACAGCATGCAACCGATGCGTGCCATTGGCCAACCTGTAAGTCGCATAAGTGCCCTGATACGGTTCCTGATCAAGCTGCGCCAGCGCCTTATCGTCCAAATAGAAGGTGACTTTCACCCCGAGCTGATCATCAATTACTTCCGCCCCATAGGCCATTACTCCGCTGACGACGCTGCCTTTTGCCGGGCTGGTAATGCTCACTTTGGGAGCTGTGTCAGCATTGTTGACCGTAAAGGTGCTGCGGATCGAGGAGCTGTTCTCAGCCAGATCATTGCCGCTGAGTTCCAGTGTATATAGGCAATTATCCATGGCATGGGTATCCAGCAGTCCGAGGCTGCCTTGGCTGATCGGCCTTTTCCCTGAGCCAACTTCTTGAAATGCAGCCGGATTTGCCCCGCTTCCGATCGACAGCCGGTAACTGCTCAATAGTGCATCTTCGACATTGCCGATGACATTCTGATAACCTTGTACCTCTCCGCCGTCCACCGGTATTTGAATGCTGAGCACCGGCGGCGATATATCGAGCACAGTTTCACGCACTACGCTGCGTGCCTGTGTAGCATATTCCAAGTCAATAGCAGTAATAAGGAGACGGTATTTTCCTTCTGGTGCTACCGCCCCGAAACTGTCCCGCCCATCCCAGACAGCCCGGATAGCTTGTCCCCTTCCGGCATATTCCTTGATAACAGCTGCGCCAGCGTCCGCTACTAAGACTTTCCAATCAGCCGGACGCGTTAGTTCGGCAGTAACCGTTACCACATCCGCCCGACCGTCGCCATTTGGCGAAAAAGCCTCCGCCGAAATGTGGCTGCGAATAATACCCGGGCGCGTTACAAAGTCCTCAATCGGACAGGACAACAGAATGGCAGCCGCCACGAATGCCGCCGGATCAATAATCTCCGCATTGATGAACCATGCATCAATGACCCCGGCAGCCGGGACATATGAGCAGGCGAATGCGTCCATCGCCTGCTCCAATTGAGCGGCCCAGGTGGTCAGGGCTTTCAATAGCGGTACGTGCCGCTGGGAGGTTGCGAAAACATCCCCGGCCATCAAAAGCGCCGACTGGCAAATACCACTCCAGGAAGATTCCACAAAACGAAACGTCGAAGCATAACTGAACGGATCAAACACCAAATCGTTACATTATGCTTCTATGCGGCAATTTACATCATTTTGCGGCAATTTTCTACATGAAAATGGTTTGCTTCAGCTACAGAGTTTCTCCACTATCGCTCTTTAACTTTATTGGAATACAGATGCATAATTATCTCAGAAAAAGGAAAGCCCCGGCCAAGTGATTTCTCGCCGAGGGCAATACTGCTACCTCTGTTGCTGGATCTTCACTCTCCCTCCAGCGCCCTGCGCATCCCTTCCACATCAAGTATCTTAATCGAGGCGCGATGGTAATCGATGAGGCCTTCGTCCCGCATGCGCCCCATCTCGCGCGACAGCGCCGGCCTGGTTACATTGAGGAAGTCCGCCATTTCATTGCGATCCAGCGGCAGCACAAACATCTCTTTGCCAGTCTGACGGTATTGCTCGAGCAGATAAACGACAACCTTTTCCCGTACACTCTTGAGCAGCAAGAACTCGACCTTGCGATTCAGCACTAAGGCCCGGTTCGTCACAATGGAGAGCATATTGTAAATCAATTGCTGATGATAAGCGCAGTGCTTTTGGCATTGCCCAACGATCGATTGCGCCTGGATAAACAGCACCTCGCAATCGCTCTGCGCCACCACTGTCGCCGGCCAGATCGGCGTATCCGAAAAGGCGGCCATCTCACCAAACATCATCGGCCGCTCCAGTAAAGTCATAATCAGCCGGGACCCCGCGACAGATTCTTTAGTAACAGCGGCGTTGCCTGCGACCACAATCCCCAGAGCGGAGAGGGGTTCCCCCTCTACGGTCAGCAGTTCATCCTTATGATATTTACGCACCACCGGCTGCAGACAATGCAGCATCGCGGCCAGTTCTGCGCGGGAAATGTCCCGAAACAGGGAACATTGATCCACCTTTTCCGCCAGATGCTCCATCTATAAAAACCCCTTACTGGCAATTTGCGCCTTTGCTTTTTGGTAACCATGGTTACCGACTCGTCATCCTTATTCTAGTATGCTTAAGGCAAGAAAACAAGTTGATTGGAGAGTTCGCAGATGAAACGCAATATAATCAAAATTGATGAAGAAAAATGCACCGGCTGCGGTTTGTGTGTCAACGCCTGCCACGAAGGCGCTCTGCAGCTGATTGACGGCAAAGCCAAGCTGGTTACAGACTCATATTGCGATGGACTGGGTGCCTGCCTGCCGTCCTGTCCCGCAGATGCCATCCATATTGAAGAGCGCGAAGCAGACGCCTTTGATGAAGAGGCTGTCAAACAGCGGATGCTCAGCCTGAAGGCGCAACAACAACATCAAGCGCATGAGGCTTCCGGATGCAATTGCGGCAGCGTAAACGACAGACACTGTTGCAATGACAACGCCAACAGCAATGCTTCTGCAGCACCCGAATCCCGGCTGCGCCAATGGCCAGTTCAGATTCAACTGGTACCGGCGAACGCGCCCTACCTGGAAGGCGCACATCTGTTAGTAGCGGCTGATTGCACCGCTTACGCCTATGCCAACATTCATAACGACTTTATGCGCGGCAAGATTACGCTGATTGGCTGCCCCAAACTAGATGATGCCAATTATGCAGACAAATTCACCGAGATTCTCAAGAGCCGCAACATTAAGAGCATCACCATCCTGCGCATGCAAGTCCCATGCTGCGGCGGAATTGTCCACGCCATCAAAACGGCCATGGTCAACAGCGGCAGGATGATCCCCTGGAATGTAGTTGTAATCGATACTGACGGCAATATTGTTGAGGAGTGATCAAATAATGACTGTACCGCGCACATCCAAGCCAGCCGCTACCGCCACGCGCAAGCCATTTCCCTGGCAAAAGGTAATTCAGCTATTAGCGTTGGTAGTGTTCATTGTGCTGCTGGTCGTGGGGAAAAACCAGCTCTGGATGCTCTTGTTCGCTGCCGGCACCATCCTGACGATCTTCTTTGGAAGATTTTACTGTGGCTGGCTCTGTCCGATGCAAACTATCATGACCGCCGTGGACGGTGCCGGTCGCAAAGTACACCTTAAAAAGCGCGCCATCCCCAAATGGATCCAGCATCCAGCCGTCCGGATCGTGGCGCTGATCTTATTCCTGGCGCCGCTTGCCTTGACCGTGATCACGGGGCGTCGCTTACCGGTCTTACCGGCTTTGGTGATTATCGCAGCCGTACTGACTGTCTTCTTTCCGGCAGCCCTGTGGCACCGTTTCCTTTGTCCGTTCGGGACCATTCTTTCCTTGCCCGCGCGCGGCACGAAGCGATTTCTAAAGATCAACCGGGATAGCTGCGTCAGTTGCGGCGTTTGTCAGGTAACCTGCCCGGGTGGAGCGATCACCCAGGACGACGCTGGCCAGTATACCATTGATCAACGTTATTGTCTGCAATGCAGCGAATGCCGCGAAAATTGCGCACAGCAGTCCATTGACTTTGGAGGCTAACATGATGATTGCCGCAACACAGTGAAACGCTGTCCACAAGCGTCAAACAGCCCTGCGCTATCTGGCAGGGCTGTTTTTATGCGACACCTCATATTTTGATTTAATTTGTCCGGATTTTCTTCGCCCGAATTTACTTCGCCCGGAAGGACTTCAGAATCGCCTTAATATCCTTTTCCATCTCTTTAGCCCTCTTGTAATCATCAAGCGCCTGTTTCTTTTCGTTTTTATCCTTAACTTTCGGGTTGTTGTAGATTTGCAGCAACGTATTAATCGGATTGCGTGCATTCAGGAAAAAGTAAAACTTTACGTCGCGGGAAACCCCGATCTGCTGCGCCCCCGCAATTTTATTCTTCGTAACGTAATCATGAGTGCCGATATAGAACATGGTCAAGCCCAGATTCTTTTTGGATTTAGCATGATAATTTTTGCCTGCTTTGCTATTACCGAGAAAACTAATTTCAAGAAAAGACGATTGCTGATGGATCACATAGTTGCGATCCCAGCTGACTGGGAACTGCAATGAAAACTTGAATTTATCATTGCTATATGTTTTAAATTTCGCAGCAGCACCGTTTTTCGCTTCGACATGGTACCCGGCAAAAGCAACCGCCAAAAGCAGCCCAATTATCAAAACCGCTTTAATTTTTCTGCCACCTGACATCTTTGATAACCTCCCTGAATAACACTTCACCAAAAATATCCTCTTATTCATGATTTCCACTTCTTTGTAGCAACTCCTCCCCGGTCCTCAAAAAACCAATTATTCCCGGAAACAACCTCTGAGCGCCTGCATCTTCAAAGGATCCAAGCCTAGATTTAACTTCTTGACATTTTGGCAATCCCATTTACAATTTGTCAAAAAGACATTATAATATAGCTATGATAACACGCAATTTGGCAACCAAAATTCTCGCTCAGGCCGAGAAATTCCCGGTCGTCGCGCTGATTGGGCCGCGGCAATCGGGGAAAACAACATTGGTGCGCAGCCTGTTTGCTCAAAAAACATATGTCTCACTTGAAGATCCAGACCGCCGGGAGTTTGCCTCACAGGATCCCCGGGGGTTTTTGCGTGCTTTGCCTGAAGGGGCCGTAATCGATGAGGCCCAACGGGTGCCCAGCCTGTTCTCTTACATGCAAACTGTTGTCGATGAGTGCAATGAACCGGGTTATTTTATCCTGACCGGTTCACAGAATTTCCTGCTGCAGGAGGGGCTCTCGCAATCACTGGCAGGCCGCGTTGCACTCCTGAAATTAATGCCGCTTAGTCTTTCAGAACTGAAAGCCACGGGCTACCTGCTCACCAACCCGGAGGAGTATATTTTTCGGGGATTCTACCCCCGCATTTATGATCGCGACATTGCGCCTTCTGATTGGTACCCCAGCTATATTCAGACTTATCTTGAGCGTGACATGCGTCTGCTCAAGAATATTGCGGATCTGGATGTCTTTCAACGTTTCCTGCGGCTATGCGCCGGACGCATCGGACAGATTTTGAACCTATCCTCATTGGGGGATGACTGCGGCATTTCGCATAATACCGCCAAAGCTTGGCTTTCAGTCTTAGAAGCCAGCTATATCATTTTCTTGCTGCGCCCGCACTATAATAACTATAGTAAGCGGCTCATTAAATCACCCAAACTCTATTTCTATGACCCGGGATTAGCTTGTTCCCTGCTCGGCATCAGCAACCAGAACCATTTAGCAACCCACTACCTACGCGGCGGCCTGTTTGAATCCATGATGATCTCCGAACTGATTAAGACGCGTTTCAACGCCGGACTGGAGCCCAATTGCTGGTTTTGGCGTGACCAATCGGGTCATGAGGTGGATTGCCTGCTTGAAACGGCCGTAAAGCTGACGCCTGTTGAAATCAAAATCAGTAAGACTGCCTCTCATGATTTCTTTAAGGGGCTGCATTACTGGGGCAAATTAGCGGACGTCCCGGCGGAACAAACCTATCTAGTATACGGCGGCGATGACACTCTCTCGCTGTCTCAGGGAAATCTCGTGAGCTGGCGCAAAGTCTCCGACCTGCCGAATACTGATCAATAAGAAAAAAACAGCATCAAAGAGGGCAGGGCTTACTGAGATCGGGGCCCCGTCAATCCGGCAGGGCGCGCGTTGAACACTCAAAAAAACGAACGAATTTTTCTATTAATGTTTCCTGGTAAATTAGGCATCTGTTTTTGGCCATACTGCCAACCAACTGCTCATCCCATGGTATCTGTAAAGACTGCAGCCGCTTTAACTGAGCTGTGTCAAATTGCGGCGCACTCGCGACGGCATCAACGCTGCGTCTGTGTTGCTCAATCGCCCATAAATAACTCGCTGTATCATAAAACCACGGTCGAAATAGCCGTTCATAACGCGCTGCTATGGCAACTCCGATTTCAAGTCCACCAATATCAAAATCGCCGGCATAATTAATTCGTACTCCGGATGCAGCCAATTGATCCATGAGTCTGTAGGCTGCAATGCTTGGCTGGCCGCTGGGACAAACCAGTGGCGGAAGCGACCGCAGCGAATGCAGTTGGCTATCTATAATCGCACTAAAAACAGAAGGGTTTTCAATCACCCAAACGTCCGAGATAGCCTCCCAGCCAACTCGAGCAGAGTCAAGTAAAAACCGTAGTGTCAAAACGAGCGGCGTTTTGTTACAAGCAGCATTATCCAACATCGATGCACATGGATCTTCCGCTTTCAGCCGTAATCCAGCTACAAAAACCTGTGATGAAATATCATCGTCGAGCAAGCCAGCCAGGCGAAGCAAATATCTCCTGCGTTCTGCACCCTCCACCGTCCCGGCGGTTCCCGCCAGAAAAGCAATCCCGCTCAATAATAACCTTCCAGCCGGCTGATCAACATCCAGGGCATGCGGATCCCCGGTCAGACTGGCAGCAAAAACGGGTAACCGGATACCTTGGCGGCCATCTCTTTCTCCACCCTGCCCGTGCGCCAGGAACTTCCCCTCTGATAGTCGTAATAAAGCCTCTGTGATAATCACCAGTGTTTGCGCAGCCGAAACTCGATCCGTCTTGAACAGTGTCTGTAGTACCCGGTAACCTTCACCTTTACGTGCTTTCAATTCCGCCAGCCAAACTGCCACAGCAGTATTAGCAACGCGCCTTTCCGGCTGTGCGAACAGACTCTCCCAGGCGCTGCTTATTTGGGCTCGTTCTGCGGATTTAGCCACCAGCTCCTCTTCAAAATAGGCCGAGAGCAGGTCCTCAAGACTAGTGGCGAAAGTACTCTCGCGTAAGATCCGATCCACCTGCGCCACCGCAATCTTAACTGTACCTGTTCCTGCCAGCTTACATCCGAGGAAACCTGACAACACCGCCCGCTCTTCTTTACCCAGATCGGTCAAATATGCATTTCCGGTCATTCGCCCCAGTGAGCGGTACTTATCACGGATCGCGGCAAAGAGCCGGTCAAAACCGGGCTGCCTGAAATAATTATCAACCGGCTGCGCGCCCCCGTCCCGCATGCTGTTATTACTCCCCCCACTCGTCATAGCAGCGCTTCTGCCGGCCGGTCCGGCTGATCTGGCTGGTCAATCAGCTCGCGGGTTTTGCCATTCCAGCGGTAGCGCACCCGCGCCACATAATGAGCATTTGAGGGTCTTAGCAGCTCATATATTGCCAGCCGGGGAACTGTATCATAACAACCCCACAAAATCTGACTGGTCATGATATAGTCCAAATCAAGCTGTGTTAAAAGTTCGAACATATCTCTCAGATTCTCTTCGTCAACACCGGCAAATGCTTCATCCAGCGATATGATTCGTGGTGCGGACGGCCTGGCATCCTGATAGCGGGAATGTACGGCCGACAGAAGCGGTACATACATCGCCATCGCCTTTTCCCCGCCGCTCAAAACATTAAAGCGCGCATCTGTCAGCTCCTTCCGCGGATCCTGCCCTTTTTGATAAAAGAGCGTAAAGTGAAACCAATTACGATAATCCAAAAGGCCGCGAATACGATCTTTTAATGTCTCGTCATCACTCAGATCTTCTTTTGCCCATTGTACCCGGGTACGAAAATGTTCGATTATTTGCTCGATCTGTTCAGTACGCAGCAACCGCACATCAGTCTTTAGGAGACGCACCAATTCTTCAGTATCCAATTCACGCCCGCTCTGCGCGGATTGAGGCTCCCAGCGCAATTGCAGCTTGAAACCGCCGGAAGTTACGCGGGCGGCCATTAACTTATTAATCCCTTCAACCCATTCCTCGGCTCTGAAGATTTTGCGTCGAATGGCTTCACCCACGCTATGCAGGATTACGCGTTCGAATAATTCACGATCCTTGGTACTTAATAATGAATGTTGTTCTTTGATGGCTGTTTCCAGCTCCTGCAGCAGGTGTAATGGCGTAATTGGGTTCTGCCGGTCACGCATAAAGACCACCAGAATACGCTCACCATCGCCGCCTTGAACAATGGCAGGAACATAGCCCTGCAACATCTGGTTTGTGGCATAAAAAGTATCGTAAACCGCATTTTTAGAACTTTCGGGCATCCTCTGCCCGAGTTGGCGCGACAAAGCTTTCACAATTTCATTGCATCTAAGTATGATTT
>DHDG01000008.1:126187-132686 GCA_002399265.1 Firmicutes bacterium UBA4882 | reverse complement strand
ATTGCATCTAAGTATGATTGCTTCCGTCCCTTCCGCCTCCTCCGCCCCTCCCTCCGGGGCGGTCGGGGCTACCAAGGAGGCCAGGGCGGCCACCAGGCCCAACTTGCATTCCCTTTGCCATCCAGCCAGGGATTCTCGAAAACCCTGTTCTATAGTTGCATAGTTTTGTTGTGCTGCTTGAAGTGCCACTTCATGCCGCGCTATTGCCAGTTGTTCTGCTTGCATGTCTTTTTCCAGACTGCGACGGCGATCTTGACATGCACTGCTGCGTTCTCGCAATTCTTCCAGTTCACGGTGGACTTCAGACAACCCAAGCCGGTTTAGAAGATCCTCCAAAGCTACTGCTCTTGCTGACAGGAGATGTAACCTATCCTCTAACTCAGGGAGGTTGTTCTGCTCCTCTGCGACCGTAACTGCTGCCGCCTCTTGATCCTCCAACAGGCGGTGATAATCATTACGATCGCGACAATAAATCTTCCATAAAGTCTCGAATTCACTGGTGACCTCATAGTAATCCCGGCAGCACGCTAATGCCCGTCTGATTTTCTCGACATCATCAGTTTCCAGAAACCAGCCGGAAGTTGCATTCTTAAATGCCAGTACGGCCTCTTGCCACATTTCGCCTGCAGCATACCAGATTTTTTGATCCTGTTCCAGTTGATCCTGACAAAACTCGTAAGCCGCCTGTAAACTACGTAATCCCATTTCGACTTTGCTCAAAAGAACAGGCTTTGGAAATCGCGCTAATTCCCCGGCCAGCTTCCCCATCCGCGCTTCCAGTACAGCCATAGATGCTGCCAGATCAGCAATTTGCACCTCTGTTCCGTTAATTTCCACCCGTAAGGCACTGATTCTTTCATGGCGCGTGCGACGCCGACTTTCTTCACCGATGAATTCAGCCCGGGGTTTGATGGCCGCCTGACCTATTAAAGACCCCAAACGGTAGGTTCCATCCATGCTGACCCGCACAGGATCAGGTACCGCCGTTGGGCTGGGTGAGGCTGCCGCCAAGGGAGCTGGATCAACCGATATCGTGCGCAGAATGCTGTCAATAGCAGCAGCGGACGGATACCCGTCTCCGCTGCAAACAACGGGTTTCAGATAATCTGCCAAAGTGCAGCGGGACAGTAACGGAGCAGGATCAATCCATACTTCTTCTTCACCGGCGTTGCATACTACCATGCCGTTTGTCTGAACCCAGGCATCCAAAAGCCCCGCTTGCTGCAGCACAGATTCCAGAACCGCACGGGTTTGCGCATCTACCTCCGGGTCGAAATCACAAAGCGCATAAAACGGAGCGCCTGTCCCCTGCCGACGCAGACGGGAGCGCTGGCGTTCCTCAGTGCGCAAAGGTTCAGGATCCTGCTGACTTTCCCAGCCGCGCAACTCAGCCAAAAGTTGCGTACGGTGCCGTTCCTGTCCCTTTTTCTCAAATTCCAGCGTCATATATTCCTGCTGTAATTTATACCTGTGCTCCTCAACCTTTGGCCTGATCAATGCCTCCAAAGCTAAAGTCCCGGTTTCACGATTAAGTGATACCTGCCTCAGGATCTCTTGCATCGTCTCTTCCGCCAGCCTCAGCTCCTGCAGGGCATTCTTCCAGTGAAAGACCTGCTCCTGAAAATCTTCAACCGCTTCGTCCCAGGCAGTTTCCTGGCGGCGCAGGCTGATCTCTGTTTCATCGCGGCGGCGGCGCGCTTCACCCAACTGTTTTTCGGCAATCATCTTTTCATGAAGTCGCTGTTGTACATTTTCTGCAAGCAGTAGTGCCTGTTCCAAATGTTGTGCCCAGTTTTTCAGAGCTCCCCGCCAGCCATCCCAGTCAATCTCACTGGCCTCATCGGTACCCGCACGCCATGGCTGGACATACACGTCGTGCGACAAAAAACGGGACTCCTGTGCCAAAGTATCCAATTCCCCCAAGAACCTCTGTTGACGTTCCTCAGCTTGCGCCAAGGCTGCTTTCAAGGCCTCGATCCTGAATAGGATATCCTTTAATCTCGCCTGTGCCTGATTCCATCTACGCATAACGCAAGCTTTATCATGTTCAAGACCATGGATCTGTTCCTTAACCCGCTGCAGTTCGTCCTCAGTACTGATGGCCTCATGTTGTGCAAGCGTGCTGATACGTCCCTCAACCGACTTTTCTTCTTTCAGGAATTCGTTTTGCTCATGCTCGGCCTTGGCGATCAAAGCTTTTGAAGACGCAATCTTACCCTTTATCGCATCTAATTCAGCTGCTTGTTTGTGACGCTCCTTATGACGGAACAGTACTTCCCGACTGGCTGATAACAATAAAGCCTCATTGTAAGTCTGATAAGCTTTTTGCAGCTTATCAGCTTCCTGACGATGCATTTCCAACTCAGCCAGGTGATCCGCAATCTCGTCCATTTCACCCAGAACCTCTTCCAGGGGACGCAGTTCATCTTCTTGCAGCGTCGGAAGAGCACCGGTCAAAATCTCATAAATCGTAGTCGGTTTAAAATCCTTAGATAGTTTGGGACTGCGCAACTGGATCAGTAGATCGAGTAACTCCCCGTAACTGTTTTCATCGGCATAACCGAACAGATGCTTATTCACAAGGCGTTCATATTCGCCTTGCTCCGTGACAACCGTTCCCCCCTCACCGATTCTGGCAGCCAGTTCGTTACGAGTTAACGGAATTTTGGTTTCTTCGCCACTGCCATGTTCGCTGCGATAAAGCTTAAAATCCTTATTGATACGGCGATTATCAGTAATCACAAATCCCCAGAAGTTGACACCTGCTACATTACGGCGGCCACGCAATCCGATTCCGATAGTGAGATAACGCTCTCGATCAGCGTCCTGGAATTCCAGATAAAGGTAAGCGGTGCGTTCATTATGACCATCTTCGCCATCAAGCAATAAATAGTACTCAATGCGCCGATCCCGCGAACCAAAAGGATCCAACCGCCATGGCCGCTTATCCCCATCAAGCACTAAGGGGATGAAACTCTGCATAGTGACAGATTTACCGGAGGAATTTGCTCCCCGTAATATGAGGCGACCATCTTCCAAAACAAATTCGGCGTCATCGTAATACCAGAAATTCAGGAGTCCAGCACGGTTCATTTTCCAGCGCTGAGGCATCCGCCTTCCTCCTCTCGGCGTTCTGCTATCGGATAAGTCCCTTCCCAGCGCGCTAACGCCGGGCTTAACAGCACTGTCTGCTCATCCGGACAACTGCCCAGTTTCCACTCAACCAGGTGAGCGATCACAGACCCAGACAAATCTGTTGTGGTTTGCGACTGGTGTTCTTTGCTCCAATATTTCCCATAGTGTTCGCGCAGCTTATTCAGCATTTGCTCCAAGGCGGTTAATGTAATCAAAACACTGCCATCCGCTTCCCGCTGGATCTGATACATGCTTTGTAATACCGGATTTTCGTAAGTGCGTCTGAGTTCACCTGCCAGCAGCAGACAAATATCAGAAACTACTTTCGTTGTGGGAAAAACCTCACATTCGCTCGCACCATTGGATTGGACCAGGATCAGTCCTTCGCCAAAACGCTGTCCTTCCAGGCCTGATATCGCACGCAAGTTATTACAAACCGCCTGATGCTTTGCAGTTATATAGGAATGCTCTTCCGGAGACCATTCGCTATCAAGGATTACGGGCTCCTGAATCAAACGCCGAAAAATGCTATGTCTTAGTTTCTGAGCCCGACCTTCTGCAGTTTCAGGATAGACTCCAGCGGCCAAATCATTGACATTCACATAGTACGAGAGCTCTTTCTCGAAATGGCGTAATACAAAATGAACCACCTGTGAGGATTCATAAAGGATATCAAGGTCCTGCCGAACCCATTCACCCTCATCACCGTCTACTACTGTCAATATTCCCAGTTCTCTCAACTTACGCAAAGCACGAGCCAAGGAAAGCCTATGATCATAATTGGTCAGATCAATGCCTGCAATTTCGGCCTTGTCATGCAAAAAACCCGCAATATGTTCCAGGACAGCGCTCACCATTTCGGAGAGTAAGAACTGTTCACCATCACTCTTATCTTCTAAATACCACAGGCAAAAGGAAAATAAGCCGTAATCCCGCGGGTCGCTAAATTCAGCAAACCCCATCCAAGGGTAAGCTTTACCAGGTACTTTTTCCAACTTAATCACCTGACGGGTGAAGATCAGATTAAATCCGCAATATTCCTGAAACCATTCCTTTAATTCACGATAATTGCGTCGTATGGCATTATACATCTCCGGATCATCAGTTTTGACCACCCAGGTTCTGCCAAGCAGGGCTTGGGCACAAAGCTGCGTTTCTTCCAACCGATTTTCTTTGACCATATGGTTCCTGTTCTTCAGCCGCATCACTTAATCCGCCCTTCAGTATTACCCAGGCTTTGAAAATGCAAAGTGTAATCGGGCATCTCCAAATCACCATCCGAACTGTGCAAAACAGCCCGACACTCGTCAGCCGGGTTCTCAACCTTAACAACCACACCTTCGGCGATCCGGGCACGGCGCGACTTATTGGCATGACAGGCACCAATCCACGAAAGCAATCGATTGCGGACAAGCGGGTCAATAGTCTGCATATCCGAGATGCGTACTTTCCCCGCCGCCAGAAAATTGTGCAGTAATGCACGCTCATATTCCTGTTCCTGGAAGTGAACGCTCCTTGCCCGCTCTATGTCAGCCGCTTTACTGATAATGGGAGTAACACCGTTATCGCGCAAGCGCTGCCTGCTTCGGGAGCGCAAAGCGTAGCGGTTGGGTGGTTCCTCCCACATTGAGATGCCGGTAGACTCCGTACTTTTAGTCTCCATACCCTGAAAACGACGCGCGCGATAGAGACCAAAAGCATTAGCCGCTAATGTATGGGCCGTGTTAATATCAGTCAGGGAAAAAAACCATAAACCCAGATGCTCCAATTCATGTCTCCGACTCAAGCCGCTCTGCTGCCTTTCCTGAATGCGTCGTGCATAATGTACTACCCGGGTTATAGTATCCCGGGTGCGCTGTTCCAGAAAGGTGACTTCGCTGCGCTGCCCCCCTGTTCCGCAAAACCAGCGGATGATATTGTCCCAATCCTGTTCTATGCGGCGGATCTGTTCCTCCTCCGGCAGGGGTTCTTCATCCAATTGCGGAACAGCAGCCTGATCAGCCTGAAGACAGCTGAAAAACACACTTCGGCATTCCCCTGGCAATTTTCGCAGCGTCGCTTCAATTCTGGGCGCTTCGCGCTGTAACCCTTTTACAAAATCCTGCAGATAGGATGTTAGTGACGATTTATATACTAAAAATGTTTCTGTTAGCATTAATTCTTCCGCTTTATTTGTTTGAAGACTGGCAATGTAGTCCGCGGCTCCCCGGGTTAGATTGTCAAAAGCCTGATATATTACACGCCAAAGATTTAGTGCTTTACCGGGCGCAAAATTCCCTCGTGCAGTTTCGATCTCCAATAACGCGGACGCGATTTCTTCAAAATGACTGGGCTCCAGAGAGCCCCCAAATCCACGCAGCTTTTCCAGGCCCGCTACCATACGTTCAATTTCAACGGCATAAGGTGTCATCTGATAGCGAAAGCGCTTGCGCAAATATTCTTCTATCGAGTTCGAATGCCCGCCGTCGTGCCTTGGGACCAGGTTTTTCCAAGTCACCAGAGCGTCCAGGTCCTTTTGACATTGTTCCGGTGTATAACCGCCAAACTCATTCAGGTATTCGCCAGCGGTGGCCAACGCCAATACGCCATCATACACATCTTCCGGGCGCAGCCAATAACGCAGATGCTGATACTGATCATAAAAAAAGCGCATGATCGCCCGGTAACGCCCTACGTTTTGCGCTGTCAGATAGCTTGTCTCAATCAATGGTTTGCTTATTTCCAGGGGCAATCCAATCCACTCCAGATATCAAGGTGTCACCAAATAATGATCTCTTGCTCTCCTTGTTTCGAGAGTTTCCAGAATAGTTCCTGCTAATCTGCTGGCATTACCCTTGTCCACCCGCTTCCGGCTACTGGCTTTGCCGATCGAGATCTGCTAAAATTGATTTGCTGATGTGATCGATAGATGGGGATATGGGAGGTGAGTTTTTTGGACGAAGTACGCGGAACGAATGTCTTGCTGGAAAATGTGGTTTCTCAGTTTCAGGTGTTTGGTGAAGGCTTGATCGACATCCGCCGGATTGTGGACAGTCACAGTGATCGTTTTGATCGCCTCGAGACCAGACTGGATCGCTTGGAAATGAGATCCGACCAGCTGGAAGCGACCAGCAGCAAGGAACATCATTTAATGCTGCAAATGATCAAAGAACTCAACGAAGAATAGGGCAAGCTGAAAAGGGCCAAATAGCTTCATTCATGATCCAAACATTCATGATCTAAATAGGTCCGCCCCCAATGAATGCCCATGCTATAGCAAAATCGAAAATTCCGCTGACCGGATTTCAAAAATCGCCCGGTTGGCTTTTTTTTATTTCGGACGCGGCTGGCGTGCGCGTGAACACTCGGGAGTTTTGTGCGCCCT
>DHDG01000008.1:74685-126025 GCA_002399265.1 Firmicutes bacterium UBA4882 | reverse complement strand
GTGCGCCTTTGTGCACCCTCTTGACATTAGGTAACTGGTTGTGTTTTAATATGGGTAATGGGTTACGTATTGAAAGGAGGCGCATTTTAAATGAGTGAGCTGGCACAAATGGATGAGCTTGCCCAAAAAGCATTCATCTTTGCCGAAATCTTTGCAGTATCCAACAAGCTCCAGGCCTTGGGGGATAAACTCGATCGGCAAATTACCATCAAGCAATGGCTGCTTTTAGCCGCCATTTCAAAATCAGCAGTTGAGGCACCCTCAATCAGTGAGATTTCCGCCCTGATCGGAACCTCGCGGCAAAATGTAAAGAAAATGGCGCTCCTGCTCGAAAAACAAGGGTTTGTAAACATCCGCAAAGATCCGAACGATGCCAGAGTTTTGCGGGTGGTACAGACTGCGAAGTGTGTTGAGCATTTTAGAGCCAGATACAACATGGAACTGGAGTTTTTGGAAAAGCTTTTCAGTGGTCTGGATGGCGCGTTGTTGAGCGGATTATGTAATGGTCTGATCAAACTGACCGATAATATCAGTATAATGGAGGCGCAAAAACAAAATGAGGAGCAATAGAAAAGTAATGCTAATAATAATCAGCGTGGTTCTTTTAATTGCGGCCATAATAGTCGTGTTCTTCAATATCCCCTGGTCAAGGGCAAGCCGTGAATTCCGAATCTTGGCTGAACGCTTAATGACCGAGGCCGAGGGCGAGGCCACTACCAGTACCGACACCACCTCGACCACCACAGAATCAGACGTATTTACGGAAGACGACATCGCGCACCTGCCGTTGCCGGTGCAAAATCACTTTCGATACTGCGGGTATCTTGGCACACCCAAAATGTCGGCTATGAGAATCAAGTTCAAAGATGTGGATTTTTCCATGGGGCTGAACAAGCCGACCATCAAGATTGATTACACCCAGTATAATTTCGTCGGCGCTTTGAACAGAATCGCGTATATTGACAGTTCCATGTACGGCATCCCCTTCGAGGGCATCGACTCCTTCGTCGGCGGTAAGGGATCCATGAAAGGCATGCTGGCGAAGCTGTTCACGCTGTTTAATCAGACCGGTCCGGCCATGGATCGCGCCAGTCTCGTCACCTTTTTGGCGGAAAGTTTAGTCATTCCCAACGTTGCCCTGCAGAGTAATATCACCTGGCAGGCAATTGACGATTTGCACGCGCAGGCGACCATTTCTTATCGAGGCATCAGTGGCAGCGGCATTTTTACCTTTGCCGAAAATGGTGCCATGATCTCTTTCACTACTGACGACCGGGAGGCCACCGACTTTGACGGTCAATCCAGACAGATAAGGTGGACGGCAATACTTGATGATTATGTCGAAAAAGACGGCATTAAAGTGCCTAATGTCCTTCAGTCCATCTGGCACTATCCTGAAGGCGATCTTCTTTACTTCGACAGCAAGGATATCGAGATTGAGTTTATTTGATTAAGCACTTGTCCTTAGCCCTTGGAAAAAGAAAACACATCGGCTATTATTAAATAGTACCGATAATATACAGAGGCAGCCTGCTTTACCGCGGCTGAAAACTCATGGTCAGAAAGGACATCTGATATGGAAAGAACGTTGATTCGTGACATTACTCCCGGCACCCGCGCCAAAGTGCGGGGGTTTGTGGAAAACCTGCGCAACAAACGCACGATGGCCTTTATCGTTGTCAAAGACATTACTGGTAAACTGCAATTGACGGTGGAAAAAGAGAAGTACCCTGAAATCGCCGCCGAGATTGACCGCCTTTCCATCCATTCGGTGGTCACTGTGGAAGGCATAGTGGTGGCCAACGAGTATGTCAAAATGGGTGGCATTGAAATGCTGCCCGATGCCTTCTCGATTGATTCGATTGCTGAAGCCCTCCCCATTGATGAGAATTCGGAAATTGACGTGCGCCTGGATTATCGCTGGATTGATCTGCGCCGCGAAAAGAATCAGCTCATTATGAAGGTACAGACCACCCTCAGTGCTGCATTCCGCGAGTTCTTGCTGGAACGGAATTTTGTCGAGATCCACACTCCCAAGCTGATTGGGGCGGCCAGCGAATCCGGTTCAGAAGTGTTTGAGGTCAAGTATTTTGATACCAAGGCTTTCCTGGCCCAGTCCCCGCAGTTTTATAAGCAAATGGCGATGGCGGCCGGGCTGGAGCGCATTTTTGAAACCGGTCCGGTATTCCGTGCCGAAAAGTCCTTCACTAACAAGCACGCCACCGAGTTTACCGGCTTCGACCTGGAGTTTTCCTTCATTGATTCCATGTATGATGTGATGCACCTGCAGGAAGAGCTGATGGCCTACGCGTTGCGCAAGGTTAAAGAGCAGCACGGCGAAGAGATTGTGCGGCTTTATGGCCCGGAATATGAAGTGATCGTGCCTGAAGTGCCGTTCCCTGTGATCAGGCTGAAGGATCTATATGCCGAGCTGAAGGAACGTTATGGCTATACCATTCCTGAGGAATTGCAGGGCGATTTAACCACCGAAGCAGAGCGTTTGTGCCACAAGTTCGCCCAGGAAAAGTATCACAGCGAGTTTCTCTATGTCATTGATTATTCCGCCAAAGAGCGCGCGTTCTACCACATGCGGAACGCAGAGGGCATTCCGCAAGGGTATGACCTCATCTGGCGCGGCGTAGAGATTACCACCGGTGCCCAGAGAGAACACCGCTACGAAGTGTTGCGGGCACAGGCCGAGGAGAAAGGTTTGGCTCAGGATGTCGAGTTCTATCTCCAGTTCTTCAAATACGGCTGTCCCCCCCACGGCGGCTTTGGCCTGGGACTGGACCGGCTGACCATGCTCTTCCTGGGGCTGTCGATCAAAGAGGTCGAGTTCCTCTTCCGCGGACCCAACCGGTTAACGCCGTAAATTAAAGCGCTGCATACTGATTAACAAATGCCCCGTCGTGCCGTCTGGCATGGCGGGGCATCATACTTAACGCGTTTTATGCACGCGCTTGATGTTCATAGTTTTACAGATGAATGCTTTTTGCGCCCATTTGAATTGGCCTTGGTAATCTGGCTTTTCGCTCTCAATTTCGCCCAATAATAATCATTTGCCTGCACCCGGGCTTTATGCATTTTGCAGATATAAGTCGATCTCTCAAAAACGGTATCAGTTGCAGCTACATCACAATTGAAGCCTTGGCACCAAGCACAGCCAGATGCGACTTGACAAGCCAGGCAAGCCTGGCTACTCTGGCTGATTGCATTTAATTCTTGGAACGCCATCAGCTTGTGCTGATCCAAGCCTTCATAGATGCTGCCGATCGCATAACCGCTGCGCCTGTTAAGCGGATACTCCACAAACCGCAAGCACGGATAGAGATTGCCCTGATAATCAATAGCCAGCGTCTTCCCTGCGCCGAACCGGCAAGAATTTTGCCGGACTTGCTCTTCCGTTAACGGATAGCCGATCGTGTCCGAGAAGAGGGAACAATTATGCGAACCCCATAGCTCATTGTCAATGATATAATCCGCCAGCTCCATCAACTGCATCTCAAACAAGAAAGCATCATCGGGTTTCCATACATTTTGGAAGACGACATTAGCGTGGACATCCTTGATCCCCAAATCCCATAAACTAATAATACTGTCTTTGAGATATTTAAGACCATTCGCGGAGAACGTAACTTGAAAAGATCCGTGGGGAAACTGCTTTAACCACAAAGGCACATTCCTGACACATTCTGCAGGCACTCCGGAGCCATCCGGTTTAGCCCTCTGTTGATCATGCTTAATCTGGTTTCCATCCACACTTAATCCAACAATGACGTGGTTATGATTCTTTCTGATATATTCTTGCACTGGCGGCGAATCATAGAGCGCGCCGTTTGAAGAAAGGCTGAATCTATAGTTGCCGAACCATCGATGGAATAACTCATGCGTCCGGAATTTAATGTAGTCCGTGATTTGATCAATTAGCTCGATTTCTAAAAGCGGTTCCCCGCCCGCAAAATTCCAAATCACGCTATTCTCGGGCATCGCAACGGGGCTGCTGTTCAATATGAAATCCACAGCAGCCCTAGCCAGGTCAAGGTTCATACGATTGCTTTTATCTTTGCCGGTAATGTAACAATACTTACAGACTAGATTACAATCCTCCGTGACCACAAAAGTAATCGCCTTGGCCCCGCTTCCACGCCAGGACTCGACATGCGATCCCATTCGATAGTCTTCCATAGAAATCCGCACGCCTTCCTTGAATGTTACCTTTTTTGATCGTCCGCTCTGCTAGAAAGATTGTCCAACATTTCAGAGCGCAACCTGATTTATGCTAAAACAAGAAGGGTTTTGAAGGTATCAAGTGGAATATATACAAATAACCAAAGACATTTTTATGTAATTATACCATCTTTTTGGTATAAAGAGGATATAACGAATACTACAAAATATTAGGGATATCCGGTTCGTGCAGAAGGTGTGGCATATCCGGCTCGGCCAGAATGTTCGGTATATCCGGTTCGTGCAGAATATTTGGTATATCCGGTTCGTGCAGAATATCAGGTATATCGTCTGGGGCCGCCTGTGAAACCAACGGCAGGACTAACAATGAAACTAACAATACAATTACCAAAAGTAAACCCTTTTTTCTCACGATATATACCTCCCCACTTTTTGTGAGTTCATTGTAGCATGCATCATAGCAAATAGCACCCCGAACAAAAGTCGTTTTGCATAAAAATGGCTTTATTGTAGTGTAATGGGAGGACACCTGATGTTTGAGTCTTACGATCTGGTCAAATTTGGGAAACATCTACGAAAGCTTAGAAATAACTTGGAGCTCACTCAAAGAGATGTGGAAAGCCTATCCGGCTTAACCGTCGATGCTTTACGTAGAATAGAAAATGGCGAAGTGGTGCCAAGGTATGATACCTTACTCTATTTATCACACGCTTATAAGAAAGATCTGTTGGCTGTTCTTAAATCTTACAGCAACGCGAACGAACTATTTAATTACTATCGTCGCTTGGAGGATCTACTTGTTTTTAATGATCTCGCCGCTCTGGAGCAATTGAGCTGTGAGTTTTCGAATTATGTGAAAAACAATCCGGAAAAAGGTACCTTGGTCAACGGAGCAGTTGTAAATCAATTTAGGCTAACGTTATCGGGGGTGAGCGAATACTATTCTTCCGATCCCAAAAAGAGTTTTGAATACTTCAATGCCGCGTTGAAAGTCAGTCATCCCGATTTTGCGCCGGAGCAATACGATCAGTTTCGATACTTCGAGTTTGAATCCAGAATTTTGCTCATGATTGCCGTTTCGCTCTCCGAACTACCCGATTTAAGTAATCGTATTCTGCTTTTCTGCCTGGAACACTTAAATGATGACCTTCATGCCACGATTTACGAGAAGTACTTGCGAGTAAAAATTTACTTCAACTTATCTTATAATTACCACATTATGGATGATGACCAAAACGCCTTAATAAGCGCCAACAAGGGCATTGAGTATTGTAACAAATACTATCTCTCTTATTCCCTCGGACCTTTGCTGTACCGGAAAGGAATCGCGGAATTTTTGCTGGGAGTCCCCAATTATCTGCAAAGCCTGCAAGCGGCTATTCTAATGCTTGACATTCAAAACGCTGGTGAACTGGCGGAAAAATACAAAACCATTACTAAGGAGAATTACGGAATTATCCTCTGAGGGTCTCGCCGCCTATTTTACAGGCCATTCCTCCGCCAGCATGGCATACAAGTATGTATCAGTCCAAAGCGGATTACCTTTGGCATCACGCTTAAAGAACTTATGTTTGATGAAGTGACCTTCTCTGCGCAGGCCCAACCTTTCAAGCAGCCGCCAGGAGGGCGTGTTTTCGGGATTGCACATGGCGGCAATCCGGCGGACATGCATTTTTGTAAACCCGTGCTCCATAATGGCCTGACAGCTTTCTGTGGCGTAACCTTGGCCCTGATAACGCGGGTTAAGTACATACCCGAGGCTCCAACACATGAAATCGGGCGGGTTTTGCTGCTGAAAGTAAATGTTGCCGATCAGTTTGCCGGCGGCTTGGGCGATTGGATCAACCTCTCCCCCGCGCTCCTTCAGGCAGATCGCCCAGAAAAACTCCTGATTCGCCCGGCTGATGGCCGCCTGCTTACACTCCTCTTCCGTAAAAGCACCATAGGGCTCGTATCTGACCACTGCTTCATCCGAAAGGTACTCATATAAATCCTGCCAGTCATCTTTATGGAATCTTCTTAAGATCAATCGATCGGTTTCCAGCACTGCACAATCACCTCTCCCGTCACCATCAAAATATTCGCAAGCGGACTATTACCTTCATAGTCAGACAAATCTCTTTGCGTAGTTGAAATGTAATGCAGCTCATTTGACATCCGGTCGGTAAAATACTTTATCCAGATTGAGATTTAATCCCGGAAACTCTGGATGAATAAACTCATCTCCCGGTCCTCCCGTAAATACCAAGAGATAGTTCCCTTCCTTAAGCAGAAAGGCTTCTAATAAGTTCTCTTCTGGATCTGCCAACCAGTAGTGGAGAATCCCCGACTTACGGTAAATCTCCATCTTTTGCAGCCGGTCTTTACGCCGGTCGGAAGGAGACATAATCTCCACTATCAGATCACACGCACCGTCAACTCGCTCTTTGCGCATAATACCTTTCCTGTTGCCGGATACAAATAAAATATCAGGTTGTACCACATTCTTATTAGACAAAGTAACATCCAAAGGCGCATAAAAGAGTTCGCCTTCGGGATCAAATTGATCGAAATACTTTTTCAACTCATATCCCAGCTCACGGGATACTCGTTGGTGTTGCATTGATGGTGACGGTTCTTTGACCAGAAATCCTTCCAGAATTTCATATCGGTAGCCCGGTTCGTCCGGGATTTCCAAATAATCTTCATATGAATATCCACCCTGTTTGGCATATATCGGTCTTTCTTCTTTAATAAGATCATCTCTATGGGCCAAAGCAGACAATACTGCTTCCTTTTTATACCGGTATTGCTTTTCCCCCAATTCTACAACGGGTATTTTTCTCTGGCGTGTATATCGCCAAATGGTTTCCACCGACAGATTTAAGACCTCGGCCAGTTCATGAGCAGTAAGTAGTTTCTCCATGAATTAATCACCTCGCTCACATCGTACAACCATAAACAACTATTGTCAACTATACACAACTATTCGTCTGATTCATCCCAAGCCGATATTGAGGATTTTACGAATAAGAAATGCATTGATGCGGAGTGCCCTCGGCCACAATATTGAGATTTACGCTGAACATAAGGCAGTGGTACTTTTTCTTTCCCAACCTGTTTGTGTTAAAATTAATCTGCGGATTAAAACCCGGGAGGTGAAGCTTTTGGACGAAGCCAAAAGAACATTGGATCAGCTGGAAGCTGCCAATGGTGAGGAACACCAGTTAATGATGCGACGATTAGAACTCATTATCATGTAACTTAAAAAACTCACGATATATACGCACATTCTCCAATTCTGTCCATCGTTTTATATCTACGGGATTTTGGTCAAGGTCATATATTTTCGCGTTCGGGATAGCTAATAAAAATGGTGAGTGTGTAGATATAATGAACTGGCATCCGAAAAAACGTGCCGCGTTGAAAATGTACTCCGCCAATTCCATCTGGCGTTTCGGAGAGAGACTGTTTTCCGGCTCGTCCAAGATATAAAGCCCATCTTCATCAATTTTTTGAGTAAAATACATATAGGCACTTTCGCCGTTTGAATATTCTCTTACATTATCAATCAATTCGCTCCTGACAAATTTCGACTGGGTTTTATTGCGTGCCTTATTGAGTTTTTTTAACCGTTCATAATCATCGAGTGATTTAAACTGGTATTCTGAATGCTTAACATCGATATACTCCTGGAAAATTTCTTCCCTTTTTTGATCGATTCCCTCATTCAGGGTGCGTATATTTAATATGTAATCAAATACGTCGTCACTTGTGATTATTCTGCTGTTCGCCGGAATTTTGGTTTCCAGATTATATCTGCATAAGTTAACATAATCGGGGAAGAAATTCGACTTATTATAAATTGAGTCGCGTTGAATTTGCAATTTTTCCGCTATCACATTCAACGCGGTTGACTTGCCCGACCCATTTCCCCCATATAAAATAGTCACCGGCTCAAAATCAATTCTCTCGAAATAATGAGCGGATAGTATTTTAAACGGATAAAATGAATCGTAGCATGTTCTTAATATCGTGTAAATGAAACTTGTTTCTTTATCTGCATCAGGGAATGTGAAATAATCTAAATAAATCATGGTATATCCTTTCATATCGAGATGTCCGGCAATGCTACGATAGGGTATTCCCGCAATGGCTGCAGAAGTTGGCGGTCTTGCCCACCCGGCGCCCGCAATCCGGACAAACGCGCTGCGCCGCCGTAACCGTCTGCGTACCACCTTGCGCCGTCTTCTTTACATCTCCAATCGTCTCCATGCTATAGATCCCGGTGCCGGGAATCGAGACAGTCCTCCGGACTTTGCCCTTCGGGCTGAGGCTCATACGGAAACCGGGCACGCCGGCGCTCACGCCGATACCGCTCTTACTGAGGTTTACTTTGAACAGCTTACCCAGGGAAAAGCTTTTGCGAAATCTTAAGGCCATGATGGCACCTCCCTCTGATAAACTCAATCCATTTTTGATGCTGAGCTAAGCAATAGCATTTTTCAAGTGCGCCGAAGGCTGCCCAACCCACATCAAATCCAGGCTAT
The DNA here is from genome assembly GCA_002399265.1 of Firmicutes bacterium UBA4882. GTDB lineage: Bacteria > Bacillota > UBA4882 > UBA4882 > UBA4882 > UBA4882. The sequence continues at coordinate 117,308 of DHDG01000008.1, read as the reverse complement.
GTAGTGCGCGGGTCACACCCACATACAACAGCTGACCGTCCAGCTCGGTATCGCAGTAAGTCTGCGCATCCGTCCCGATGAGAATGACGGCGTCAAACTCAAGACCCTTGGCTTCAGCGATGGCATAGGCGTAGATTTGGCCGGTCGGCACTTCCGCCTCGATGCTCTCGCTAATGGGATGGTCCGGGAGCAACTGCCGCAGTGTTTCCAAGGCCTGCTCTTTGATGCGCTCTGATTTGAAGATCAAGGCTATACTGGCAAAGCCAGCCCCCGATTCGGCCAGCTCCCGGGCACGCCGCGCCGCCGTCTGGTACATTTCTTCCTCAGTCTGTGCTTTAGTGAAGCCGGGCCTAGCCCCGTCACGCTGGAATGGCTCCGCTAACACGGTCTGGTCCCCCCGCGCATTCTTGAGGATCTCATTGGCGAGCTTCATAATCTGCTGGGTGGATCGATAAGTGGTATTGATGCTTTCGACCTTGAACCCACAGTCTGCCATCAGCGGCTCCAGTTCAGACCATTTGCGAATGCCGCGGTAGGAGTAGATACTCTGTGCCATATCGCCGAGAATGGTCATGGAACAATCGCGACTGTGCTTTTTCAGAATAGCATATTGCAGATAGGAAAAGTCCTGCCCTTCGTCAATGAGAATATGATCAAATTTTGCGGATTTGAATCCCTGATAATTGTGGTACAGGTAAAGAATTGCCGCCACATCTTCGGCTTCGATCATCAGCGGGGCGTATTTGGTGAGCGGCAACAGACTCATCTCTTCTTTAGTCAAGACGTCGGCGTCTGTCAGGACTGGATCATTCAGCTGCTTCAGGAGTTGCTCGTCTTTGCACAGATCATAATAATCTGAGACGGCGTCGAGCCGCGGCCAGCAGCTATTCAAGATGCGCCCCACCTGTTTGGATAAGGTCCGATGCGCATCCGCCTCCAGGGTTTCATCCCACTCAATAGCCTGAATGCCAGATAATTCGCGGTATTTTTGCTTAGCCTGGGTCAGCAGCCGGCCATGCAATTGACGGCGGTCGCTAGCGACGGAAGCATGATAATGCCGGGTATCCGTGTACATCTGCTTGACTTCCTCTACGCTGAAGGTCACGCTGATGCCGCGCGGGCCCTCAAGGGTGAGCCCCTCCGGCGGCATGTCAAAAATGTTGCGGCGGTGTTCGATGTATCTGTCCAGCAGTTGCTGCATCTTGCGGCTGCCTTTGAGATTGGCTCTCTTAAATTCCTGTACCCGTATTTCTCGATCAATGGCGGCATCGAGCACGATGCTGTTGACAGTATCGCAGATCGCATATTTTTCGTTGAGACCCATGTATTCTAAAGCCCAGTCAGCAAAGGTTGTTTGCCTGATATTTTTCTTAGCCAGTTCGGGGAGTAAATGCGCGGTAAACTGCAAGAAATCGTGATTTGGTCCGAAAATGATCATGCGTTCGGCGTTGAAGCGCGCGTGGTCTGCGGGGTATAACAGATAAGACAAACGAAAATAGCCGATGGAGGTCTTGCCGCTACCTGCCACGCCGTTGATCACCAGCACACCGTCGGCCGGTAGTCGCGCCAGTTCATCCTGCCGCTGGCGTATGGAGTTCACGAAGTTACGCAGATGTGTCTGTCCAGGGCTTTCGAGAATGCGTCTCAAATAGTCGTCTGGATCAATGACTGCCTGCGGTACATCGGCGCGGTTGTCAAAGACGTCATCGATCTTCTGCAGGGTACCCTGCTCGATGGCGAGGTGCCTGATTAGTTCAACATCACCGGAGACTTGACCGCCCGGGGCGGGGTAGCTGACTCGGCCGCCCGCTTGCCGGCTCATCAGTCTGCCGATGGGGGCGCGCACGTCGTACACTTCATAGGTGCCCAGGTCCAGCGCCTGCATGCCGAAATACAGGGTGCGCGGCGCTTGGCCATCCTCTTGAAAGTCGATGCGCCCAAAATACGGGCTGGGCTTGGCCTCCCGGTGCGTGGCGAGGCGCTCTTCCCAATGCTCCTTGACTCTGGCATCCGTTTCGGCATCAGCGCCACCGGCCTGCTTATGCTCCAGATTGGCAGCAATGTAATCATCAATCGCCTGTTGTGTTTCTGACAAGTGCGTTTTTTCAATGGGGTACTCCGGATGACGTTCAGCTTCCAAATCTCTCAGCCTCCCCGCTGCGAATGGTGGTAGTGAAGGAGTCGGGTGGGTTGTGGTTAAACAAGCATACTCTATTTTGAATTATATACCATAACACCGTCATTTTTGGACGGGAACGTGTGTTTGGTACGCTTCGATGTATGCAGTAAGCGTGGCGAGCGCAGAGGCGTAGATTCATTCGAGTGGATCAACCCCGCCAACCAAATAAAAGGGCCTCCCGTGATGGAAGGCTGCAAAATTATTGGTACTTCATCTTTCCCGGAATAACTCCCCTGACCCCGCCTTTCGGATCATCAACATCCCCATTCCTTCTGGGGATCAGATGAATGTGTGCATGCATCACTGTCTGACCGGCAGCCTGTCCGCAGTTCATTCCGACATTAAATCCTGTAACCGTTTTGTCTCTCTCTTTAATTCCACTCTGCAAAACACGCAACAATTCTTCGGCATCACGGCGTTCGTGCGTAGTCATTTTGAAGTAGTCTGGTGTGTGGCGCTTTGGGATAATAAGCAGATGTCCGGCAGTCACTGGGAACTGATCCTCAATGGCAAAGACGGAATCATTCTCATCGATAATTCTGCGCTCAGGATAGCAGAATGGGCAACCATATTCAAGAGCATCTTCAGAGGCTACCGCCAGCTCACGAAAGTCAGTATTGTCCCTGTTGCTCTTGGCTAGATTGCACTTTTCACATAGGATCTGAAGGTTATCTATGGTGTTCTGTCCCCCGCGAGAACGGGGAATAATGTGATCAACATGCAACGGGCGATCATTCTTTGTGGCACCACATAACGCACAACGTCCACCACCATTCCGCAAAACATCATATCGCAAGCTATCTGGCACCGGATCGGTCTCAAGCATCCGGTAATCCCAAGTTGCCAGCCCTCTAGACTCAAGGAATTCTTGTATTTTCTGCTCACACAGAACTCTAATGCGAGCTTTTTCTTTATAGGTAAGGCGATCAACATTCAGAGTGACAATTTTGCCTTTCCGGTTCAGGATTCCATGCCTTTTAAGCACGGGTATCGGCATTCTTTTCAGACGATCCTCGTAGTATAAAAGCTGGCTTTCATCTTGAATAACAAAGGAAACGGCTAGCTGGCGCAACGTGGCCGTACCGTCCGCTTCTACCAGAGAGCGGATCAACAGCGGTTGATAAATGTGGCTCATACGCATACGGTTTTCGAGAAAGTCAACGAGTTCCTGGTAGGTCATGGGGCACCTCCCGCTGGAATCTCCCAAAGTTTGCATTAAGACCATTTTTTATTGTAGGGATCGACCTATCTCTTCCTGATGCTATGAATTTCCAATCATTCTCTATACTATTTCAAAAAAACAACATCATTGTGGTATTCAATAAACTCACTGCTCGGAAGGAATTTGTCTGGCCTTTCTATCTTCCTTCCGCTAAGAGATTTTAGCCATTCGTGACAGAATCTATTATCAAAATAGGTTTCGACCTGTGGTGAGATAATTATCTCAAACTCGGTACTGATTGTGATATAACCGAGATCAAATGCTTTATCATGAAACGCATTTAGCAATAAGCCATTTCGTGGATTTGTTTTTTCGGCGTCATTGCACACTCTCCATGGCTTAATATGACTCGCAATAAGTAAGTTAGGCACCTGTATCTTGGTCACGCAACATGTACTGTTAAATGAAGACAATAATGCTCTGCGGAAAAAAGTCTGATTAATGCGTGCTCTTACAGTTATACTTCTGGTATCGCCTAATGGGATCTCAGACAGAACCGCCTTATCCACAAAGGACTCTATTGCTTGCTTTTTGAGCGTAGATAAGATGGCCGTTGCTTCATAAGATAATAGACTGAAATCTGAAGAAAACTCCTTCCAAATTTCTTCATCTAGATGAGACCCATTTGGCAGGCCAAAAACACCCCTTCTACGCAACTCTGGATCGAAACGCGCAAAATTGCACATTTTCATTGACAGTGCAGCAGGTGTTCTACCAATTAACCCAGCCATCTCTATAATCTGTTTGTTTCCGGCGTGAATTTGCCCAAAAGGCGTCTGGCAATACAAAAACAGCGCCAGAATGATTTGTTCTCTTGTCCAATTATTTATTCTTTCCACAATTTATCCCTCCTGCGGCAATTAGATGGTCAGGAGCAAACACCGTCCAAATATTTATAAATATGATCCGCAACAGCTCTTGCCAGCATCGGCGGGACTGCATTACCTACCTGCTGGTATTGCGAATTCTTATTTCCACAAAAGACGAAGCTATCTGGAAAAGTCTGCAGACGTGCTGCTTCGCGTATGCTAAGCGCGCGATTTTTCACGGGATGAATCCACATAGATTTCCGAACATTGACTACTGTTCCGGACGGTTCGTCGTATTTCAGGCGCAGATAAATGGTGTTCTGAGTACGCTCCGCATCAAAGTAAGTGGTCTTCAATTCAGACGGCAAGCTGTGAAAGTTCTCCCCTTGTCTTATTGCCATAAACCTTTCCAGTGCTTCCGGAGTTGTGGCTGTAGAAACATGATTGCAGAGGTTTTTGGAATCGCGTAGTAATCTTCCAAGCTCACTTATATCCTTTGGGGCATCAGGTAACTCAAACCCATTGTCGCCATCAGATAATTCTGTTGCAGTTTCTATTTCCTCTAGATCTTTAATTGCGTCTTCCACTGTTCGGTAATTTGCGTCCGTAAATGTACCTGTCGGAAGCTTAACATCATCGCATATGGAGCTTTTTATACCGATAAGGACAAAGCGCATCCGCTTCTGAGGCGCGCCGAAGTCTGTAGCTGATAAAACACCGCTAGTTATACTGTATCCGTTGCTGGAAGCTTCTAAAATGGACTTTATATAGTCTATCACAGTCATAGAAGTGACATGCGCTACAAGACCATTTTCAGATGAATAGCGTTCAACCTTAATATGGTTATCCAATATTTCTTTTGCCTTTGAAAACATGCGTTGCATCATTATTGCCGGCATAATCGAGGCACATAGTTCTCTAGCGGCCTTATCTGTTTCAACGGCACTAAAGTACTTCTTAATTGCGATTCCTGCCGAATAATCATTTATCAAGACAGGATCATTCTCATCCAAGAATGCAATGAGCTTATTCGCAAGAACAAGAAGTCTTTTCTTGTGTTTTGTTAACGAAGCGCATAGCTTTTTGGGGTTATTGCGGGTTTTGAAAACCACATTAAGCGATAAGTAATCATCCTCTTTCCAAAGATATTCCGAAATCCGGGTTATATCTTTTGCGATATCGTCAACCCCCGGAAACAAAAAATCTGCGTCAAGAAGTGGAATCTCTGATGAACTAGTTTTGATTCCGTATTTACTTATGGTTTCCAAATCCGTTTCGTCTACATAAAAACGATGAACCTCTGATTGGAGCATGCTTACATTCTCCATCACAAAAGCCATCGGATTCAGATGGAGCACGACCTGAACATATTTTTTTACGAGTGAATTGTTCTGACTTATGGCATGATTCTTCTGACGGTTTGCATTAGAGAATCCTTGACATGGTGGTCCTCCAATGACAACGTCAACCTTACCAATTTTCGCTTGAATTTCATCGCTAAGCGCATCGCCAACATCATTATAGATTTCAACATTTCTATGATTGCGCCTGTAAGTTTTCTGCGCATTGAGATTGTTTTCGAAGGCAGCCTTTATATAAAATCTACCTGTTTGAAGAAAACCGTAGCTAAAACCGCCCGCGCCGGAAAACAAGTCAACAACGCTAAACTTTGACTCTGCGTCAGAACTCATAATTTAAATCCCTCCGCCTCTATCCTTTCCAGCACAGCAATTAATTTTTTGCATTGACCCGGGGTCGGCATTTTTTGGGGCATTTGGCATGCTATTCGCATGGCAGTAAGTTCTTCAGGCGTAATCATCCGCCCGGCTGTGGCGAAGTCTAAGACATTCTGCCATTGCTCCTGAGAAATACCAATAATTTTGGTCATGGTTTCTGTTTCCGAATCTATCCGTTGGTCATATTTGGCTTCTCTTTCAGCGGCTCTTAACTCGTCCCTTCCGATAAGGCACGCATGAATGTCAGATGGTAATCTATACTCGATACTATGGACGCTTTTCCAGCATGCTTCCTGCTTACACCACTGGGTTACGTTTTCTACCCCTCTTTTCGGATCAGTCAGTTTGTCATAAACGCGTTCTGATAGACCGATCAAAGCTTTGATAACAGCATCTGGGACGTTTTGGCGTATCCAGATGTTCATTAAATCCAAGTCTCTCCCGAAAAACTGTTTCTGTATAAGTGTGTGTAAAATGGCAATAGTATAAGTCACTATATTAGCGCGATAACCTTGAGAATACCATCTCTGTTGCGTCACCATTGCCTCGCAATATCTAAACATTAGAACCAAAGCAACGCTCTCTTGGAAATACTTTTCATTAAAGACCAGACCGTCATCTGATGCTTCCCATTCCTCGCTTGTGGTTTTCGCAAACTCAGAAAAGTTCTTTTGAGCACCGCGGCTTACAATATGAGGTAGCCCCTTCCAAGAGTTTCGAACCTTTGCTAGATCAGTTTTTGTGATTAGTTGGTTTTTCGGATTCTGGAGCATGAACTTTTTTTTCTCACCAGCAGTCATTCGCATCTGTTTCTGCAAATACTGCCCGCGCGCCCGCTCATAAAACCACTTGGTTTCATGCTGAAGTCCGCCAGTTGCTCTTGCGTATAAACGCTGTGAGAATCTCTCCATACGGACATGGAACGGGTGTGTTGAGAAAAAATCGGCGTCACTTACTTTGTTCTGGCTATTGGAGGAACGTGAAATGTTTTGAACAAGTTCGGTAGCCTCCTCCTCCAGCGAGCTTTCAATTACTGTTAGTTTCATTTGTACATAAATGGTTCCTAGATCGGCTTTGTCGCGAAATCTCGCGTTTGATAGCGATGCAGTAGTCTGCCCACCATTAATTATCTGAAAATCCTTTGCGAAAACGAGAAACCGTCCATATGGAGTTGAGTCTATTTTGATGCTCATTGCGGTAGCTGAAATGCCGTTATTGTAAGCAAAAAATCTTTCAGGGCATTGAAGTATGGTGGTGCGTATTTTTTTATTTACGGCAACCTTGGTTGAAAGAAAAGACCGTACATTTCCCTCTAGCAGTCTGCTACCATATTTATCATAAATATCTGCCAAAAGGGTACCAGGAATAATGCATAGGTAACTCTTAAAATCTCTTGTCTCAGTGCCGCTTGCCTCCATGCAAGGAATTCCGTGTTCGGAATGTTCTTTAAAATCGATCTCGATAATGGGTCTTCCCGTATCTGATCCGCACACCTTAAATAAGCGGTTAATGTCCCAAATTTGACATTCAGACGGAACCCCATCAATGTCAGAAGACTCAAGTTTGGATATTTTTGCACTGATGGTGGCGGTGGTAAAAATCAAAAGCTGATATTTGCGGATTTCATTGCGTTTTTCTAGCAACAAATCGACTAAATCGGAGCAAGGTCTACTCATCTCAACTTCAAGATGCAGGGTAGAATTCAACGCATGGTCTACAAAAGCTCTTAGCCTCTCCTGTAGTAGTCCAACTTGAGTTCTGACAAGCACGCGTTCCTTTTCAACCACGTCATAGTCAGCGATTATTAAACTCATGGTTTTATCAAACTCATCGTATGCATATCCGTCAACGCGTAGCTTTCTGTTACGCTTTCCCACCCCCTCAAAGTAAGCCGCGTTAAAATCCATTAAGAATTCTGTCTCCTGCAAATACTGAGCGAAATCACTTACAAAAGACGCGCTGGAACCCTCGCCAGTAGTTGCCGCATTAGCTTTAACCCCTTCTATAAAGTCTTTTCGGAATTCCTGTGCATCCATTTTGATCACCCTTTCAGCCAGTCCTCTAGCGAGGAAAGACTTAATTCATAGTGCAGGGATTCAACTTGTGGCGGAACGTTTTGTCTCGTGAGTGCAGGAAACATATCATTTACATAATACCGCTGTAAACCGGAGCAGTAATATTTCTGCTCTGAATACTCCTGTAAATCGATGTAACCATAGGCCCTTAGTTTTGATCGAAACAAATCTAGCGCATCTGGGGCGCCAGTTAGCATGTTGCTGATTCGCCTTACTGCATCGTTAAGAGACAATGCCCCAGTCTTTTCCGGGGCGGCCTTATCAATACGCATTATCACAAGTTCACCTTCACCAACACAGTCAAGTTGCTCAAGTGAGGAAATCGTCACGTTCGAAGCAGAAACACCAACGCTCTTTATCTCATACCAGCTATCTTCATATACAAAGTCCTGATCAGCGCCATCCGTGCCCACCCAGCCCTGAATTGCACTCAAAACCGAATTTCCCGCTTCAATACGTCCCTGCAAAAACAATAGTTCTCCAAGCAATCCTTTACGACTATTCTCATCCATCAGCCCGCTTCTTTGAATTTCTAGCAACCGACTCCATTGTTTATATCGGCTAATAACAAGAGCCAATGCATCTTTTTCATTTGTTGCAGGACGCGAATGTTCGATGATATCGCAACAAAGTATGGCAAATACGCCTTGTTGCTCATTCCGAAGTAGCTCGAACGACAACGTCCAGCGATTATCAGATTCACGCCTGCGGCGGCTTACGATCATCGACTTTGAGGACTCAATTGCGCTGATTTCGGTGTCGCTGACCAACAGTAACGTCAGTTGACTAATAGATTGGTAGCCTATATGCCATTGCAGAGGATGCTGTGTGTCAATCTGCAGAAAGCCTCCACTCGTATATTTGATACTATTCCACTGCTGTTCGAGGATTTCAGGTGTTATCGTCATTCGTCCTCATCCTCCTCGGCATCGAAGTAATTCTTAAGCTCAACCATGTTGACCATGTAGTAAGCTATTTTCTCGCTTCCCATTTCGGGGATACCAATTCCCAATGCATAAAGATAGTCTGGAACTACACAACCAGCATCAATCTGCGTTTTCGGGTTTCCTTTTTCATCAGTCTTTATCCGGTCAACAGCGATGATATGAAGCATGAGGATTGGGCTACGATCTATTTTTAGGTATGCGCTGTCAGGAACGTGCTTCTTTGAGCTTTCACGCCGGAATTTAGCCTCCGCCTCATCACGTTGCTGCTCAGTCAACCCTAGCCTGGCAACACCTCCAGCACCTACACGTACCTTTGTCCCGCTGATGCTGATCTGCTCCTCTGTTGCTTTTACAATTCGACTCTCCGATGAAATACTTAACACATTGTTACCGCAATTTAGTTCTATTACGCCACCATCGCCTTCTGGAATGACCACATCCCAGTTATCCATATCAGTACAATCTCTGATGAAATCAGCGAGCGCTACTCCTTGGAAAGACAAATGCCAGGGATGTGTTTTAAAATCACGGATAAGCTGCTCAACTTCATCCTTACTGACGCCTTCCCAAAAATGACGCGTTCCTTCTCTTTGAACGGCGCGTCCAATTTCGGGCAATCGATTTATAAAATCCTTAAATACTTCATTGTTTTGCTTAAGTGAAGCACTATCCGCTCTCAGGCGTGGAGTTTCGAGCAAACGACCGGACACTGTTATCGGACGTCTCACAGAAGTGGCAGACCTCATTTTATTACGTGCAGTTACGATTAGCGAAGCTGGGTCCTGTCGTACTTTCAAGCCAAACTCCATTGGGGTTTGATTCGCGTCCTTCATTCGCGCAATTTCTAATTTCAATTCTTCCGCGGCAGCTGTAATATATCCATACCAGTCAATAACCTCAATGCTAATCCAAATTTTGAACAAATCTTCATATGCCGGACGATATCCAAACCAACGCCCCATTTGCAGAAGGGTGTCGTACATTTGCGATCTGCGATAAAAGTAACTAACGCATAATCCTTCAAGTGTAAGGCCCCTTGACAAGCTATTGCCGCCTACTGCTATTACACGAAGTCCTTCTTTCTTATGACTATAATAATCCAACCCCGTTGAGCTACTCTTCTGGTTCACTGACCTAACAGCAACGGGAGCGATAGCCTTAAATAGATACTTAGATAAAAATGTGTGCCACAGCATGGGAATACCATTGGCTCCTGCTTTCTCCGAGAGTCTGTATTTTTTCCATACCGTCTTCAGAAAAGCAATACTCATAATGGCATCGCTTTCCTGTTCGGATAGTGAAGCGAAGTTACGGACATCCGATTGAACATCCTCAACCCAATTATGTGCCAGATCACTGATCTGATTTTGGACGTCCGTAAATCGGCTGACATGGATCATCATTGAACGATGCTCTCGATTATCTCCTCGGACATCGCGGATTCCATTAACAAGCAAGAAATACGCAATAGCCTCTTTCATACTCGGAGGCAGATCATCAACGACAAGATCCTTCTTATGATTAAACGGAAAAAATGCATCCATCTCCTGCGGATGGAGTTCCACCAAAGAATCAGCAAACTGAGACTGTTCCCCGAATATATTATCGGCACCAATGTAATTCGTCGGTGGAGCCAATGAATAAATGAAATCTCTGGGGAATAGATCGTCTCCCTGCATTTCTGTTTCCGTTTCAGGGTTTATAAAGATATTCGCATACGGTGTGGCCGTAATTCCCAAGTATGAGGCTTGCCTGAATAACTTCAATAATCTACGGATAGCATCGTTAATTGCTGTCGGATCTTCATCTTCCTTTTTTGTGTTGACTGAAGCATTATCTGCTTCATCATCAATCAATAGCATAGGAAGATTGATGGCTCCTCTTGCGTCCAGATTGTTGCTTTTTAGCCACCTTATAAGATTGTTGAGAATGCTTTTGTTCTTCTTAATAACGAAAAGCACAGTGGTGTTGACATTGTGAAGTGATAACTTCAGCGCACGAAGAATGTTCTTGTCAAAGTCTTTTGTGACAGAAGTAAACGTCGCTACTTGCTTTTCTTGACCATATTTGCCCACGCCGACAGGCACATTCTCAATTTCCTGTTTGGGATCGAGTAGGTATTGGCTCATTCTGCCTGAGAATTCCGCATCTAGTCGTTCCTGGGTCTGTTGCCGTAGGTTTTCCATCATTCCGGCAAGGACAATAATTACGCGATATCCTGCGTCAGCTGCCTTATTGCAAATAGCAGTGTAGTTCGCTGTTTTGCCAGACTGCACATCGCCAAGCACAAGACCGCGTCGCTGAAACGGTGCATCGCTTGCAGGATCGCCAAGATAATCCACAATTTCATCTGAAACTCGTCCCATATTCCCTATAACGCGAGGATTCCATTTCTTTACCTGATCCAAGTATGTCTTATATCGATTCCAAAAAAAGAAGTCCATCGACTCACGTCTTGCAGAAAGCCACGGCAGATGTTGTCGTCGATCTTTTATAAGGACGCCTAGATCCATCTGAACAACAATGTTTGCTTTTAACTTGCGTTTAATTTCTGCAAACTCTTCGTCGCTAACAGGATATAAATTTGCTAACAGCTGCCGCAACGCTTCCACTTTCTCGTCAAAGACCGTTTCGGAAGGAGGAACGTCTGGATATTCTGAGTTAATCGCAGTAGAAATAAGGCCTTCCAGTATTTCAGCTTTAGTTCCCGCCATTTGTGTTTCCTCCTGTCTTGTACTTTTCTATAAGTTGAGGGTAGTTGACAAATGGCTCCGAAACAGCAAGCCTATCCATCAATTCCTCTTTTCCGGCACTTGTGGTTACTTGGGCAAGTAAGTCTTGTAGCAGTCTTTCAACTTCTGGCAAGGCTATATCTGAGTCGTTTTCGACGGGCTTGTCTGAGTTCATGTCCAAATAGAGCGAACTTAATGGAAGGCCTGTCTCAATCGCGTTCAATAAGTTTTCAATGTTTCTCTTTATTTGTGAAGATGCGTCATTGAAAACTTCAACTAGCGGATGATCTCTGTTAATGGCGTAATACGATCCCCCTTGCCTCCCTTTGAACCGAAGCCAAACATGTACGATCGACTCGTGTGTTTCTTTCTTCCCACGAAATACCCAAGTGCGTTTGCTGTGTTCCGCAATCCTCTCAATAACTGAACCGAGATTGTTCCTGACAGTCTCAGGGGGAACCGCCGTTGACTTCTTAATGTCGAGCGTCCAAAGACTGTCCAAATCATTTGGTATGTCAATCTGAATCCGAGCCAGCTTTGAAAGCTCGCCCTGCCGCATCATTCGAAACCATGTCCCCCAAACCAAAAGGCGTTTATTCCTGTACACGTAAAATCCTTGACTCTTGCGCAGTCCTTCTCTGCCGCCAAGTTCTTTAATCTCATCCGCAGACAAGTTTGAAATGTGAGGGAGTATATATGGACGAACAACAACCCTTGCACCCTCAACTAGTAACTCTTCATCAGCCATTATTTGTGTGTTTTTACGCGTCAGAAACGGATCTGCGGGATTAATGGCAATCCCGTTCATCTTGATCTGCAATTTTCCCAACCCAGATTCTCCGCTGAGATATCTATGGAACACCAGTGAGAGATGGGTGCGGACATCATCCATCTTCCTGGCCATAGAACGGCCAAAATCCAATTCACCGGTTCTAAGCCTATCAAGATTTTGCCAAACAACCAGCGTACCACTTTCTAACTCTCTCAGGCTATCAATGCGGGGTATTGCGTTAATCTCATCCACGGCATCAAGTACTATGAGTGACCAGCCTCCAGTCTTGATTACATGATCTATGTCCCATCGGCGGACTTCAATGATGCCCCTTTTTTTGCTGGCAACTGTTAATGTGCGACACTGTGACAGAGAAGCAGTTTTTAACCCCAGCCCGAAACGGCCCAAATCTGTAGCAACCCGCTTATCATTCGGATTTTGACTACCATAGCGCATGGCATTTTCGAGTTCAATAGAATTCATCCCGTAACCGTTATCAAGCATTGCTATATATGAATCCCCAATCGGGAAGAAGGAGATTTCAATAGACGAAGCTACTGCCGAGACACTATTATCTACAACGTCGGCTATTGCCGATTCTAGCGTATATCCGATAGCGCGTGTAGATTCAATGAGTATCGGTGCATACGGTGGCAGTGAAATAGACCTCATATAACTGACACTCCATTTCATCCATTCTCATTTGAGGTTGTGACTTCTCTACAAGAACATAAACATGGTGTTGCATTGTCACTATGCAATAATTGGATGCACAACCCTATTTCCCCTGCTATCTCTGTGAATCTGCGCAATGCGCTTTCCTTCAATATTAGAGTCTACCATTCTAATCCGTCATTTGCCGTCGGAAACATCCGTTCGCTCCGTCGTTGTGCGGGGCAACCCCTTCTCTGCTATGTCAAAACCAGCAACGCCAATCGTAAAAGGCCTCCCCTGAAGGAAGGCCCTGCCCTGGAAGAGTTTTCACCCAACTCAGCGATATTGGGACTGATATTGCGATAACATCTATTTCGCGTTCATACCTCAAGGCTCTTCCGATTTAGCCCATGGATCCACATTCCATTTGCCCGCCTTTACTCGCTCCCAAGATGTCAGGTGACTTGTATGGACATCAATGTAGGCGTTGTAAGCTGTCTGTACAGTGACACCAAAGTCCAGGATCAAGTCTTCATTTTCGGATAAGAGAGCTTTCCCCCTATCCGAAAAATCACCGACTGCACAAAACCCAAGCAGCCACAGGAGTGATTGAATGTCCCGATTCGTTGAAAACTCCGCCTCATATTTGTCTAGACGTTCCTCATGCAACTGTTTGGTCATCTCATAAGAAGATACATACTTATTATCTTCGAAAGTAAAGGCGACCAAAAAAGCAGGTTCGTATATCCCTGACATGTGAGTATACGTCGCTATCCCACAAAGCTCATCCATTCAATCGCTGTCTAAATCCCGGAATTCCAAAAAGCCAAGTGGTGCCCGCAGCAAAACCTGATATCTGTTTTCGAGATATTCAATGATAACTACACATTCCGAGTCGCAGTTTCCATTCCACTCAGTGAAGTGCAATTCGGGGGTTTCATTGTTGTTGCGGTTTTCCACCCTGAACAACGCTTTGTCTTTCTCCGAAAGGTCCCCACAAAAATACCGCATTAGGTCATGTTCGCTTGAATCAAATACTCTCTTCCACTCATCTGTTTTCTTTGAAGCCCTTTTGTCAATCAAAATGCGATCAGGCTGCTTACCCCAAATATGCTTAAAAAGAAAACCGTGACAAAGCTAATGGGAATTACGACTCTCCATTTAGTTTTCATGGTTGCCTTCAACCCCAACATCAATCAACAACACCCACGTTTTCCCCAGATCCGCCCGCTTTAACAAATCTTCCAGCATGAATTTGCTGTAGCTTGGGGATGTAAGGCCTTGCTTGGCGGAAATGTGCCGATCATATAACAGAACCTGATCATTACCGACTTTATCCCTGGAATCCATCAAAACACAGGCGGTAAATTCGGCTTTGTCTTTCTCCTCATAGTGCTTCGTACTCAGAACATATATGCTTGCTGTTTCATCGCTCACCAAATAAATACTGGTTTCGGATGACCCCTTGGCACTATCTGCGTTCTCTGAATTGGATTTATTTAAGTCAACTACATAAAGCCCCATTGTCTCCCGATGCGTAATCGCCGAGATCTCACCAACAACAGTCAATTCCTGGCCTCTGATTTTGGTATTTCTTTCGATGATGTCTTTGATCTTCATCGAGTCCGCCAGAACCAAACCTGCGCCTAGCACCAGACATAAACAGCAAGTGAGCAACAGAGCTTGTCTCCACTTATTCATTGATAAACCCACCCTCTCATCATTCCGATCGATACACTCAAATAAGGATCGCACCTTATCAAGAATGCCATTTCGTCTTTCTGGATATGTTTTCCTCTATTGCTCGCCCATAAAGCTCCCGGATCAGGCATTATCAAGTGACAATTACACTTTAATGTTCGCAGGCTTGAGCCACTACATTAAAAAGAGCTTAGCGCTACAAATCCCCCTGCCATAATCTCCTCCCCCTTCTTCGAACAATTCACTTTCTTGCCCGGTATGGTAAAATTGAAACACAACTATAGTTTGGGGAGGCGAAATTGATGGATGAAGCAAGAAGGACAAACATCCTGCTGGAGGAGATGTTTTCTAAATTCAATGCATTTGGAGAAGGCTTGTGCGACATCCGCAAAATTGTCCAGAAACATGATGATCGTTTTGAGCGTCTGGAATGCAGATTGGATCGTCTGGAAGCAACCAACAGCCAGGAACATCGTTTAATGATGCAAATGATCAAAGAACTTCACGAAGAACACCCCCACCCCTAACCCTTTTCTTCATCTAGATTGTCATAACCATAGAAAAAGACCCTCCTTTCGGAAGGTCCTAAAATCCGCCTATTATCTGCGCGAAAATTTACGCTGCCATAATAATTCCAATTACTTCTTCTAGACTTCACACTCTGCCATAAACCTCTCCACCGCCGCCATCTCAGGCATCGATGGTATCCCGCCGCGCTTTGTTACGACCATCGCTCCAACCGCATTACCGAAGCGCGCCGCCTCTGCCCAAAAGCGATCCGGCTTGTTCCAATCAAATGGCAATGCCCCTCCGGCCTCCCCGCCCTCAATCTGACGGTTCATCTGAAATAACAACCCGGCTAAAAAACCATCGCCAGCGCCAGTGGTATCAACAGCTTCCACCCTGAACCCAGGCACCCTGATCGCCTGATTTCTGGTATACAAAGAACTGCCTTCCGGTCCCGATGTCAGGGCCACCATGCGCAGGTTTGGGAACTGCGTAAACAGAGCCTGCACCGCCCCATCCGCCGCAGCAGCCGCATCCTCCTCGCCTTCACGGCCTTCGGCATCCGCACCGCCGCCCCCGCCACACTCCAGCCCCGTAATAAACGCCAGCTCCTCGTCAGAAACCTTCACCATCCCGGCCCAGCGCATACCCTCCAAAATAGCCTGCCGGGCCTGCTCCAGACTGGGCCACAATTGCGGACGCAAATTGGGATCGAACGACACCAGCCGGCCAGCCTCCCCGGCAGCCCGTGCCCCCAGCAAAGTTGCGCTTCGGACCGGTTCATCAACCAGAGTAATCGATCCATAATGAAAGATATTAGCCGCGCGCACAGCCTCCACCGGGATCTCATCAACCCGGAGCAGCATGTCTGCTGAAGGGTTACGGTAAAAGGCAAAGTCCCGGTCCCCGTCGGCCTTCAGCGACACAAACGCCAGACAGGTCAAAGCTTCATCCGACTTATATAAATAGGAAGTATCAACTCCACATCCCTGGAGGGTCTGCTCCAGGAAATGCCCGAATTCATCATTGCCGACCTTCCCGATAAAACCGCTGCTGCCACCGAGCCTGCTGAAACCGCAGGCCACATTGCCCGGCGCTCCGCCAGCCGCCTTTTCGAAGGCAGGCACATCCCGCAGTTTCCTTCCGAGGACAGTCGGGACAAAATCAATTAATAATTCACCAAGACATAATAAGTCCAAATAAGATCTCCCCTAACGGGTACGCCATAATAAAACTAATTTTCGCCTGCATCTGCGATGGACTCTGCGGTTGCAGCTGCAGCCCCACCGGCCCCGCACGACTCGCGCACCACCAGCGTGCATCCCAGCGTGATGACCTGCTTCGCGTCTGCTCGATCCGCTTTGCCAGTTACGCCCGCTCCGCCCTTATCGCCCGCCCCGCCCTTATCGCCCGCCTCACCCTTATTGCGGATGCACGCCATCAGCGTCTCCGCCGCCACCCGCCCCATATCATAGACCGGCTGGGCTACTGTCGTCAGCAGCGGACGAAAAGCGGATGCCCATTCAAAATCGTCAAACCCTACTACCGCCATATCATCCGGGCAGCGCACACCCTGCTCATGCAAAGCACGCATCACACCGATGGTCATCTGGTTATTAGTCGCAAAAATAGCGCTGGGGCGTGCATTAAGTGCCAGCAGCTGCAAAGCTGCCTCCCTGCCGCTCTCAACTTTTGACTTACCCGGCAATACCAGTTCCTTATCAAACGGAAGGCCGTGCTCAGCCAGCGCCTTTTTGTAACCGCGCAACCGCTCGGTGGTGCTGGTAACACCCAATAGACCCACCACAATCCCAATGCGGCGGTGCCCCAGCCCAATCAGATGTGAAACCGCCTCATAAGATCCATTTTCATTATCGGCCAGCACCGCCGGACAGGCGATCCCCTCCAGGCGCCTGTCGATAAAAACCATGGGAAACCCGTTATCAACCAGAGCCTCAAAATAATCAAGATTTTCCCCGGTTGGTGCCACGATTACCCCATCTACCTGCTTTTGCTGCAATACATCCAGGTAGGTGTATTCCTTCTCAGGCTTTTCATCCGTGTTACACAGAATCAGGTTGAACCCGGCAGCATTGGCGACATCCTCAACGCCCCGGATCAAACTGGTGAAGAAAGGGTTGGCGATATCCGAGATCATTAAACCGATTGTGTTGGTCGATTTCTGCCGCAGGCTTTTGGCGATAGCATTGGGCTGATATCCCAGCGCCTTCATGGCCTCCTGCACTTTGCTGCGATTTTCTTCCGAAACAAAGCGGGTCTGATTGATTACATGCGAAACTGTCGTTGTCGACACCCCAGCCCGCTCGGCGACATCTTTCATTGTGGCTGCTGCCATCGCTCACCACCCCCTTCAGGAGAAATAAGCCTTCCGCCCCTCGCCCCTGACCTGGCTCTCTTTATTTCTTCTCTGGATAGCGCCGATCCGGCGCGCCAATCTTGCCGCCGTTGCCAATCTCGTAGACAAAACCCAGCGTCGGCTCAGTATCCAGATAATAATGCACATCGTTATCGATCCAGCCGGTTTGGAGCACCCTAATCCCCTTGTCCGCAAACTCCTGTAAAGCAGCCGGGATCTCCGCATCCGACAGGACTTCCTTAACATGATGCAGGCCCTCGCCCTTTTCCTCAAGGTGCTTCCAGTAGATATTCGGACCTTTGATCGGTTGAATCAGCTCAAACTCAATATCGCCTTCCCAGCAAACAGCGCAGATAAAATCAAAGTCTTCGGTCACCGGCTGACCGTCGATTTTAAAGTCGCGTACTTTAGCTGGTGTGAAATGACGCACATCCCAAGGCCCGATCCCCAAAACGTTGACGAATTGGTCCATGGCTTTCTGGACATCTTTGACAACTAGTGCAATCTGTTTAATTTTCCTTGTCATTCCAAAAACTCCTCTCTGTGATCAGCATCTTTTCACGTTATTTCATTTCTGGGCACTGCCGGCGCCAGCGGCTGTATCCGGCATCTGCGCCTTTGCATCCGTCCCCGACTCCTGCGGAGTCCGCGCCCGTTTCTTGGCGTCCAGATAGTTAATTACCATCACCAGAATTAAGACGACACCCCAGACCAGTTCACGGAAATAGTTGCTGAAACTTCCGCCCACGCGCAGCATATTGAAACCGCTCGACAAAAACTGCAGCGAAATCATAGCCAGGACCAGGCCGATGACCGTCCCGGCACCTCCAGCCGGGTCCACGCCGCCCATTACCGCCACGACGATTGCCTGCAGGGTATAGGAAGCGCCATAGTCCGCTTTGGCTGAATTAGTACGGGCAATAATCATCAACCCGGCCAGCCCTGACAATAGTCCGCTGACCATATAGGTCTTCAGTGTCAGCCGGAAATTATCGAGCCCGGTAAACTTAGCCGCCGTCGGGTTGGTGCCCATCAGGAAAAGCTCCTGGCCCAGCGTTGTTTTATTGAGCAATAAAGCGAATAGTACCGCGATCACGATAAAGATCAACAGCGGCACAGGGAAGATGCCGATGGTGCCATTGCCGAAATAGAGAAAGGCGTCCGGTAATCCCAATACGGCGTAACCTTTGGTGATAATGATCGAGATGCCGGTAAAAAGCTGCATTGTGCCAAGGGTGGCTAAGATAGCGGGGATTCCGATGCGCCCGATCAAAAACCCGTTAATCGCACCGCAGATGGCACCGATCACCAATCCCAGTGCAACTGCCGCACCGATCACCAGAGTAATCTGCCATCCGGCAGCCCCTTGCGGAATAAAGCGGATCATTGTCAAAGCCGCCAAAACGCCAGACAGGTTCGCGATTCCGACTGCGGAAAGGTCAATTCCTCCAGTCAGCAAGGCGATCATAATTGCCATAGCTAACAGGCCGAATTCCGGCAGTTGATATGCCATGGACTTGAAATTGCTCACTGTCAGGAACAGCCCGGGGTTTAGGATACTTAAGATTATCAAAATAAACAGGGCGACCCCCAGCAATCTGCCTATATTGCGATCTCTGCTAATAAAACTTGTTATGGAAGGCAACTTGTCAAACACGGCTACCCCTCCTTTCTGCCTTGCTCAGGACTCCAGCAGATTTGCTGCCGATTCCCTTTTACTTTGCCAGGCGGTGATACCGGTACCAAGCAGAATTAAAACACCGATGGCAGCCCGCTGCCAGTAGGAAGGGATCCCCAGCAGGATCAGACTGTTATTCATGATGACCACGAGCATTACACCCAGGATTGTGCCAAATACCGTTCCGCGGCCGCCTGTGATGCGTGCGCCGCCCAGCACAACCGCTGCAATGACATTCATCTCAGTGCCAATCAAATCGAATGGATTGACGTTACGCACCAATGACGCATGGACTACGCCGCTGATTCCAGCCAGGAAGCCGACCAGCCCATAGATAAACAGCTGAATCCCAATGACATTCAGCCCGGCCCGTTCAGCAGCCACCCGGTCTCCGCCCAGAGCGTAAATACCCCGGCCAAGCATGGTGTATTTCATCATCAGCCAAACCAGCACTGCAGCGCCGAAAAAGATCACTACCGAAACAGGCAGCCCGATTACAGCGCCATTGGCGTTACTCACCTGGGCCAGCGTCGCCTGACCAAAAGCCAAAATGCCCTGTGGCAGCTTGTTGATAATAAAGGTACCAATAAAAACGAGCATTGCGCCGCGAAATATACTCGACGTGCCCAAGGTTACAATCATCGTCGGCAGTCTGAACCAGGCGATCAACGCCCCGTTGAACAGTCCCAGAACAGTGCCGATCGCCGCCGACAGAAGGAAAGCGACCAACACCGTGCCGTCAAATTGCCAGGCAATCAGGATTTTGCTGGCCAGATACACGGCAAAGATGGCAATGGTGGCAAAAGAAACGTCCGTGCCGCCTGAAACAATGACGATCAGGCATCCGAGGGCCAAAATACCAGTGACAACACCGCTGCGCAGTAAATCGAACAGGTTTTCCCAAGAAAAGAAAACCGGATTAATCAAGCCGATTATGATACACAGCACCATAACTACCAGAGCTACAAAAAACTCGCTGCTGCGAAGTATTTTCTTCATGATGGACGCACCTGCTTTCGCTGCCCGGAATGTGCCGGGGTACCTGATGCTGGCGCTGGCGCCGTAGCGCTTAACCGGTGCGTCAGGTCCGCTTCGCTGAGACCCTCAGTCGGCAACTCCTCAAGCACCCGACCCTTGCGCATCACCAGGATTCGGCAGCAGTTTTGCAGTAATTCCGGCAGATCATCGGAAATGATAATCACACCGATACCTTGGCGGGCCAGATCGCGGATAATCTGATGAATCTCCGCTTTGGATCCGACATCCACACCAACCGTTGGTCCGTTCATGATCAGGATTTTCGGGTTGATGGCCAGCCACTTGGCGAGCACCACCCGCTGCTGGTTTCCGCCGGAAAGACTTTTAACCGGCAGTTCGGTGGAAGGTGTGTTAATATGCAAATTCTCAGTCCATTGCCTGATTTGCGCACCGACTGCGGCCCGATTGATCAGACCGCGCCTGGTCAGTCTGCGCAGTGTACCGGCGACAATGTTGCTGCCGATGCTGCGTTCCAGGAAAAGACCTTCTATCAGCCGATCCTCAGGCACATAACCGATACCATGCCGGACGGCATCCTGAACCGAGCGGATCTCCGCCGGCCGGCCTTCAATGCTGATTGTGCCCGCGTCTGCTGGCCGAATGCCAAAGAGGGACAAGGCCAGCTCAGTTCGGCCTGATCCGAGCAGTCCGGTAATTCCAATAATCTCACCGGCTGCCAGCGAGAAAGACACATCTGCAAAACGGCCCCGGCAGGACAGGTTTTCCGCCTGCAACAGCGGGACGCTGCCGTTCCCCGCTTGGGGTACAATCGCCGCATTTGTTTCGTTAATCTCGCGCCCGGTCATATGCTTCACCAACGAAGCCCGGTCAAAACCGGCTGTATTACCGTCGGTCACATTACGGCCATTGCGCATAATAGTGATTTTTTCGGATATTTCCAGAACTTCATTCAGTTTATGACTGACAAACAGGATGGCAATGCCCTCCCGTTGCAGCGTCTTGATGATATTAAAAAGCGCCCGGACTTCCTTTTCCGTAAGGGCGGTGGTCGGTTCATCCATGATGACCAACCGGGCGCTCTGGCTGATCGCCCGGCAGATGGCGATAATCTGTTTATCCGCCACCGGGAGATCTTCCACATAGGCCCCCAGATCCAAGTCAACCCCGATTTTAGCGATCGCTTCCCGCGCTATACGATTTATATCACGCCAGTTCACTAGCTGCTTTTTGCGGGCCAGGTTATAGTTAAAAGCAATATTCTCCGCTACCGTCAGGTTTGGGAACAGCGAAAAATCCTGATAGATCACCTGGATCCCCTCGCGGATGGCATCAATCGGCCGTATCTGCCGGTACTGCCGCCCGTTTAAGGTGACCGTCCCCTCATCAGGCTGCACTACTCCGGCAATTACTTTGATCAAAGTAGATTTCCCGCAGCCGTTTTCTCCGACCAGGCATCTAATCTCACCGCGTTCCATGGTGAGATTAACCCCCTGGAGGGCCCGGACACCTGCAAAGGATTTGCTTAAGTTGTCAACATTGAGAATTTGATCAGGCATGCTCTGCCCTCCTTACTGCCCCATAAACACGCACGCGCTGTCCCGCATAATAACGTCTGGTGGGATGATGCGCACGGTGACGGTGAGTGAACGGATTGCTCCGTCCACCCACCCGGAGTCGTCGGAATCGATCTTAGAAGTCGTACTGATCCATGTTTTCTTTGGTAACATCAATCCAAGCCTGCCCAGTAATAACTTTACCGTTCAGGGTAATCTGCTCGTAACCGGGTACGCCCAGGTTGTCGCCGTCTGCAATGGCCTCACCGGCTAGTATGCGGGCGGCAATGGCGTTCATGACATAGCCGACGTCGGCGGGATCCCAGAAGCTGATAGCATCAATAGCACCGGTCTCAAGGTAGGCACCGGCAACTGAAACAAGACTTGTTCCAACAACAGCAGTCTTGTCCTGAAGACCCATCTCTTCAATGGCCAGGCCGATACCGACCGGATCGGTCATGGCGCAGCCAATAAAGCCGCCGAGGTTCGGATAAGCTTTCAGGAGTTCTTTGGCACGCTCGTAGGCGATCTTCTGGTCGTCGTACGATTCCACGCGCTCGGCCACCAGTTTCATATCAGGATACACTTCCTGCTGGCGGGCGATCGCGGCATCAATGAACTCATTGTGCGATTTGGAGGTGAGGCTGCCGACCATAACGGCGTATTCACCTTTCGCACCCATCAGATCGGCCAGTTGATCCATGAAGTGTGCGCCGTAGGCAGCATTGTCAAATGCCTCGACATCGTAATTAACATTGTTAATATTGGAAGCTTCGTGCGATATTACGGCAATCCCCTGATCCATGGCTCTTTGCAGCACCGGTTCCAGTGCTTCCGGCGCAAACGGAACGATTGCGATAGAACTCACTTTTTGGGCGATCAGGTCTTCCACGATTTGAACCTGCAAGGCAGCGTCGGCTTTCGGCGGACCAAGCAAGAAAGTTTCATTGCCAGTCTCTTCGCCGAAGCGCAGCGTACCCTTCTCCATACGATCGAACCATGCCAGGCCGCTCAGTTTCACAACGGTGGCAAACTTATGCTGTTCGGAGGCTTTCTGGGACGGAATCAGGAATATGGCAGCTACGATAATGATTACTGCCAACCCGCCAATGATTAACCAGTTTTTTTTCATGGAATGAGTCCTCCCCTTCTAGTTGATTCTAAGTTGGTTGTGCAGGCCTTGCCCGGCACCCCTCCCCCCTGTCTTAATGCCTTACTTCCACCCAGCGGCCGGTTTTAGCGCTGGAGACGATCGCTTCGCAGAGTACCATTTCGCGGTATCCATCCAGGAACGCGGGAAACTGCGGCGCGGTGCTGCGATTTCCATCCAGGATATATTGATAGAACTCTTTAAACAGTTGCTTGGAGGTATCAGGGAAACCTTCGTTATGGCCGCCGGGATAAGAGACCAGCTTGCGGGCGTTCGCGTCCATCAGTGCGGGATCGCGCAACAGTACCTCATTGGCTTTATCGCGGTAGCCGAGCATCATTTCATTGGGCCGCTCCGAATCCCAGTTCAGCGAAGTTTTGGATCCCCCGATTTCAAAGTAGACCCGGTTCTTACGGCCGGCGTACATCTGGTGTACGGTCATTACACCATGTGAACCGTTCTCGTAACGCAGCAGGACGCTGGCGTAATCTTCGGTATTGATCGGCACTTCCTGATAATCTTCAGCCTTGAGTAGTTTACCGGACCAGGTTTCGATCGGTTTAAGCGGTTTCTTGCGGGTCTTGTGGAAAGTGGCGAAGTCCGCCATGACTTCGGTGACACGCATGCCGGTAACATACTGGGTCAGGTCAAACCAGTGCGAGCCGATGTCAGCGATGGCGCGCGATTCACCGCTCATTTCGGGTTCCAGACGCCAGCTGTAATCGGTGTCATGATAAAGCCAGTCCTGCAAATAAGAGCCCTGGACCGAATAAATTTGTCCGACTGCACCCTTTTGAACCATCGTACGGGCTTCCCGGATTAGCGGATAGTAGCGCACATTGAAATGCACTGCATTGGCCAGTCCGGCTTTGTCGGCCAGCTCCAGTAGTTCTTCAGCTTCGCGTAAAGTGGCGGTCAACGGCTTTTCGCAGACCACATGTTTTCCAGCCAGTAATGCTTCTTTAGTCATGGTATAGTGCAGATTGTTGGGAGTGCAGATATGCACCACTTCAACCTCTGGATCTTTGAGGAGATTGCGGTAATCCCCATAATGCCGTGGAACGCCATATTGCGCTGCTTTTTGTGCGGCCACGGTATCATTGATATCCGCCAATGCGACTACTTCACCCAGAAAGGTTCGCCGGATAGCTTCAATATGAATGGGGCCGATAAACCCCGTGCCGATGACTCCTGCCTTGATTGTTCTTGCCATGATGCCAAGACCTCCTGCCAAATCAATAGTTTCGGGGCGCAATCGATTTCGGCAATCGTTTGCGCAATCGTTTACGTCACAATTTCGCTGCCCTTTTCCAATTTCCTGCCGCCCAATAAAAAAAACGCGTGGAATTATCTTCCACGCGCGCGAAACTACAGCTAACGAATCCTATCTCCTATTATTCTAAGCCTATGATAAGCAGTCCCTCGTAATAGTTTGCGATGAAGACATTTTGGTCTCTTACAGATATGCGATATGAACTATCTGGAATAGTTAATGAGTTAACCTTTACGGGTTCTTTGGGATTAGTAATGTCAAATATATGTAATCCTTTTTTCTCAACGACAAACAGATTTGTTTGATCAATGGCCAAATCCTGTTGAATATCACCGGTAAAAATAGCCTTGCATTTCTTGGGTTGACTTGGTGCCGATATATCAAAAACATATAGACCTCCGTCAGCAACATATAGGTAGTTATCAACGGCCACCACCTTCATGGGAAAAGGCAAATCCAATTGGCTTCCTGGCTTCGGATGCCGCGGATCACTAATGTCTACGGCATACAAACGCCCCTGATATTCTTCAACACAGGAATTATCCAGAATATAGGCCCAATCCCCATTGATGCATATATCATAAACAGCGCTTTCGGTTTCGAATAGGCCTATCTCTCGGGGAGTAAATTTATCTGAAATATCAAGGATAATGAGACCCTGGCTAGATGCTACATACGCTAAACTACCAGCAACTAAGAGATTATAAATTGCAGTCTTAAATTCGTATACTTCTTTGACTTGTGGAAATCCAGGGTGTGATACATCTATAATTACTAGTCCCATGCGGTAAACTGCCGCAAACAAAGTATTGCCGCTAATTGAAATCCCCAGAACCTCTCCCTTTAACTTAATTTCACTGATGATCTTTGGTTTATCAACATCTGAAATATCAACTATACCCAAGCCATCTCGTGCACCAATAAAGGCATACTCATCACGAATAAGTAATGAGCGGGTTGCCCCCTCAGTTTTTATGGTTGAGATAATTTTGCCAGAATCAGCGCTTAATATAGGCGAGCAAACCAGCGAAAAAGCCAAAAGACTCAATAAAGTTAACCGCAGGTGTTTCAACCCTCGCCACCTCCTACTTGACATAATTCGGTACCCTTTCGGAGTGCTAATTTGCCCTTTTGGCTAAAAATCCCTTCTGAATCGTGTTGGGTTATGCACCCCGGCTAAAGAGCCCTCTCTGCATCGACCCTAGTTATTTCACGTGGAGGTTGCGCATTTGATATTTTCGTTACCCGTCTGAACTATGTTGATAATGAGAATGGCTATGATACCACAGCCGACGGGACTGTCGATAAGCCTTACAAAACGATCACAGCTGCCTTGACGGATAATGGCTGGGTTAAATGTCGTAGGCAACGGAGTGAAAATCAGTGATATCGTTTTTCAGGAACAGGATTTTAAACAGGATTATTATGCAATCAGTTGGGATTATCGACCTGCCAATTGCGGTGCCATTTACGCCGTAGGCAACACTTGGGATTCCGCTGCCATTCCAGCGGTGGCGGATAAGAATAACACCCGGCGAACCTTATCTAAACCTTAACACTTGCAGTCAGGCCTTGCGGCAAATCCGCAGGGCCGTCTTACTTGCAAAAATCATCTAATAGGCAAAAGCAGGTGCGTTTTTATGAATCCATATTGACTATCAATATTGGCTATGCTATTATCGAGGTGGAGGCATCGCCAGAAGTTGATGAAGTTTCTGTCTGATCCAAAAGTCAGACTATAATAATCGAGAGGAGCGGTGAAAAGGATGCAGATGAACATATATGTGCCCAGAGATAAGGAAAATGTCGTTGCTGAGCTTGATCGTGCAGCGGCACGCTCCGGCCGCCCGAAAAATGAGCTCGTTCTGGAAGCTATTGAAAATTATCTTGTGGAAGCAAGTCAAGCGATAGAGTTGGACAGTCTCAGCCTTGGCAAAGTAAAATCTGTGACTCGCAAGGAGCTTTATGGGAGGTCTTGAGCCGTGATCTTAATTGATGCTAATGTTTTAGTTCATGTGATCAACCGTGATTCACCACAACATGACGCCTGCCGCGCTCTCGTCAAAGCAGTTCAAGACGGCAGGCTGCTGTGTGTCCTACTACCCCAGATTCTGCTGGAGTTTTATTCGGTTGTCACCGAAGCATATTTGGTCGAACAACCGCTCCCACCCGAAAAAGCACTGGAGATAATCAATAGTCTGCAATGCATCTTCCCGGTCATGGATCCCGGCAGTGACGCCTTGGATTGCCTGGCAGAAGTAATTGCCGACAAACCATGCATCGGGGGCGGCGTGTTTGACGCCTGGCTGGTAGCCCAGATGAAGCAGCTGGGTGTCAACCGCGTCTGCACTTATAACCCTGATGATTTTCTGGGTATAAAGGGGATCCAGCCGGTTACACCGGAAGACATTCTGGATAGCCTGCTCTAGTGCCAGCGGCAATTCTTTGCATAAAATTGCGGGTCTATTCTCTATACGTCTATTTGGGCATTTGCGCTACCCCTTCATCCATAAATTAGTCCTCCTCGCCTGCGTAACCGCCCATCGGCGCGCGCCAGCTGCCCCAGGATTATGCCACTACCATGAATCTTTTTTACCAGAGAATAGTTCGGAACGCGAACCTTGCGGCAGGAAGCCAGCAAAAAATGTGGAAGATATCCACTAGATTTGCATTATATTTCAGGAGGGGGTTAATTTGGCACCGAAGTATAAGCGACTCTTGGTTCTGATGCTTTTCATATTCATTGTCCCCGCACAATTCCTGACTGCCGCAGGTAATCATACGATTTCTGGATGGATTCTTAACTCTGCCACCGGACAGGGAATTCCGCTTGTGCGCGTGACAGTCGACGGTATCCTGGCCGTCGGTACCAGCCCGCAAGGCTATTTCAAACTGGCCGATGTCAAAACCGGAGCCCAGATTCGGTTTTATCGGGACGGCTGGTTGCTGGCTCCCAATTTTATTACCGCATCTGACTCACAATCCAACATAATTATCATCGGTCATGAAAAAAACGAACCTTTTATGCAGCTCTCAGGGGGACATTCCTATTCGATGGCCCTTAGAAACGACGGTACTGTCTGGTCCTGGGGTCACAACCGTTTTGGCCAGATTGGCAATGACACAGTTACTGAGAGTTCCCCGCCGGCAAAGGCGTCAGGCCTTACTGGAGTTGCAGCGATTTCCGCCTGCTTTACGCAAAGTGCCGCACTGAAAGAAGATGGCACGGTGTGGGTTTGGGGCCGGAGCATTAAAAAACCGGAGCCTGTCAAAGATCTCGCTGACATCAGCGTCGTCGCAGCCGGTTGGTCTCACATGATGGCGCTGAGATGCGATGGCACCGTTTGGGGCTGGGGCCTTAACGATGCCGGGCAGTTGGGTAATGGCACCGACACTCAAAGTGCAACACCAGCACAAGTTCGGAATTTAAATAGTGTGGTTGCCATCGCGGCTGCCCGTAACCATTCGATCGCCCTGAAAAAGGACGGTACTGTTTGGGCTTGGGGCGCTAACGAAAGCGGCCAGCTTGGCATCAAATCGAACGGCAGCAACCGTCCTAAGCAGATTTCCAGTCTGGAAGGGATCATTAGCATTGCGACTTCCGCCACCCATGGTGTTGCTCTCAAAAACGATGGCACGGTCTGGACATGGGGCGATAACAGCCATGGCCAACTCGGCGATGGCACTAATGTTGCGCCGCTATCACCGGTAAAGGCGCTCCAGCTGACTGAAGTTACGGCCATTAGTGCAGGCGAGAAACATACCATTGCTTTAAAGAAAGACGGTACTGTTTATGCTTGGGGTTTCAATCACGACGGGCAGCTGGGAGACGGTACCATCATTGAAAGCCATGTACCGATTCAGGTCGCCAACCTAAGTGCCATTACGGCAATCGCCGCTGGCGGCAACCATAACCTTGCTCAGAGTAGCAATGGCGTTTTGTGGGGCTGGGGTGCCAACGTGAATGGACAACTTGGAGATGGAACAACACTGAACAGGAGCAAACCTGTTATGCTACAGTTGGATCTGAAATAGTCACGGGACATAAGGGACGCTTATTCAGTGGCAGGAAGCTAACAACAAATGTGGAAGATATCCGCAACCGGCAGATAATGCCAAGCGGTGCTGCCGATCTCGAAATAAACCAGAGGAAGTGTTGTCATGGATAAGCGCCATGCCCCGAAGCAGACGTCCCGGGCGGAGGGTTTATCTTACGGCGGTTTTTTTCTTGGTCAGAACATCATCTACATCATTCAGTATCAATACTTACTTTATTTCTACACTGAATATGTTGGCTTGAGTATTGAATCAACTGCCGCAATGATGCTCATTGCCCGTCTTTGGGACGCCCTCAACGATCCGATTATGGGCGCCCTCGTTGATAAGATCAATCTTAAGAGCGGCAAGTATCTCCCCTGGCTCAAGTTCGCAACTTACCTGCTGCCGCTGTCGCTGCTGTTGGTTTTTGTCAATATTAATGGCTCTTACTCGCTCAAGCTGGTTTATGCCTACGCCACTTTTCTCTTCTGGGATATGGTTTATACGGTATCAGACGCTCCACTGTTTTCGCTATCAACCGCGATGACCAGCAACATTTTCGAACGCGACAAACTGCTGTCTTACGGACGCTTTGCCGCCGCCTTAGCTGCCATCATCAGCGCCGCATTTATGGGCTTAAAAGCCGGACTGGGCTGGACCGGTGCGGTGGCCCTATTTATGGGCTTCTCATTCCTGGTAATGATGCCCCTGCAGTTTGCTGCCAAAGAACGCGTCCCTTATCAGCGCAGTACAGACATTACCTTCCGGCAGATCTTCAAGTATTTGTTCAGGAATAAATACCTGCTGATCTACTACGCCGGCTTCCTGGCAGTGGAAGGCACCAAGACGCTGCAGATTATGGCGACTTATTTCGCCAACTCCAACCTTGGCAATGAGGGGCTTGTGCTGGTAATCATGGCGATTACCGTCATTCCGACTTTGTTTATCGCCCCCTTCCTGCCCAAACTAATCCAGTGGATCGGCAAAAAGAAACTAACGATCTACAGCTGTATATGGGCGATCGCGTTAAGCCTCGTGCAGTATTTCGTTGGCTATGCCAATTTTGAGCTTTTCCTATTCATCACCGCAATTCGGGTACTGTTTATGATGATTCCCGTGCTGATCTATGGGATGTTCACAGCCGACTGTATCGAATACGGCGCGCATATTAATGGCGAGCGCACGGAAGGAATCTCCTTCGCGCTGCAGACTTTCGTCACCAAACTGGCCGCTGCGATTTGCTCCGTATTATGTCTCATGCTTTTGAAGTACTTTGGGTATGTCGAGCAGGCTGTCCAGCAATCGGAACGCACGTTGCACGGTATCTGGATCATTCTCTCCCTGGTTCCGATCGTCGGATATGTAGGCATGTTGATCGCCATGGCGTTTTACAAGCTGGATGAGCGCACAGTACAGCAATATATTGATAACAGTATCACCGCATCAGCAGGCGCGCAAGCAGTTTCAGCAGGTGGATCCATAGGCCGAGGCGTCGTCCATGGGCTGGATCAGTCTGAAGGGGAGCGTTTTTGATGAAACGCGCAAAACTCAGCCAGGACAGCAGAATTACGGACATCTACCAAAACCCAATCGGGCATGATGTGATTGACAAGATCCTGCTTCAGATGGGCAAAAGCAGACGCTGGGTCACGAATGCGCTGGTGGGCAATATTAAGCTGAAGACTCTGGCCAAAATGGCGCAAGGTTTGCTGGGCCAGGGCTTTGCCGATACTTTCTTAAACCTGCTCAATATTGAAGATCATGATGTGGCGTCCGCGCTGTCGCGCCAGCGCGCGCCCGTGCGACCAGTCTGGTGGAAAGAAGCGCTTGTTTATCAGATCTACCCGCGCAGCTTCAAGGATTCCAATGGCGATGGTATCGGCGACTTGAACGGTATCTTGGAAAAGCTCGACTATTTGGCGGATCTGGGCGTCGACGTGATCTGGCTTTCGCCGATCTATGATTCCCCGAATGATGATAATGGGTATGACATTCGGGACTACCGCCGCATCATGGCCGAGTTCGGCACGATGGCAGACTTCGAGCGCCTGCTGGACGGCGTGCACAGCCGCGGCATGAAGCTGATTATGGATCTTGTGATCAATCACACCTCCGACGAGCATGCCTGGTTTCAGGAATCGCTCCAAAACCCCGATTCCCCCTATCGCGATTACTATTTCTGGCGTTCCTCTGCTCCGGACCCGTCCCAACCGCCCAATAATTGGACCTCATTTTTCAGCGGCTCCGCCTGGAAGTACTACCCCGAGCGCGACGCTTGGGCACTGCATCTTTTCTCGCAAAAACAAATGGATCTCAACTGGGAAACCGATCTTCTGCGGGCGGATCTCTACGCCATGATCAAATGGTGGCTTAACAAAGGCATTGACGGCTTCCGGCTGGATGTCATCAATTATATTTCCAAGCAACCTGGTCTCCCGAACGGCAATGAAGCCATCGGCAAAATGATGGGTTATTATGGCATCGAACATTATTTCTATGGCCCCAGGTTGCACGAATTCTTGCGTGAGATGCGCCGCGAGACCTTTGACCATTATGACGTCTTCACAGTAGGCGAAACGCCGGGCATAGGCATGGAAATGGGCCGGCTCCTGACTGCTGAAAACCGCCGTGAACTTGATATGATCTTTTCTTTTGATCATTTGGAAAATCCGGGTAAAGTGCGCTTCGATGATTATCGCTATGATCTGCGTTATCTGGGCGATTATTATCGGGATTGGATGCAAAACTACGGCAACGACTGCTGGATGGCGGTCTTCCTGGAAAACCATGATAACCCGCGCATGATCTCCAAAGTCAACCCGGATCCGCAGTTCCGGGAAGTGATCGGCAAGCTGCTGGCTATGCTGCAACTGACGCTGAAAGGCACCCCGTTCCTGTTCCAGGGACAGGAGCTGGGCATGGTCAATGCGGATTTTGGTGCTATCGAGCAAATGCGCGACGTTGAGAGTATCAATCTGTATCATGAACTGCTACCCCGGGTGGGAGCGGACGCTGCCTTTCAGAAGGTGCTCTGCGGCAGCCGGGATCATGCGCGCACTCCTATGCAGTGGGACTGTGCGGCCGCCCACGGCGGATTCACTGCCGGTGAACCCTGGATTAGTCTGAATCCGGACGATCGCCATCACAATGTGGCGGCTGAGCTAAAGGATCCCTGCTCCATCCTCAATTTCTACAGTACACTGATTCGACTGCGCAAAGCGGACCCGGCAGCGCTGATCTACGGGGACTTCAAGGCCGTCTCCAAGGCGGGGGCCAATGTTTTCGCTTACTACAGGCTTTCGGACAATGGCAGCTGCTATTTGATCGAGCTGAACATGACCGCTGCCTCACAGAAAGCGTTCCGCAAACCGTCCGGTTGCACGCTGGTGCTCTCTAATTATGCAGGCCCAGACGCAGCAGGTACAGATGCCGGAGCGGGCGCATGCATGGGCGCATGCATGAACGCAGGCGGCGCGGCCGAAGCCACGCCTGCCGACACCGCCATACTTCCCAAAGCCTTGCGCCCTTACGAAGCTAATCTGTATCGCGTTGCGCACGCGCGCGCTTAAGTTTTGTAACTAGTTGGTAATAAACCTGACAGAAGCCCGTAATAAATCTGTTGTATAATGTAAGAACAGGCAGGTCGCGTTAACATTACATGTTTATGGAGGTTTCTGCAATGGCTAAGCGTAAGCGTGCACTTCTCACAGGGGTTTTGTTGATCGCTTTAGTTTGCATCACCGGTTGTGTCGACTTGGATGAAGTGGATTTATCATGCCGGATACCTTTAACGGAATATTACGACATGGTCGGTTCATGGAATGATCTGATTTCTTACAGTGATGCCAAGCGAGTTGACAATTTGGTGAACGCTGTCTTTACGATGGTCAGCCTGAAGGATTTTGTTAACACACGCAATCAGCCTGTAACCTTTGTCGCAGGCGGTACTCCTTATAATTTGAACTACCGGGTCGGTGAAACGCCGCACCTGCTGGACTCATACGACAATCCAATTGCCGTGACGGAATTTACAACCGATCGGAATGGCAAACTGGGGCAGTTTCTTGCCTGCTCGCTGGCAAATGTCGGCACCACAGTATCGTATAACGAAGAGTTTACCATTACCTTTACGATGCCGGAAAACGGCAAAACTTGTGCCGTGTGGATCTATTCCTGGGTGAGCATTAGCATTAATAAAGCACAGGGCTCTTATACGAATATCAACGGCAATACAGTCTATTATGACTATCCTTATGCTGAGGTCAAATGGGGCACCAAAGTGCAGGTCGGCGTGCGGTATTATTTGAAGGGGCAACACTTTATCCCAATCGAAGGTGGTCATCTCGGGCTCTATGCTCTGATTACCGATCGCAATATGGATGGTCTTCTCACTGAACATGATACCCTGACGATCGAAGCGCACGCCAAAGGCGGCACCAAAGGTGGCCTGCGCAACACAACTTACCCGATGAATCAGTACGTCCCGCTGACCGATCAATGGGGCTATGTGCTGAACCTCATTAGTGAACCGGGACCGCAGGGCATGAACTATTTCCTGAATATCCAAAGACAATAACACGCACAGATTAGTTGCGGAATAACGAAGGACCGGCTTGGAGCAGCCGGTCCTTCGTTATTCTTTACTATGATTAATTCATGGACAATTTTGCGCGAATAAATAGTTCCACTTGGTAGCATGTTTTAACTCATCGGTATAGATCTCCGTCATGATATTGCGATAGGGCAAGAATTCCCTCCGTCTTTCACTCCTCCATAATATTCTCTTTTGCGGAAAGGGTGTCCAACTAATCACATGTTGTGCTACTATACAACCTCAGCCAGCCACCCCAAGACTTTGGCTCCTAACGTTAGCTGCCCCGCTTTGATTCGTATGTCATGTAAGCTTCGCATAAAATCGATCAGGTAAAGAATATTTTTCTGAGGCCTTTAGGGTTAAGATCCTTGGATATTTATCCGATTGTATTAGTATAAGGGAAACACAAAAGCAACTGGATTGAGGTGTCTGAAATGAGAAGGCACAGATCATTGAAGTACTTCCTGGTGGCTTGCTTGGTGATCTGTGCTTCCGTGTTATTTTCTTCGGCAATAACAGTAACAGCCGCAAAATTTAATATAGACTTATCATTATCCATTCCCTATTTCCTTCGCGTATCCTATTCCAGTGGCAGCTGCAGTGAAACGATCACCACTCAGGACCGCAGCGTTTTCAAACGGATCTCTCTGGAATTTACGCCACGCAATGACGGGCTTTACGAATCAGTCATTGCGCTTGAAATTAGAAGCAATGCCAACTGGCAGATGACTATTACGCCATTAGATGTCGATGATTCTGCGCAGTGGATCGTGCATGAAGGCGAAAACGACATCCCGAGTGACACGATTGAGGCGGGTAGGCCGATCAGTGAATTGGACGCCACGTTCCAGTGCAACCCAGAAACCACGCCCGTTTGGCATTTACATGTTCTGTCTCCCTCCTGCCCTAATCCAGTGCGGAGAGAAATGACGGCGCAGAAACAAAACGCTGTTGGCGCAACGCCAACATCTGCGGCTGCTACGCCCGCAATCCAGTTAACTATTATCCAGCAAGATTTTTGAGGGCCTTCAGGGAGGACTTGCAGTTGCAGATACCATAATCAAGGAGTAGACCGTTCCTGCCAAGACGGAAAGCGGCGAGCATGAGGACTCGCCGCTTTCTGCTTTCTATTATGATATATCTCGATGTTCTCTTGCAGGACAATGATTTTTGATGTCAAACTAAATTGGACATGTAGTGTTGTTTTGCTTAGCGCCGCTCTTAGGTGCTAAGAACAGCTAGAGGAGTGTTTTCGTATGAAAAAGCTATTGATTTTTCTGGCCTTGATCGTTTTGTTGACATTTTCGTCAGGATGCGTGTTCGCCAACTTGACAATCTGCAATAATACGACCGATCAACTTGAGAGCGTTCGTTGGAATGGATATGACTTTGGAGACCTATCTATTGAACAGTCTGGATCACGGTCTGTTATTGCCGGTCGAGCTTATATCTATTTATCGATAAGCGGCAATGATTATAGGACCATTGAAAAAATATCTGTTATTCCAGGTCAGGATAAGACAATTATATTAAATGATTACACAATAGTAGAAGGCCCATTATCCCTAGCCGCAAAAGGTCTCTCTATTATGCAAATAGGCGACATCATCGGAGAAGCGGGAGTTTCAGACAGCGAATAACCCTTAATGAACGCTCATAGGACATTTTGCACACACCTTATCATTCTTGATCATGTGCGCATCCGCCTTTCCTTTTCCTATTATGGAACGGCCAAAAGCACAAGTTATTTTACACACTTATATATACCAAAATGGCACCTCTTTCGGGATGCCAATTCTTTTTCTTTGGATTTGTTCTCTTTTATTTCTCAGCACAAATGCATTGTTACATCAAAAGTTTCTTGTGTTATTTCTGTATTACTTACCGGATGATACGAAAGAATAATTAGGCGGTCTCAGCTACTAATGCGGAAAGTTTATCACGTAACAATACAGTCAACCCCGCGTTTTCTAACAACCTCGTAAATTGCGGAAACGGATTCAGGCATAACGTCGGAACGTATGCGACACACTGCCATCCATTATCCTTATAGAATTGTACTACGTTTGCCATAAACTCAATTTTGCCTTGCGATTCATTTCCCCTTAGATAATTGACGAGATTGGCTTTACACTCATGCGCTTCAATATCTGTAGGAGAAAACTCAAATAAGACATCGAAGTCATACTCTAAGTCCCATATTAATCTTTTCTGATAAAATATATTGCATTCGAGCCACTTATTAAGGAACGGCTTGCTAGTAACTGGGCCAACCCTTTCTATCAGTTCTTCCAAGAAAGAACCTCGTCTATTGCTTAGATCTTCTTTTGAAGTGTTATAAAATGCTCTCATTAAGTCCGGCAAAATACTGCCCAATTCCAGTTTTGGCCCAAACCTATATGCAAAGGACGATCTTAGCTTTGCTTCCGAGTACTGTTGAGGCTCTACAAAAGCAAACAATATCTGAAATACTCCTGTTGAATATTCAGGGTTATTTAGAATAAAATCAACCAAATCGCTTGCTTCCCGATATCTCCGTGCTGCTTTCGCACAATAAGAAAGCGATGCTTCGTTCATTACTTCAACCCCTAAATAACCTTAACAATTGGCAATATAAAAGCGGGTAAGGACATTTTTAACGATGTTGAAGCAACTAATTCGCGACAATATGGCCATACGTTAATTGGAACATTTCTTCGAACAAATTCATCAATAATCTCCTTTTCTACAGAATCATCAAGTTCAATCCGATTTATAAACTTATACTTTGCAATAAAAGTGGCATTACAGGTGAAGCAGGGTTCTTGGTTTTCTTCTTTTTTAAGGTTAGCGCAAATATCCAAAGAAAGTGCTACCGCCAACTGTTCCTTCGACCTGCCCACTATCGAAGTATTAACCTTTATGTTAGTATCAGTAGTCAAACCAACTATATCTTCTAGCATTCTTTTTGTTTTTAATTCTAAAAGGAAAATGTCATCTATCTCAACATTTTTAATAAACTCGACATATTGGTTCCTATAGTCCAAAGTCAATCACCCCTATGCTGCATATACTTCTATATCGATTACTTCTTGTGGCACCTGTGTTTTCATGAACTCTCCAAGAGATACAACTAAGTCTTTACTTAACTCTAAGCTATTGCATCCACTTTCGATTGTAAAAGGGGCATCATAGATGAAATCCAATAAAACCAATACTTTTTGTTCTATTTCTTCTTCTCTAGCCCTAACATCATTAACTAAATATTCAAAGGCTTTAATTGAGTTATCAATAGCTTCTCGCTTTTCTGTTGAACCAAACAAATATAATATTCCACACTGTTTGATTTTTGGAACGCCTATCTCTTTAAACCAATTTTCAGTCCAAACAACATTATCAAAGATGTCCTCAGAAAGATCAAACGACTTAATCTCTCGAAAAAGATCATTAATGTAGTCGGATAAAAACTGAATTGATTTTCTTTGGGATGAATAATATTCTAGCGATAAATTGTCAATGAACACATTAGAGCAATGCACTTTTTTTACCTCCCAAGAATCTCTTATCCAAGTGATGTATAAATGCATTCAAAACACCTCCGTAAAGGGAATTCTCTCCCCAGAAGGCATTTTTATTCGTGCACTTGGTTAATAATGACACTTATATATAATGATTACTGACAGTAACTTCTGCAGAAAAAGGTTTCTTCCTTTAAATATTGGTTTTAATGAAAATCAATATACCAAGAAGGCATGCTATATGGTTCGTCCGCACCCTGGGGATCATGGATGAGCTCGCGAAATTATATTCTTCCGTGCAAAAAGCCGCCCTAGACAGGGCGGCTTTTAAAATTGGTACACCACCGGGGATTCGAACCCCGGACCCGCTGATTAAGAGTCAGCTGCTCTGCCAACTGAGCTAGTGGTGCACGCAAACTTAGCAAATATGGTGGCGGCGACTGGATTTGAACCAGTGACACTACGGGTATGAACCGTATGCTCTAGCCAACTGAGCTACGCCGCCAAATGGTTTTTCAAAGAGCACGACATGAAACTAGCCGCACAAATAATTATAGTACATTCAGGGACGGAGCGTCAACTGGTTTTTCAATAACAGCCTTGCCAATTGTTTGATCTGCTGTTTGATCTCCTAATCGCCTGATCGGAAGGGGGAACTTTGGGGACGGTTCTAAAAGTTCCATTTTGCATTTAATTCCATTTGGAACTTTTAGAACCGTCCCCAAAGTTCCTCCAATTAATCCCCGCTGGTCTTTGGGCGGGCACATCCGCAACGAAATGGCTTCCGGATTACCATCCGGAAGCCTTAAAGCCATAATCAACCTCTACTCTAAAGGCTTAGAATCCTTCGGCTTTTGCACCTCTAGCCCGTGGACCGCCACCACGGCCGCCACGTTTGGCATCGGTGCTCTTTTTAATTTCGCCTTGGCGTTCATCGCTTTCCTTCAAGAAACGACTGAGTTTGTCGTCAAAGGACTGTCTCGGACGAACATTACGCTCCGGTCGCGGGCGCTGTTCCTGTGCCTGCCGGATTGATAATCCGACGCGACCCTTATCAATAGAAAGGACGCGCACTTTGACTGTGTCATTCAATTTCAGAAAGTCTTTTATGTCTTTGACATACTCATCAGCGACTTCTGAAATGTGAACCAGACCAGTCTGTCCGTTGGACAATAAAATAAAAGCGCCAAAATTCGTGATACCTGTGATTTTGCCCTCAATGACTCCGCCAACCTCTATGGCCGACATGCCGGAAGTATTCCTCCCCTTTTTGACTTTCGCAATAAGCTCTAGGAGCTTATATCTTAATCTATTATACTTGCAGTTAAAGTGTGTGTCAAGTCAACAATGCGTTATTACTTCAGTGCATCACCTGAAAGCACCAAAAACCGGCCGTGCTTTCATTTGCATTATTCTCTACTCAGAACTACCTTCCTTGTTTGCGGCAAAAGGAGGATCGTATGCTCGCGATGCAGCGCTTTCCGATCATTAACCAAGGCGGATTTGATGGCAAACGGTACATTCCAGCGCACACTTTGCGGTGGAAACCTGTAATCGCCTTCCAACTGCAATTCAACCCGCTGTTCGCCAGCTTCAATGCGATAGCTAATGGTGCCAAAGCTGGAAGGAGCATTATCTACTGTTATGACCGTCCCCGGCTCATACCAATGTGTGGGAAACGCTGCTCCCAGAACCAGCGCGTCGTTTTCCTCCCGAATTAATATGCTTCTGATCACCCGTAGAAACAACGCCGTTACCAGCGGATCATGGCCTTCCCCGAACGATCCCCCGCCGGTACGCGGATGTACCGCGCACGGCCAGGCATAAGTTGACAGCGCCATCGTCAGAATTCGGTCCAGACTGGCGTACGCCTGGTGATCCTGCATCATGATTAAGCATTGTATAATCAGGAATTCCGCAGCCAGATCATAACCGGACATCCGCGGGTTATAGCAAAGCGCTTGGCCTTGCGCGTCCAGCCCCATCCCCAGCCCCGCAACATTCTTGAGTAAACCATCTATTAGCCCGGCATCCGCCCCGGCATCAGGCGCGATTAATCCTAAAGGATCAATCGCCATTAAATCTGTAACCGGATCAGGAGCCTGTCCGGCTCGCAAAATGTCTTTAGCAATGCTGGCATGCACCTCTGCATAGGCTTGCCGCAGACCATCCGCGGTCTCCTTCTTTCCATAGCGCTGTGCGAGTAAAGACGCGTCCCGCAAAGCCGCCGCATTCCATAATCTACGCAGCCGCAACACTCCTCTTCCACTGCCGGATTTCCCGTTGTTGGAGACTCCAAAGCGCCGCAACGCTGAAAAGAATACTGCGATATGATCATACGCGTTCTTGAGCATGGCATCATTGATGACGAGCATACTATGTTTCTGCAGTGCCCAGATCGCTTGCTCCACTCGAGCAAGACTGCCGCGCACAATCCTGCTGGGGCGCGTGTGGTCGATTCCAAGCATTTGCTCGATTACTCTCCCAGCTGCCTGGTGTAGC
This sequence comes from Firmicutes bacterium UBA4882, assembly GCA_002399265.1. Classification (GTDB taxonomy): domain Bacteria; phylum Bacillota; class UBA4882; order UBA4882; family UBA4882; genus UBA4882. Next base: position 78,313 of record DHDG01000008.1, on the reverse strand, counting down.
CCCCACCCATCCAGTGCTGCTGCCAAGATGGCTCGTTCAGCCGATTGCTCCCCTAGCGGCTGCTCGCCACAGATGGTGCCGGTTGTCCTGCCGCCGTCGCCGTTGCCACCGCCACCGCCACTACCGCTCCCGCCACCGCCCTTAGTGATCCCGCCGCCTCCCGCCTTGCGCTCCGCGAAGGTCAGCGCATAAGCCAGGTTAGCCTGCACCGCCTCGTTGAGCCGCTGCTCCGGCAGCGTCACCCGCATGGCTGTCGAACGCTGTTCCTGCCACTCATGGCGCAAATCCGACAGAAACACCTGTCTGGATACGGGGGTTGGCCGAAAACCCTTTTCTATTCGTCCCAGAGGCACAAAGAACTCCAGAGAATGGGCTTGTGAGTGCAATGGCGACTGCAATGGCGACTGCAATGGCGACTGCGGCTGCCCCTGCCCCAGCGCCGGTGCCTGCACCTGAACCGATGCCTGAGCCAGTGCCAGCGCCAGTGCCGGCACCGCTCCCGCTTGGTCGCTGTCCGATCCGCCGAGGTCAACCGTAAACGCCGCCACCGCATGAGCCAGCCCCTTAGCACTCTCAGCGGCATAGAGCTTTGGCCCATCGATCAAATGCACTCCGTCTCCCCTGGTACCATCCGTACAGAGCACCCGGTCCGGAAATTCCGTGGCAAGCAAGGCCAGTCGGCCATTAATCATAAGGCCATCCATCGAATACTTCACTGATTTCAGGGGTGCGAAGCCTTCCGGGTTATATGGCCGGATTACCAAGAGTAGGCGCACCGCGTTCATTACTTTCGCCCTGGTCTCTGCCCCGTCTCCCGACTCAGCCTTCGCCCTGGCTTCCTTCCCTGTCTCCTCCAGATTAGGCGTCAGCGTGATCGAGCAGCCCAACCAGGGGAATGTACCCGTTTTAAACGCAACTACAGCTGTCCGCACATTCACCGGACCGGCCTGCCAGACCGTATGAACTTCCGGCACAGAGTGTCCCAAATGCTGTCGCAGCGACTGCGCCTGCATTGGCGTATATAGCTCCCCGTCGATATCAAGCCAAAAATCCAGTGACCAACCGCCCCGAAAGGGCGTGATCATCCCGCGCGGATCAACGGTCGCCCCAGGCCATCCGCGCCCCCTATGAATGCTACCCGCACCGGTCATTCCCGAGCCCGGTGCAGGCCCCACCACCGTCCAATTACGGTTGGTCTGATTATAGGCCAGTCCGGATTGTGCCCGGGGAATAAAGGCCTCATCGGCAGGGCACTCCTGTCGGCCCGCCCAATAAGGCAGCACCCAATCAGCACAGCGCTCTAAAAAGCAAGCATTATGATACCCGCTCCCAATTTGGCGCACATAGCGCATGCCGCGTGGCAGTACCGCCGGCAGCCACAGCTGCGGCATCCGGATCCGCAAATTGAAAAGGCTACTGATCACGCCCCGCACATCAACCCAACGTGCCATGGTCTTCCTCCTTTTGCCGTTATGGGATTATTATGCCCGCAGATACAAAAAACCGCTGCACTTCATGACAGCGGTTCATCATTTGAATCAAAACTCAATAGCCAATTTCGGGCGATTGAACACGTTTGGCTGGTCCGGCGTCCCCTTCTGCGCCTGGAACCGTAAACTGGTATTTGACTTCGTCAGGTTTAGCCATCCCGAACTTCCTGGCTTCCTGTTCCACATAATCAAGAGTGCCGCGCCAGGCTACTTCATCATCCAGCTCGGCGTTGTATTCTTTCAGTTTGGCAATCTCCAACGCGAGCTGCCGCGCGTATTTTGTCTGACTGATTCTGACACTGACAACGCTGATCAGATTAAAAGCCAGCGAAGCCATAATCACGATGGGGACAATATAGAACAATTCCGCTTTCGGTCTGAAACGCAGTCTTCTTTTCACTTTGACGCGAGGCTTATCCGGCTCATGCTTTGCGCGTTGAGCTCGTACCGGAAACGGGTATACATTATGTTCCTGCATGCTCATCCGGCATCGCCTCCCCTACCCCCGGCTCCGCATCCGCGTCTTCATCTTCGGGTGGAATCAGTGCAGTGCCAGGCAAAATGATGACTACCTGATATCCCTTACGACGTGCCCTACCATAAAGATTAGCAACCGTGCTAGCGCTGATTTGAAGTTTGCGGCAGATCTCTTCGGTCGACAGCCCCGTTTCTTTCAAGGCTACGACCTGGCGTTCGCGAAAGCTTAGTTCTTCGACCCCCCGTATTTCGACCTGCATTTAACTCACCGCCGCACCGCCGCAGGGACGTAAAGGGCTCCTTGTGGGAGCCCAACTTATCTTTCTACAAATATACTACATTTTTACTACAAAATCAAGATCAAATCCCATTATTGGATTTTTGCCAGGAATGCTTTAGTCAGATCAAAAATCTCGGCCGCGCCAGTCTGGTAAATAAAATGGGACCCTTCAACAGTCTGCGATTGAACAGCCGACCCCAATCTGGCAAGGTGTTTCTCCTGATAATCCGCACCCACCTTTTCCAGAGACTGCGAGGAGATCAGCTTCAAGACCGGAATTCCTTGTGGAAAAGGCATCGCGCTTACCTCGTTGATGCTGTCAAGCGTGCGCAGCGACTGATCAATCATGGTATCGTTAAGCACATGATAGGCAAACAGCCTGTAGTCACCAATTTCCTTAACTGTGTAGCCATTTTCTTCTTTCTGGGCGGGAGGCATCAAGCGATATGTCAGGCGTGTCAAACCGCATTCTTGCTGCAGCTTGGCAATTCCATATACCAATCTCGGCGGGTTTTTACCTTCCTGCCTGGCCGTAGAGGTAGTATCCAACATAATAATAGCGGACACTTCTTCAGGATATTTGGCAGCATAATATTCACTGTAAATGCCGGATAAAGAATGCGGCATCAAAACATATGGTGCCTTAAACCCTGCCAGGGATAAGGCTGTTCTGGTCTCTTCGACAATGTTTGCATTGGTGCGCGCTGTTTTCATCTGGCCGCTGAAGCCAATGCCGAAATACTCCACACAGACAACGGTATATTCTCGGGAAAGCTCCCGCATCAGTGGACCGAAGTCCGCACTGGGCAAGGCAACTCCGAAGCCAGGCAACAAGACAATGGTCTGTCGGCCAATACCATTGTCGCTGCCGTCGCCACTGCCGCTGCCATTGCCTATCGCATAGACATGCATTTTTTGTCCATTCACATCAACAATCTTTCCATAAGGAGTAACGGAGTTGAGCTCGTGGGCAAATAAAGTTTTATTGACGGCAAACCCGGCTAAATTAAGAAAAATAATAGTCCCCAAGATAATTGCTAAAACTACCATGATCCTTTTGCCTCTTTTCATTTCGCTCTGAGTCGTCTGACTCACTCCTTTTCTGCCGGTGCCGATATTACGGTAATGTCTCTGACTTTTCTCCCGTCGGCGACTTCCAGGTTATACTTAAGGAGAAGTCCCCGCAGCTCCGCCAGAAACTGATCGAATTCAAGCTCTGTCGCGGTAACCTCTCCCGACGTGGCCAGCTGTTGATTATAATACCATCTTTGGGATTATTCAAGTATAGGACGAGCTTTTTTCCATTCTTTTTTTGATCAGTTTCTGAGCGATGATGAAGAGTCGGCGGTCTTGGAAAGGCGGCGCCCATGCCGTTCCCGGC
>DHDG01000008.1:65527-74513 GCA_002399265.1 Firmicutes bacterium UBA4882 | reverse complement strand
CCATGCCGTTCCCGGCGCTCGCGCAGACGGTCAAAGGCCCCGGCACTGCTGTCCCAGAACCATAGCACCGGCGTCACCAATATTGCTCTCAGCAGCCGGAAAATGCCCCTGATGATTCCTGCCACGCCACGGAAAATCAGGCGTAGGAGGCCGCGCATTGTGTCACTGAGCACTTTGAAATAGAATAAGACACCCAGCGCGATCGCCAACAGGACATAGATCCGCATTTCACCCCAGTTGCTAAAAAAGATCAGGAACAATAGCGACGGGGTGGCGATCAGCCAAAAGAGGGCGTCAAATAGCCAGTCAAGCTTACCCGTCAGCCGGAGGCCTTTACGAAACAAGCGGTACAGATCATGCAATAAGCCGAGTGCCATGCCGGCGATAAAAACGACCGTAAAGGCGCTAAACTGCATCTCCACCGGTTCCATCCGCGCACACCCCCATACTGGAACAATACTGACCCCCATACTCCAACAATACAATCTATGCTGGGAAGAGGCGCTTCATGATGGCAAGCGTGCTTGCCGCGAACCGCTCCATCCATATAAAAAAGAGACTGCCCCTCAATCAAAGGGAGCAGCCTCGTCTCGTATTATCATCGCGTCTTTACACCCTACCCTACAGCTTCTTAATAAGCCACGCCAACAGGATAGACCAAAGCGCCAAAGTGACTCCGCCCGCCCATTTCAAAGCTTGCCGAGCATCAACCGCCAAATTGATCAGATCCAGAACCCGGTTTTGACGTAAGGTTTTCAGTTTCTGCGCAATGTTGCGCGTAAAGCTGCGTGTTTCCGGATAAATGTGTTCATCACGGGAAGTGTCAACTGTGGCACTGCCTGCGTTATAGGCCTCCAGCGCGAAACCAACCTCGCCGTCGAAACGTTCCACCAATTGGCTAAGATACCTCGTTCCGGCCGCAATATTAGCACCCGGGCAAAAAACGCACTCCGTCTCATGACATTGGTAACGATCGTGGGTGGCGTCGCAAACGCCATTTGGGTTCATCTCCTGCCAAGTTGACGGCGTAAGCTGCATTAATCCTTTGGCATTCTGATCCGAAACGGCGAAACGGTCAAATTTGCTCTCCTGATCGATTAATGCATAGACCAGCAGTGGATCAATGTTATATTTCAGCGCATAGTAAGAAATATCCTGACTGAACGCTAAGTTTTCCCCCAATTGCTCTTGCGTGGCCGCGAAATTGCCGATGAGCGCAAACGCCTTTTTATTCTGGCTTTGCGACACCCAGATACACGTCGCGGTAAACAGCATGGCTAAGGTCAGCATCAGGGAAAAGGCAAACACCACTTCGTTGTTGACGCGCTTTTTCTTGCGGAAGCAATCGCTGATCAAGAGAAACGGGCTGAAAACGAACATCAACAAATAAGCAAGTGGCTTCCAAAGGTTGACGGCCACTGTGCGGCGTTTGCGGTTGGATCTTGCGGTTTTTTGACCCCCAGCATATGTGGGGTTATTATCATTCGCTGTCATGGAGCACCTCAAATAAGTGATTTATTAGTTTATGTTTTCACCAACGCCGCCTTTTTTCCTGCTTAAGCCGGCCCTCCTTCTTTTAGGCGACGCAGGTCTTCCCATGACACCGGAATAATCTCCTCTACACTGCGCCCCAGCTCGGCCAGCCGCTGCAGGCTGGCGACCGGATGCTTGCGCCCCCTGCTGACGATGTAGGCTGTCCGGTCGGGGCTTGCCAGCAAACAGCCTTCTCGAAAATCCACCGCTGGCATAAGCGGGTAGGCGGCCAGCTCCTGATCACCGATGGGAATGACATGCAGCCAATTGCTAAAGGAATCCAATACCGCCCGGCTGGGCACATGTCTCTTGCCAGCTCCTTCCAACAAGTAAACATCCGAGCCAGTGCCTTTCACTAACGAGCCGTTCGGACGCACTCCCGAGCAGCACGCCCCTATCAGGTTGAAGACTTCTTTATCAGACAATTGCCAATGCGGCTGATCATTAGTTCGTTTTTGATCCGCCTGGACCATAAACGCCCTGGCAGCCTGCAATGACTGGCTATGCAGCGGATCGAGCGTCGCCCAGACTGGCAGGTAGGAGTGATGCTGTCGGACCATTTCCGGATCGCTCAGGTTGGACCAGAGGAACAGTAGCCGGTTGCGGTGCCAAATCAGCTTGTTCTGCTCGGCCGGCACGTGTTTGGAAAAGGTGCTGCCTGCCTCATGCCAGGCCACTGCCCGCGGCTCATACATCACCTTCCAGCCGCGTTTCCAGGCGCGGTAGGAAATATCCACCTCTTCCCAATGAAATGGCGCATAGATCGGGTGGAACCATCCCAGGGCCATTAGCTTAGCACGGTTAAAGGCGGAACAACCGCCGGGCGCGTAAAAGGTATAGCACGGTCCACCGACGCGTCCCCGGTCCGGCTCATTGAACCCGGGCTGTTTTTGACCGATAATTCCGCGGCCGTCCCAAGTAGCGTGCAAGTACTCCACTTCGATCAACCCGGTGGGCGTCAGGATTTTGGGCGAGACCCCGAAGACATCCGGATTCTCGAAGTGGGTCAGCAAATTCGTGAAAAAGTCGGCCCTGACCCAGGTGCTGTTGTTCAACAGCACGACTAAGTGCTGTCGGGCAATGGCCAATCCAGCGTTATAGCCACCGACAAACCCTCTATTTTCAGGCAGCGGCAGCACTGCCACCCCGGGATAGTTGCTCAGGACAAACTGCGCGCTCCCGTCCGTACTGCCATTATCGATGACCAGAATTTCATGCCCGCCGCCATCATAGTTGACCGCCTGGATCACGGACGGCAGGCACCTGCGGAGCAAGTGCTGTCCATTCCAATTCAAGATAATGATGGTCGCCTTATATTTACCCATATGCCCAGCCCCTTCTCCTCTGACTAAACTATGTAACGCTTAAACATACTCATGATTCTGATTCCAGAAGTTTGCGGATGGCTTCAAAATGCTCCGGCGAGGCTTCAACCATCCCGGCGGCAAATCCCAAGTTAAGCGGCTTGCCGCCGATCAGCATCTTGATTTCCGATGGATGCGCCACCGGCAGGCTTGCTGGATTAACGCCGACCATATGGGCGGACTCGACTGTGTCGATCGCCCGTGCCAGGCCATGATCTACTTTATAGACGACGCCAGATTGGTCGCGGGCTGAGGACCCCTCCGGCCATGCGAGCGGCTCGCCCAGCGGAAATTGATCAAAAGTGGTTTTGGTAATGGACTGAAAAGACCTTGTGGCGGCGTAAGCTGCCAGGATCGCCTCGCCCGGTACATGGCGCAGGCGTCCGCACTCAACCCGGTAAACCCGCCCCTGATATTCGACGAAAGTTCCGTTTGGCACGGGCCGCCCATAATCCGCCAACTTTGCGAACACGGCGCGGTCCGTCAGCATTAGGTTCGGGCGCTCCCAGCGCCGCCGGCTCAGAATGTTGGTCATGTAGGGCAGCGCCTGACTGAAGGCCCGGCGTCGCATGGGTTCGAGGTGCACAAACTTGCCGAGATTGGCGAAGTGTTCTGCCAGCAGATCACGATCCGTCAAGTTGATCCAATTGAAGATCAGCCAGTTGCGAAAATATAACTGCATGCTTTCCAGCTGATCAAGTTTACCAATTGTGGCATGGACGTTGTGGTGCCCTATGCTGCGCGGTTCAAAGATTACTTCCCAGCCGCGTTTCCAAGCCCGGTAAGACAGGTCCGATTCCTCCCAGTGGAAGGGGGAATAGATCTCGTCGTTGCCGCGCATCAGCCAAAACTTGTTGCGATCATAAGCGGAACAGCCACCCGGGGCATACATGGAATAGCACGGTGCCAGATAGTTTTCGGCATCCGGCTGGAAAGCGTGGGGCTGTCTGGGATAAATCATTTTTTCCGCAAACGAGGCGAAGGACAACTCGGCTTCGATCGTGCCATCCAGCGCCACGAGTTTAGGATGGACCGCAAACACCTGGCGATGGTTGAAGTGCGGCAGTATAAAACGCAAAAAGTCGCGGTTGACGTGGACACTGTTGTTGAGATGCACGACAATATTGTGCGACGCAAAGCACGATCCCAGGTTATAGCCGCGCACTAAACCCATATTCGCTGGCAGCGGCAAGATTTTCGCACCTGGATAGTTCTGGCGCATAAATTCGTTGCTGCCATCCGTGCTGCCATTATCCACCATGATGAGCTCGTGGTGCCCGCCGGCAGCCGCGACTGCATCGATCAAAGCTGGCATATTTTGTCTGAGCAAATGGACGCCATTCCAATTGAGAACTACGATACTAGCCGGCTGCATATCCGCACTGTCCCCCCAGTTCTCTCTTTTTCTCTACTTTGCTCTACTCTTCTCTTGCTTTCTTTGATTCATCTTAAGACTATTCATCCTACGAAAGGAACTCGCCGGTTGCCATCTATTCGCGCAAAATTCCGGCAGGATCAAGTCCCGGTAGGCCGTTATCATAACACTTCTGCTGCGCTCGATCCATAACTTGGAGAGAAGAATAAGTTGGAGTGATTACTTTGCATGTGATGGTTACCGGTGCCGCCGGCCTATACGGTGTACACTTGGTGGACCTTTTGGTTTCCTGCCCGGAAGTCACAAAGGTTACGGGCATCGACAACTTTTCACGTCAGTTTCTGACCAGGAACCCCTTTTTGCCGAACCCGGCTCTGAAGACAAAATTCCTGATGCTCCGGCTTGATTACCGCTCTTTGACTCCAGAGATGATTGACGCCGCCGGCGTAGACGCCATTGTCCATTTGGCGGCGTATGTATCGATTGATGAGTCCATGGAAGACCCGGAAAAATACTTCCAGAACAATGAGCGCGGTTCTTTTGAACTCGCCAGAACGCTGCTGGCCACGAAGAGTAAACCGCTGCTGGTCGTGGCTTCTTCCCCGGAGGTCTACGGCAACCCGCTTTACACGCCTATGGATGAAGACCATCCGATGTATCCGCGCAGTTTTTATGCTGTCAGCAAGCTGGCGGCGGAAAAGCACTGCCGCGTGCTGTATGAGTGGTATAAATACCCGGTTGTTGTAGTGCGCAATTTCAATACCTTTGGCGAGAATCAAAATGTCTGGGGTTATTCGGCGGTGATCCCCGCCTTTATTGAGTGCACCTTGCGCGGTGAAACCCTGGTTGTACACGAGGATGGCAAGCAAACGCGCGACTTCCTGTACGTTGGCGATGCGGTCAAGGCCTACTTGGCAATTTTGCTGCGCGGCAAGGAATTGTCGGGTAGCGTCTTCAACATCGGGACCGGAAAAGAAACCCCTATTGCGGAGCTGGCCGAGATTATTAGGAGCTTGGCGGGCGGCGCAGGCGGCCTGACTGGCGATGCGAGCGGCGCAAGCGGCCTGACTGGCGCGAAACCGGACATTATCTTTAAACCCGGGCGCCCAGGGGACTTACAGGCGCTGTCTGCTGATATTAGCCGGGCAAAAGCAACACTGGGATGGTCTCCGGAATATGATTTGGTGAGGGGACTGCAGAAAACGATCGACTGGTACAGGAGGGTTTGGTCATGAACGTACTGGTAACTGGAGGCGGCGGCTTTATCGGACGCTGGGTTGTCGGCAAACTTCTCAGTATGGGATGTCAGGTGACTGTGCTTGATAACTTCTCAAGCGGTTCCCCGAAAAATCTGTATGAATACCGGCATAATCCCGCTCTAAATATTGTGTGCGGCGACTTACTGTCTGATAAGATATTGCGCCGTGCCTTGCTTTTGAAGCCGGATATCGTCTTCCATCTGGCGGCGCGTATCAATGTCCAGCATAGCATTGATCAGCCGCGTGATACCTTTAACACGGATGTGCTGGGCACGTTCCGGTTGCTGGAGGCGGTGCGCCCGATGCGGCCGCACTTCGTGATGGTCAGCACCTGCATGGTGTTTGCGCCAATGGATGAAGTGGTGGGAGCCGGTATTGGCATTAGTGAAGCGCATCCGGTAAAACCAGCCTCCCCATACGCCGGTGCCAAACTGGCTGCTGAACACTTAGTGGAATCGTACGCCAGGACTTACGGCCTACCAGCGACAATCCTGCGGCCTTTTAACACCTATGGGCCGTTTCAGCGTATTGATGGAGAGGGCGGCGTGATTGCGATTTTCCTGGATCGCGTCATGCACCATCAAAACCTGCTGGTCTATGGGGATGGCCTGCAGACCCGCGACTTTTTATACGTTGAAGATTGCGCTGATTTCATTGTCCGGGCGGGACTGTCGCCGGCGAGCGCACATGCCGGTGCGCGCATTGGTGGCGGCGACGCATCATCGGACCGCGCCCCATTCAGCTTATTGGTCGGTGGATCCGGAATAGAAATCCGCATTATCGACCTGGCGTGCATCATCGCCGGAAATGCCGTGGCAGTGGAAAATGTGGCGCACATTCATCCTCAAAGCGAGATTAAGCGACTCTTGTGTGATTCTGCCAAAGCGCGAGCCTTTCTGGGCTGGCAGCCGCAAGTCAGCTTAACCGAAGGAATTGAACGCACGCGGATCTGGCTGCGGGAGCGGATGAATGAATGACCAGAATCCTAATTACCGGTGCCAGCGGTTTGCTCGGTTCCAATCTGGCAATTGAATGGTCAAAAACTGACGAAATCTATGGTCTTTTCCTGAATAACCGGCCGGAGCTGCCCAGGGTGGTTCCGGCTGCCTGTGATCTCCTTGACGCGGAAGGTTTGCGGCGTCTGCTCGGCGAGGTCCGTCCGGAAGTAGTGGTGCATGCTGCCGCAATGACCAGTGTGGACGCCTGCGAAAACGATCCGGCGGCGGCTTGGGCTGTGAACGTGCAGGGAACATCCAATTTAATGCAGGCTTGTCCCCCCGCAACCCGTCATTTAATCTATATCTCGACCGACTACGTCTTCAGCGGTCTGCGCGGTCATTATACCGAAGCAGATGCCCCATCCCCGGTCAATGTTTATGGGCGCACAAAACTGGACGGCGAGCGCCTGATCATGGGCAGCCCCATTCCTTGGACCATTGTGCGTACCAGTTTTTTTGGGTGGAGTCCGGGTGGCGGTGGTAGAACAGTACGCCGCTGCTTTATGGAACAATCTCTGGCCAGTTTGGAATCATGGAATACTGTAACTGCCTGGACCAACCGCTTTTCAACGCCGCTGTTAGTCAATAATTTGGCGCAAGTGCTGATGGAAATTGCCCGTCTGGGTCTGACAGGTTTATGGCACGCCGGTTCAGAACAGCGCGTATCCAACTGGCAACTGTTGCGTTATTTGGCAAAATGTGTGGGCGGAGGGGCTCAGGGCGGTGCGGCTGAAGGCGCGGCCACCGCGGCCGCGGCTACCGCAAGCGCAGCGGTTGATCTGGTAAAGGGGGCAGCCTTCCAGAGCCAGCCGGGACTGGGCCGAGCTGAACGTCCCTTTGACACTTCGCTCTGTTCATACCGGTTGCAGGCGGCATTGGGGCGCGGCTTTGGTGATTACCGGCAGGCTGTGCAACGCTGGCTGGATTTGCGTAATAACGGCTACTTATTCGCCGTCTAGTAATGGGATAACGGAGGTATCACGGAAGCATGGCTATGGAATTAGTGATCCGCGAAGAACTTGCGGTCCACGAGGACGTGCGTGGGATTCTTTACGAGATCTTCGACCCCGGGGTGCTTATGGGGAGGGGGTTTGGGCAGATTTACTGCGTCGTGGCCCGCCCTGGGCATATACGCGGCAACCACCGCCACCATCGAAAAATCGAAACCTTTGTGGCGATTAACGGACGCGGACAGTTAGTCTGCTGGGTCGATGCGCAATGTGAACCGCAAGAGGATCCGCAAGCAGTGACAGTGCCGCTGGACGGCACCCGCCCGGAGAGGATCATCGTTTTGCCTGGCGTTTTTCACAGAGTAGTACCGGAAGGCGATGCTGATGCAGGCGGCGGAGACGCAAACGATGACGCACTAATCTTTCTGGCACTCACCGACGAAAAATTCAACCCAGACGATCCTGACACCGAACCCTGGAACTTTGGGGACGGTTCTAAAAGTTCCGGAAAAATTTGATCCGCCCTGGGAGGGGAGAACGCCATGATGATGCAGCAGCCATATGCTTTAAAGCCAGTTCCGGATCAGTTTCCGGCCAAGGTATCTGTGGTCGTGCCCTGTCACAACGCCATTACTATCACGATGCTCAGTCTGACCAGTCTGATTCACAATACCGACATCCCATTTGAATTAGTGCTGGTGGATGATGGCTCAACTGACGCCACCGCTGTGTCACTGGAATGCCTGGCCACCAATATTAACGCCGGCCAATACCCAAAGATCACCGGCGCACGCGTGCTGCACAACCCGCAGCGCACCAGCTGCGCAGAAGCAAGTAATTTGGGCGTTGCTGCCGCCTCAGGTGATATCATCGTTTGGTGCAACAATGACATGCTCTACGGTCCAAATTGGCTGGGTCCACTGGTGAAGATTGCCGCGACCGATGCCCTAGTGGGCGTTGTCGGACCTTGGCCCCTCAAAGTCCTGCTCAACCATGATCAGGGGGGCAATGTAGTCACCGAATTTACCGCCCTAGCCGCCAATCATATCGTAGCGGACGATCCGGTGCTGTTATCGTCAGGAGCACCTTTTGTTTTCCGACGCGGCATTCTGAACACGATCGGCGGATACTTCTTCGATCAGCGTTTTGCACCAGCCTATTTTGAGGACTGGGATTTATATAACCGCCTGCTGACTGTCGGTCTGCATTTCGGACTGACCCGCCGCAGCGTATACTATCATTACGAAGGCGTCACTTGCAGCCAAATCCCCAATCGCGTCGCCCTTTTCCACGCCAACCGCAGCCGCTTCCTCGAAAAATGGCCGGGTGGCGGCCCCTTCCCTCACTATCTGGGCCTAAGCCCGAGCCAGCTGGGGCTCTAGTGAAGACGTTGCCTGGAGAGGGCTGCATCCTCTCACTATTCTCCAATATGGCTGGGGCCGGCATGGCACGCGGCACAGCACCATCACAGAAGGTGCCCACAAGCGGGCACCTTCCATTTTAAGCG
>DHDG01000008.1:60842-65405 GCA_002399265.1 Firmicutes bacterium UBA4882 | reverse complement strand
CGCACTTTATCTTTATCTCCGGCATAGTCTTAAAACCTCTTACGGTTGAGGTTTTAGCTTAGTTCCATCATTACGTTACTGACTAAAGGCCGGATTCTTTCCTTTATATCCAACCAGTCGTATTCCTGAACCGGAAACACTGAATTACTGTCCTTCTTAACTGTCATGACCGGAATAGCAATACCCCGCGGCCATTCCTCGCCAGCTCCGATTATATTCATTTCGATTGGCCAGGAGAGTGCATTTGCGATGGTGTTGATAACAACTCCCGTATAACCTTTGATGATTTCCTCGGTACCCCCACCATGTGCGATAATGCCCACAGGCCGCTGATAAAGCAGAGATTTGTTTTCCTCATTGTTAAACCTCGGCAGAAAGGCAAGCTGCTCCATTTTTTCGAGCAACATGGCAAGTTTGGATGGGATCGGCGCATAATGTGCAGATACAACGAACAATGCTTCTGCTGCTGAAAGCCGGGCATAAATCTTATTAAAAGTTGCGTCATCAATGCACCGGCCCTTGCCATAACACTTGCCACACCCGATACAAGGTTTCAGCTCATAATCAACTAGCGGCAACACTTCTGTTATTATCTGCGGAGCACTTTCCGCCATAATCTCTTTTACCAAATGGCATATCCTTAATGAAGTACTGTTCGCACCGGCGTGTCTAATGTTCGAGGCCGAGATACAATAAACAGGCATGATTCCACCTCTTAAAAAACATATTCCAGCAAGTGCATGTCGGCATGTTCCGTTTCTTCATAAGCCAGATGTCCCAAATCCGAGAAACCTCGCTCGCAGTACCAGGCCACCGTCCCATTGGGAAACAACACCTCGGTGGAGGCTACCATTAGCGCCCGACCAAACCCGCTACTTTTTAGAAACGCGAGCAGTGTGCGCAACGGGAATGATTTGTAATCATGATCTTCATGAGTCAGAAACGAACAGGTAATAAAAGCATCATTTTGCCGCAAACCCGGAATTGGATATGGGACCAGCTCCGCAGGCAAAAACTCGGCCCCGCCCACGCAGCGCTCGCCGTCCATGTTTAGATAGCCCATATGCTGCAGGCCTGTTTTCTGCAAGATCTGCCGCACCCACTCCGCCTTGGCCTGACAGAGCGCATGGTCGTCTTTCATGAAACAGGCATAGCTGGTATAGGCAACGCTACTGTCGTTGAGTTCGAGAAGGTGGCCCTTGAATTCGGTGGCACCAATTTGAATATGATACGCAGATCTGACCGGCTTCTCATCCCTGAGCAAAGCCACCAATACATCGCGGCTAAATGGCCCGTTCCAGCGATAATGATCATCAACGATCAGAAGATTGGGTCCATAAATTTGGTATGTCCGGCATAGCTGTGGATTTTCCGCGATGTCGAAAATCTGAAGAGTGAAATCTGTTGTGGGACAGACCTCATTAAGTAATTCAATGAGGCGTTGATTATAGGGACATTGCATACCGAAGTGGAAAAATTTCAGGCTGTTCAAGCGGTACCTCCCTTTAGGGGCGATGAGTGATGTGTAATTATTTTTCGTCGGTCGTTTCCAAAACCCTCTTGAAAGCCAAATAATGCGCATAAAAAATAAGTCTGTCCCAAAACGGATCAAAATGAGCCGATTGGGGACAGCCCCCAATTGGCTCATTTTGATCCAAATAAATCTGCCCCCAATGGATCGTCCCTAATGGATCGCCCGGCGGATCGATCATCCGGCTCAGAAGTTGTCGCGCAGTGCCCATAACCCCAGGGCGGGGTTGCTCACATAGAAGATCTGTTCGCCATCCGGCATGGTGTTGAATCCGTCCCGCAGTTGCTGCGGATCGTAACGCCGCAGCATGTCGTCCAGCGGCGCATAGTTGAAATGAACCTGTTCGATCTCAGCAGCACTAACATGCCCTGGCGCGTAGGTAATCTTAAACCGTCCTTCCGACGAGCCATGAATCAAATGCGCCGCCGCTGACAGGCAGTTACGCAGATCATCTTCAGTTTCAACCCATTCCAGAACCTTGTCCGTCCCGGCGTAGCCATATTTCCGAATCAGGGCGTCGATCAAATCATCTTCGCCGAAATGTTTCAATCCCGGTGCGATAATCAGCAGTTCGCCACCGTCAGCAATGGCCATCCTGGTGCGATAGATCGCCTTATTACCGAGCCAGGTACTTTTAAACTCTTCCGGATCGAGGTAAACTACAACTTTCTTGAGGGGCGCATCCAGCAAACAGAGGTTCCTGGCCTGACTCAACCGCACCGCCGCTTCAAACAACTGCCGCTCTCTCCCGGCATACAGACCGCAGATACGCGGCGCAGTCGCAACTGCCGCCGCATCCACATCCGCATCCACACCCGCATCCACACCCGCACCCGCTGCCGCAGGCGTGCTTGCCGGCGCACCCTGCCCGGTGGCCACGACTGTCAAGATATACTGCAGCGGGATATCGCTCGAAAATTGCTCCTCGCCATAATCAAACACCTTCCTGACCGGAGAATGATCCCGGCCCATCAGACGCTCCAGACCATAAACCGCCCCTAAAAAGTGGCTCTTATCAATAATCTCCTTGCCACCGCAGCCGACAAAGATGTTTTTGGAATAGTTGGCCATGCCGACCACCTCGTGGGGCACAACCTGACCAATAGAGACGATTAGATCGTATTGCCCGCTTATCAATCTTTTATTAACTTCAATCGGGATCGGAAAATCCACTCGTCCGCCAGAGACCCCGCTGACAAATGCGCTCGGTATTTCGCCGATCCGGCAGGTATCATTTCTCCAATCATGCGCCAAAAAGGCACTCTCAGGGATCTCGGCACCATACATCCGCACCTGTTCGGCACGCGTCATAGGCACATGTGTACCCAGCGCCGGCATAATCTGAATCTCACTGCCCTTCGGGGTAAGCATTTGCCACAGCAACTGCACAATCAAGCCCGCTCCGGAATGGCTGCGCGTAATGTCCGGCGGCAGCAGCAAGACTTTGCGTGGCCGGTACCCCAGCCCCGTAAGCCATTCTGCCAGTCCGGCCTTAATCTGCGCCACCTCAATTGTTTCAGCCTCGATCCTCAGCGTCTTTCCCGTTCCAGTGGCCGTTGCTGCGGTCGCCGATGGTGCCGACGCCTTTGCCTTTGCCATCTTCATTGCCACTACCATTGGTCACACACCCCAGAAAGCCGAGAACCCACCGTCCACCGGGACAACAATTCCATTCACAAAAGCGGCGGCGTCGGAAATCAGCCATATTATAGTGCCGATCAAATCCTGCGGTACACCGAAACGCCTCATCGGAGTATGCTCAATAACCGAAACGCCCCGTGGTGTCAGATTGCCTGTTTCCTGCTCTGTCAACAAAAAGCGGTTCTGCTCTGTGATAAAGAAGCCCGGGGCAATCGCATTCACGCGGATATTGGGCGAGTAATTCTGCCCCAAGTACACCGCCAGCCACTGCGTAAAATTGCTGATGGCCGCTTTGGCCGCGGAGTAGGCCACCGTCTTGGTGAGCGGCCGCATCGCCGCCATCGACGAAATGTTGATGATGTTTCCCGTTCCCTGCTTGGCCTGCACTTCTCCAAACACCTGCGACGGCAGAATCGTCCCGAGCAGATTCAGGTCAAAGACAAACTTCAGCGCCTCCGGCGGGATATCAAAAAACAGGAAGTCTTTTTCAGCCGTAGCTTCTTTCTTATTGCCACCGGCCCCATTGATCAAGATATCAACGCGGCCAAACATGCCCATCACAGCCTCGCGAGCCGCTTCCACAGACCGGCGCTCCAACACGTTCACTGGAACGGCTTCCGCCTGTCCGCCTTCCTGACGAATCCCGTCCGCCACTTTGCGGGCGGCCGCCTCATTCAAATCCAGAATGGCCACCCGCACGCCTTCACGCGCCAGCGCCCTGGCCATTTCACTGCATAATATCCCGCCACCGCCCGTAATTACGGCTGTTTTTCCGCTGATATCAAACATGCTCTGCTTGCCCATTTCAATTCCCCCCATTTTTCATCCACCCGGCTACTCTGCACCGTTTTTCCAGTTACATGCCAATCCGTGTGGAACACGCCCGGCCGATCAACGCGTTCGTAAGTATGCGCACCAAAATAATCGCGCTGAGCCTGCAATAAATTCGCCGGCCCATGTGCGCACCGATATGAATCAAAATACGCTAAAGCCGAACTGAAGGCCGGCACTGGAATACCAGCTAGCTCCGCGCCAGCAATTACTTTGCGCCAACTCTGCTGTGCCTCATCTATGGCGGCCGCAAAATAAGGATCTAGAATAAGATTTTCCAAATCCGGACGCCGATCATAAGCTTCTTTGATCAAGTTCAGGAAATGCGCCCGTATGATGCATCCACCCTGCCACACCATGGCCACCTCGCCCAAAGGCGTGTCCCACCGATATTCCGCAGCGGCTTTCCTGATCATGGCCAAACCTTGCGCATAGGCGCATATTTTGGAGGCAAACAGCGCTTCACGAATTTCGTTAACCGCAATCGCGGCGGATCCTGTTCCTGCCTCCGCCCCAATCTCCGCCCCAACCCCTGCCCCTGCCCCTGCCCCAACCCCGGC
>DHDG01000008.1:59992-60649 GCA_002399265.1 Firmicutes bacterium UBA4882 | reverse complement strand
TGGCACCAGCTTCAGCTCCAAACCGCGCCGCCGTCGCTATTCGGGCAGCCCGGTCAGACGAAATATTGCGGGCAAAAACGGCTGCCGCGATTGTCGGCACTGCCACTCCCAATGCAAGTGCCTCCTGCACAGTCCACAGGCCGGTACCCTTTTGACCAGCCTGATCCAGAACCACATCTACCATCGGCCGACCAGTATCATGATCCTGCTTGTCCAGGATTTCCGCAGTAATCCCGATCAAATAAGAATTCAGGTCGCCCTGGTTCCATTCGTAAAAGACCCGGCTCAACTCCTCGGGCCCCATCCCCGGAGCCACCCGCATCACTGCATAAGCCTCGGCGATTAACTCCATATCAGCATATTCGATTCCGTTATGAACCATCTTAACAAAATGACCAGCCCCATCTGGCCCAAGCAAGCCACAGCAAGGTTTCCCGCCATCTGCTTCCTCAGCTCTGGCCGCGATCGCGTTCAGTATCGGCTCCACAGCCCGCCAAGCGTCAGAATGCCCGCCTGCCATCAAGCTGGGTCCATAACGCGCGCCTGCCTCTCCTCCGGAAACGCCGACGCCCAAATAATGCAGCCCCTTGGCCGTCAACATTTCGGCGCGTCGCTGCGTATCACGAAAATGTGAGTTACCGCCATCAATAATAATAT
>DHDG01000008.1:52728-59898 GCA_002399265.1 Firmicutes bacterium UBA4882 | reverse complement strand
GTTACCGCCATCAATAATAATATCCCCGGATTCAAGAACCCGGGTCAACTGTTCCAAAAGCGCATCCACCGGTGCCCCGGCCTTGACCATCAGCATAATCCGGCGCGGACGCTGTAATGAGCTAACCAACTCATTGATACTGTTAGCGCGCAGGATGGCTGCGCAGCCCCGAGCCTCTTTCTGCCATTGCCCTTGCCCTTGCCCTTGCTCTTGCGTCTGCTCATGCGCCTGCCCTTCCCTTTGCGCCCGCGTCTGCTCACGCGCCACAACCCCGCCAAAAAACCGCTCGCGCGCCTCCGGCCAAGGGTCAAAAGCCACCACTGTAATGCCGTGATCCACCAAATTCAGCACTAGATTTTGCCCCATCACGCCTAGTCCAATCATTCCAAAATCGGCTTTCGCCGCGGAATTGGCCTTCACCGCCCCGGAATCGGCATTTCCCATAGAATCGGCCTTCATCGTAGATCACGCCCTCCCATTCGCCTCGCCCTACCCCCGGCGAGCTTCCCGCACTGCCGCAATAAACTGCGCCGCACGCGCACTCAACTCGGGCCAGTTTTTAGCGGCGATTAGTTTCTTATCGACCAGGGCGCCCCCGACTCCGACAAAGCATGCCCCAGCCTTGATGAACTCGCCAGCTGTGGCCAAATCAACCCCGCCGGTAGGTGTGAGCTTAATATGTGGCAATGGCCCATGAATGTCCTTAAAGTAGGACGGCCCCAGCTTCGTCGCAGGAAAGACTTTGACAACATCGCCGCCCGCTTCCCAAGCCGCCAAAATCTCGGTTGGAGTATACGCCCCGGGAATGCAGGCGATATTGTATCTCTTACACATGCGCACGATCTCATCTTTCAGCACCGGACTGACCACGAACTTCGCCCCGGCAATAATCGCCATGCGCGCAGTTTCAGCATCGAGCACGCTCCCGACTCCAATGATGGCACTTTCCCCAAACCTGGCACTGGCCTGCGCAATGGTATCCAATGCCCCCGGAGAAGTCATCGTAATTTCCAGCGCCTTGACTCCGCCCTCACTAAGCGCCACCGTGGTATCCATTAACTCATCGGCATTATTGACTCTGATAACTGCCACGACGCCGGTTTCCTCAATCGTCCGCAAACACTTTTCTTTATCCATCACGGACCCCTCTTTCTATCATTCCGCTGCACTTACACCGTACTTGCCGCCGTACTCGCATAATAACCCAGATAATGCGCAAACCTTGCTTGATAACGCCGGTGATATTCGGCGCGCGGCTGATAGGTATGTCTGATTTCCGGCAGACAATCCTCGATCCTTTCGATTATTCCCGCCGCCTTCAGCGCCACAATCGCGGCACCAACCGTAGAGTCATTGGCAAACCCGGAAGTCAGCATGGGCTTCCCGAAGATGTCGGCGGCCATTTGCAGCCAAAACGGCGAATTCAGGATGCCCCCGGAAACCCGGATCTCCGCAGGCACGCCCCCCACTTCTGCCAGCTTGAGATAACACTGATACATATTAAACAAAATGCCTTCCAGGACTGCATAATACAAATGCGCTTGATCATGAGTAGCGTCTACCCCGACAAATCCGCCCCGCCTGGATTCATTCCATCCCGGACAGCGTTCGCCATAGATAAAGGGCAGGAAATATGGCGCTTCTTCCCACTTAATCGCAGCCGCCGCTTTCTCAAAAGCAGCGTAGTTGGGTTTGCCATCGGCAGCCGCAGCGCCATTTTCGCCCCTGCGTCCGGTGCCCGCGCTGTCCCCGCCACCAATCGTCTTGAAAAACCAGGACAGGCAATTGGCCGCCCCCTGCGTGGCCGCCCCGGCCAACCGCTTCTGATCAAAAAGATAATAGCACCATGTAGAAGGCTCTTCCGGAATGAGCGACGCGTTCTGCACCAACCGGATTGCTCCACTGGTGCCAACCGAAAATGACATTACACCCTGAGCCACTCCGCTGACCGCCACCTGGTTCAGCGCCCCATCGGCGCATCCCACCGTCACCGGTATTCCGGACGGCAGTCCAACTTTTTGTGCAATGGCCGGTAACAACGGTGCCGTATGAAATGCTTCCACCAATTCTTCCAGTTGCTCCGGTTTCATCCCGAGGAGCGCCAGGATTTCTGGATCCCAATCCAGCGTATGAATATTAAGCAAGCCGCTGCCGGACGCCATACATTTCGAGATCGCCCGCGTACCGGTCAGACCCGCAAACAATTGCCCCACCTGCGTCGAAACCAAAGCGATCTTCCGAAACACTTCCGGCGTCTGCTCACCGATCCACTTTAGTTTCCAGGCCGGATACATGCCATGCACGACACATCCGGTCTGGTGATAATAGCGTTGTGCCACCTGCTGATCCTGTTTTATCGCCTCGGCGGCGCTGGACGCACTCAAATCTGCCCAGGTGCTGATTGGAAACAGCGCCTCCCTGTTGCTGTCGAGCAACAACAGGCTATGCCAAGTTCCGCCCAACCCGATAATAGCAACCTTGCCCGTCTCCCCACTACACACCAGCTGCCGCAAAGCTTCTATGGCAGTTTCCATCATGCGGCCAGGGTGCTGCGAAACAGTGTTGGAAGTTTTTGTGTCAAAAGGAATGGACACGGATCTGATCACCGCGCCAGTTGGAGAACAGAGAATACATTTGGCTGAGGAAGTGCTTACTTCCAGCCCGATCGCGTTTCCGCTCCCGCTCGCATTCATTCCCACACCTCGCTTCCGCAATGCCCCAGACAGAGGGACTGTTCATCTGTCAGACCTCTGTCAGACCGCGCACACCTTCCCGCCCAAATTCAATAGATCTCCTTGTTCGCCACATGCTTCGGCCGGGCACCTTGCAGTGCCGCCACCACATTTTCTGCCGCCAAAAGACTCATCGCCGCTGAAGCCTCAACCGTGTGCGCTCCAATATGGGATGTCAAAACCACATTATCTAGACGTGCCAACGGCGTTTCCTGAGGCGGTTCACACTCGACCACGTCCAGACCGGCCGCCCCCAGCTGCTGCTCGCTCAACGCCTGTCGCAGCGCTTCATCATCAATGATCCCCCCGCGGGAGGTGTTAATGATAATGGCGGTCGGCTTCATCAGGCTCAGCTCCGCAGCGCCAATCAGGTGGTGCGTTGCCTCACTCAGCGGAATATGCAGACTGACAAAGTCTGAACGGCGTAAAAGCTCCGGCAACTCCACATAGCTGGCACCCACCCTTTGCGCCCAATCATAATCGGGACGCGCATCATAACATAATAAGGGCATTTCAAATCCACGCGCACGCAAAGCCAATTGCTGCCCGATCTGCCCAGTACCGATCAGCCCCAACGTTTTGCCCCATAATTGCGTACCGGAGAAGCGGCCCCACTGTCCCTGCCTGATTTGGCGATCCGAGGCCGAAATGTGCCTCGCCGCATCCAGCATCAGCCCAAAAGCCAACTCCGCCACGGACGCGCTATTTGTCCCGGGAGTGAAGGCCACCGGAATTTTCCTGGCCGTCGCCGCCGCCACGCCAATGTTGTCCAGCCCGACTCCATATTTCGAAATGACCTTCAGTCGGACGGCCCGCTCCAACACACGTTCATTGAGTGGATCCAGACCGATGATGATCCCATCCGCCTCCGGAATCAGGGCAATCATCTCATCTTCTGTAAGCAAGCGCCCATAAGGGTTCCTCATCAGCTCGCAGCCCGCTTCCTGCAACAATTGAGCAGCCCGCCCTTCGGTCGCACCAAAAGTCCGCGGCGTGACTAAAACGCGCCAAGTCATTGTGACCACCCCGCCCCGGATTCGCGATCAATATACAAGACCGCCCGCATATGCCGACGTAAAATTGTGGCCGGACAAGCCACCGACACCGGCTGCGTGAGCGTAGCCTTGATGGCCGCAGTCTTCGTGGCCCCGGGAACCATACAAAATAGATAATCGGCCGCCATTAAGGCCGGAATCGTCATCGTAAAAGCATGCGTCGGCACTTGATCAAGCGTCGGAAAACACCCGTCATGCACCTGCTGCTGGCGGCATTTGTTTTCCAACTCGACAATTTTGACAACCTCCGGATCCAGGAAATCCGCCACCGGCGGGTCATTAAAAGCCAGGTGTCCGTTTTCCCCAATGCCCAGACAGGCGATATCGGCCGGCTCGTCCACGAGCAAACTGGCGTAACGCCAGCACTCCGCCTGCGCATCGTGCGCATCGTGCGCGCCGTGCGCGCCGTACGCACCGCCCGCGACAACCTGCTCACCGCCCGCGCGCACATGCCCATTGATCAGATTAATCTGCGCGAAAGGCACTGGCACTTGGCTGAAGATGTGCTCCTGCAAATAATGCCGGAACGTCTGAGGCGCGCCTTCCGGAAGCCCCACATACTCGTCGAGGTGAAAAGCAATTACCTTATCCCAGCGGATGCCCGGCTCCGCCACCAAAGCCTGCAAAAACTCGTTTTGAGACGGGGCGGCTGCAAAAATCATCCGCACATATTCCTGCCGCTGCTGGAGGGCACGCAGACGCGCAGCCACATCACTGGCAGCCCCTGCGCCCAGCTCTGGACGTCCCTGATACTGCCGAACCCGCAACCGCTCCACTGTCCATTCTTTTTCCGGACGGATCACATTGTTCATATCAAAAACTCCTCCCTGCCAGCGCGCGCCCACCACAACACTTGCCCCTGGCAAGCTCACGCCGCAAGCATTCAGCTCACACCGCAAGCATCGCTCTTGATACCCAGATAAGCCTCTTTCACCTGGGGATCTTCGAGTAGTTCAGTGCCTTTGCCGCGCGCCACAATCCGGCCATTTTCCAATACATAAGCAAAGTCTGCGATCTGCAGCGCTTTATTCGCGTTTTGCTCCACCAGTAAAATAGTCACGCCATCGGCGTTCAACTGTTTGATCAAGGCAAAGACGTCTTTGACGATCAATGGTGCCAGCCCCAGCGACGGCTCATCCAGCATCAGCAGCTTGGGATGGGACATCAATCCCCTTGAAATAGCCAGCATTTGCTGTTCCCCGCCACTCAGACTGCCAGCCGCCTGCCGACGGCGCTCCGCCAGGACCGGATAAAGCTCATACATGCGCTCAATATCCGCCTTTTGCTGGGTTTTGTCTGGCGTGCCGAATCCGCCCAAAATCAGGTTTTCTTCCACCGTCAGATTAGCGAACACGCGACGCCCTTCCGGAACCTGAATGATGCCAGCGGCTGCGGTTTTGGCGGCCGTCTTTGGCAAAGCGCGCCCATCAAACCGGATGGCCCCGCTATGATTTACAATGCCAGAAACAGCATTAATCAAAGTTGTTTTACCGGCACCGTTGGCCCCGATTACCGTCACAATCTGACCTTGTTCCACCTGAAACGTCACATCATGCAGTACCCGTACCTTTCCGTACGATACGCTCACAGCCTCAACCTCTAAAAATGACATGGCGGCATGCCCCCTTTGTCCCATTGGTGCGGTACCCAATCGCCATTAATCGCCCAGATAAGCCTTCAACACTTCTTCGTTACATTGAATCTCAGCCGGTGTACCATGCGCGATCATCTTCCCGAAATTCAAGACCCATAACTCTTCGCAAATCCCCATGACCATTTCCATATGATGCTCGATTAATAATACGGTAACCCCCAGTTCATGGTGGATCTTGCGAATCAAATCCATAAGCTCATTCACTTCATTTGGATTCAGCCCGGCCGCCGGTTCATCCAGTAAAATCAGGCGGGGCTTAGTCGCCAAGGCCCGGGCTATCTCCAGTTTACGCTGCAAACCATAAGGTAGGTTTTCCGGCATTAGATACTGATAATCCTGCAAATCCACCAAATTGAGGCATAGACGCGCTTCCGCTTCAATGCCGCGCTCTTGCCGCCAGACGCCGGGCATGCCAAGCAAGCCGCCCAGAAATCCATATTGTGCCCGAAAGCCAGCCGCGGCCATCACATTGGACAGGACATTCAACCCTTTGAACAGCCGGATATTCTGAAAAGTACGCGCAATGCCTTTGCGGGTAATCTCATAGGGAGCTTTACCAGAGATGAGATCCGCCTGAAACCGAATTTCACCCGCGGTCGGTTTATAGACTCCGGTAACCGCATTAAATACGGTTGTTTTGCCAGCTCCGTTCGGACCGATTATTCCGGCAATACGACCTTCCCGCAGTTCCATACTGAAATCATTGACGGCGACCAATCCGCCAAACTGAATCCTCAGGTCATTAATGGCCAACAACGCCTCACCTGGCATCGCGTTCACCCCGCTTTGCGCTCCGATCAACACGGATTTTCTTCACATAAGACCGGATCTTCTTCGCAATTGTCACCGGATTGAGAGGGATCTCATAGTAGCCAAACAGTCCGGTCGGCTTAAAGATAATGGTCACGATAATGATAAACGTAAACAAGACCATGCGCCACTCTGAACCGAAGCGCAACAGCTCAGGCAGCAGCGACAGGAACAGCGTTGCGAAAACTGCGCCGGACAGGCTGTTTAATCCGCCAAAGAACACGATAATGATGAGCTCGACCGACTTACTCCAATTGAACATCTCTGGCTCAATATAACTGGTGGAGAACGCCAATAGCGCCCCGGATAGCGCTCCCAACGCCGCACTGAGCAAGAAAACCTTCATTTTGTGAGCAAAAGTGTTGATCCCCATGATTTCCGCAGCCAATGGATCATTACGCACTGCCAGGGAGTTGCGGCCGAATTTCAATTTCTTGAAGTTGGCGCAGATCATAATGCAGATTACGGCAATGACAGCCACCACCGGCAAATTGACCAAGGTCGGGATCCCAAAGATGCCCATCGAACCCCCGGTAATGTCGGAAAAATAAATGAGAGCGGTTTTAACTACCTCTGCAAAGCCATAGGTCGCTAGCGCGAAATAGTCTGTCCTCAGTTTCAGCGTTATAGCTCCGATAAAAAGCCCTACAATCAGCGCAAAGGCGACACTGATCAATATTCCAGCCCAAAACGGCAGCCCCCATTGCAGACAGGCAATTGATGAGATGTAGGCGCCAATCGCCATAAATCCGACCTGCCCGAAGGAGAACAAACCCGTTAAGCCGATCAGCAGATATACACCCAGGACAGCGATCAGATTGATTCCGGCGAAAGTGAGCATACTGCTGTAAAAGGCACTCATTGCTTCTTAATCCCTCCGTCCGTCACGCATCACGCGCCACGCATACGCGTCACGCAT
>DHDG01000008.1:44990-52544 GCA_002399265.1 Firmicutes bacterium UBA4882 | reverse complement strand
ACGCTTTTTGGGTCGTACCTGCGTTTTTGCCCAACCCGAGTAAACCGGCAATGCCCTCCGGTTTCAATAGCAAGAAGAGAATCATGATTGTAAACGTGATCATGGGAGTGACATCTCCTCCCAAATAAGCCGTACTGAAAGTCTCAGCCAATCCGAGCAAGAATGCGCCGACGACGGCACCGCCGAGGCTGCCCAGGCCCCCGATCACGGTCGCGATAAACGCTTTCAGGACCAGACTACCCAGCTGCGGGTAAACGCTCAGGCTCAGTCCCAGAAAGACTCCGGCAATGCCGGCCAGCGCACCCGAGACAAAGAAGGTCACTGACACAATAAAGTCCGTATTGATCCCCATTAGGTTCGGGGTTAATAAATCGCTGGACGCTGCACGAATGGCAATGCCAATCTTCGTTTTGTACAGCAGATACAGCAAGACGATCAGGGTGACTGTGCTGATCGCCAGCATATAAATATTCAGCACCGGGATTGTCAAATCACCCACATTAATTGAAGAAGTCTTCATAAAGTCGGGATACATAAAGAACTGTCCGCCCATCAAGGCCGTCATCAAGTATTGGAAGAACATTGAGATGGCTATCGAACTGACAAAGAAATAGATGAGCGGGCCGTTCTTCTTACGGATAGGCCGGAAACCCAGCCGCTCAATAATTACGGCAATCAGGCCGCCTACGACCATACTGGCCAACAAGGTCGGCAAAAGACCCACCTTAAAAGTGCTGGACAGCCACAGCCCGAAATAGGCGCTCAGCATGATTACGCTCCCGTGGCTGAAGTTGGAAAACTTCAGGATGCTGAAAACCAGAGCGAAACCCACTGCAATTAGCGCATAAACAGCACCTAATGATAAGC
Organism: Firmicutes bacterium UBA4882; assembly: GCA_002399265.1. Taxonomy (GTDB): domain Bacteria; phylum Bacillota; class UBA4882; order UBA4882; family UBA4882; genus UBA4882. The sequence continues at coordinate 51,677 of DHDG01000008.1, read as the reverse complement.
CGTTGACAAATTGCTGGATCATTTAAGCTTCACCACCATTTCACTGCTTTGGCAATCCGGGCGGATCTATGGAATGAAACATCACGCAATAAAATGCACGCAGATGCACGTAAATTTAAGGCCATGGCAAAATTACTCTATCGGGAACGGGAAAAGGAGCGATGCTGATGAATACTAATGTACAAAAGAAGTGGGGGCGGGGCAAAAGACCCTGCCCCCCTGCATCCATGTTTGGCATCCATGCCCGATAAATCCTTACTGCTCATCTTTTCGGCAAGTTATCTCTGATAAGGTCCTACAGTGATGTACTTGCCATTTTCGATTTTGATAATCGTGGGGATAAACTCCACCGTACGATGGGTGGTCGGGTTAAAGGTGTAATTGTAAATTAACCCTTCCACATTCTTGGTTTCCTCAAGCGCCTTGACCAGTTTCGCAGGATCGGTGGTTTTGGCGCGCTTGATCGCTTCGAAAGCGATGACGGCATTATCATAGCCGAAGAATGCGTTAACAGTAGGAGCATCATTGAATTTGGCCTGGAATCTCTTCGTGAATTCAATTGCTTTCGGGGCATCGAAGGCGCAGTTGTTCACGAAGTAGATGTTATTAGCGGCCGCACCGATCAACTCAACCATCGGCGGTGTGAAAGAATTCGGGCCGAGAATCGTCATATTCATGCCCAATTCACGTGCCTGTTTGGTGATCTGGGACGCCTGCATCAGATACTCTGGAACGAACATGCCTTCCGGAGTGCGGTTCTTAATGTTGGTAAGCTGTGCCCGGAAATCGGTATCGGTCCAGTTAAAGGTTTCTTGAGCCACCATGTCGCCGCCATTGGCAATGACATAACTGACGAACGCACCGGCGATTTGAGAGGCCCAGGCATTGCCTTTGTTATAGATCACGGCGAATTTCTTCATTTTGAGCTCGTTCATAGCGTAGGCAGCCATCGTCGCGCCATAATCCTCACAAGTCGGCTGCGAGGCAAACATGTACGTCCATGGCTTACCAGGACGTTGCGAAGTAGCGCGAGTATCACTGGCTTCGCCAACGATAGGCACCTTCATTGTCTCCGTAATCGGGGCCAATGCGAGCAACAGGTTGGAAATCGGCGGACCAAGCACCAACTCTGCTTTATCCTCAGAAACAAGACGTTTGTAAGCGTTGATACCTTCCTGGACATTCAACTTGAAGTCATAAGATTTGAGTACGATTTGTCTGCCCAGAAGTCCGCCCTTTTTGTTGTAGTCTTCAACAGCCATTTCAATGCCGCGTTTTTGCGACTGGCCCCACAATGCGTTCGTGGCGCTCAGATCTTGGATAGTGCCAATAACGATAGTTTTGGAGGCAGCGATCGTGCCAATTCCAGACAGGGAAAGGACGATCACCAAGACTAACGATGCAAATACTAACTTTTTCACGATCCAATCCACTCCCTCGCGTTTTTTACAATGAGCTGGAAGCCTATTCCGCGATTCACACAACACCTCCTTCGCCGGACCTCTCTGCTGTTAATCTCCTGATGCAAACGGCGCAATCGACGACAGCAAACCAGAATCCAACCTCACTCCTGGGCTTCCACCATCGTGATGGCTCTGGTCGGGCAAAGTCCAACACAAACACTGCAGCCCAAACAGCGTTCCGGGATCACCCGGCAATAATGTTGTTCCTGAACGACGGCATTACAATGGCCCGGCTTGGTGCAGATGCCGCAATTACGGCACTTGGCGGGGTCGATCTGTGCATAGCCCGGCCGCAGCCCCAAATGATCACTGGAAGAAATATGCTTCAATGAAAGCCCCACAATTTCGTCATAGGAATGGTAGCCCTGCGCCTCAAGAAACTGCTCCATACCTTTACGGATGCGGTCGACGACTTCAAAGCCGCGCCACATAATGGATGTACACATCGAGACCGCGGAAGCACCCCACATCATCATCTGAATAGCGTGTTCCCAAGTATCAATTCCGCCCGACGAAACCAGCGGCACACTCACCCGCTGAGCAACTTGGCCGGTAACCTTAAAAGTGGCATAGCGGATAGCCGACCCGTTAATGGCCCCGAAGGCACCCGGGTCCATCAGCGGATAAAGCGGCAGTCCGCCATTATAGATATCAACAGGAGGTGCTGCCAAGGAAGGACCGCCGACCAGCGAAAGCCCATCCGCACCATTGCGCACGCATCCTTCCGCGACTGCTCCGATGTCTAGCGCGGTGGGCGTCAATTTCGGAATGACCGGGATTTTGACATAATCTTTAATTACTTTGACAATTTCCCCAGCCAGCTTCGGATTTTGCCCAGTAATGGCACCCGTCTCAATATCCTCTTCCGTAATATCCATGCCGAGCTGTCTTTTGCTCAGACTGAAGTTGGGACAACACATGTTAATCTCAATGGCATCCGCACCGACATCCTCAAAACGTTTGGCGAGGCGGCCATATTCTTCAATATCCTTTTCCTGGCTGGAAAGGTTGACCATGACCACCAGGGAGGTTTGCTCTTTGGCCTGCCGGGTGAGGGCTAACCCCTCTTCAACATCCAGCCGCTTATCAATGGGGAAGATAATGACTTCTTCCGGTACAGAATAGGCCCGCAGGTTTCCCCGAAATGACTGTCTGGTCATAACCTGTTTGATGCTGACTGCCGCAGCCCCATTTTTCTCTGCTTCCTTAAGTTGATCAATGGTCGCAGTTACTGGACCCGATGCGATCACGATGGGGTTTTTCATTTCCAGATCGGCGAACTTCATAGCAATTCCTCCTTGTGTTGGCTAGTTTGGCCGTCGGCTTGCATGGTTTCCGGCTTGCATCGCCTCCGGCTTTGCTTACATGGCCTCCGGCTTGCATCGCCTCCGGCTGGCTTGACTGATTATAGGCGTATTGTTTTTCCGCCTAGCGCGGCGCTTTTATAAAGCGCGAAACAGACATCCATGACTATTTTGGCGTCCGCAGGTGTGACTATCGGCGCAGTGCCATCCAGCACACAGCTGACAAAATGATTAATCTCGTCTTTCCAAAAATCGCTCTTGGGGGCCGACGGGATTACTAAAGCGCCGCTCGGGCTGTAAGCTGACTCTTCCGTAAAGAGCGAGACGGAATGATTGTCAATATCCAACCCGCCTGGAACCGCCACGCTTTCGACTTTGATCGCGCCGCGCTCCCCATAAACCTCAATCCCATAATCGATAAATCCTTTGGTAGCACTGCTACCGACCAAATGGGCGGCTACCCCATTGGCAAACCGAACGGTACCAAAGAATGTGTCTTCCACAGGAAAGTCCTTGAAATACAGATCCTCAGCATGGCCTGTCACTTCCACAACTGGGGAATCCGCATACCACACAAATAAATCCAACATGTGTAAACCGCTTTGCATCAGAAACCCGCCGCCGCTGAGTTCGGGATCCCGTTTCCAGGCTGGGAATTTGCTAAAATCCTTAAACCACTTGTAGCGAGCCTCCAAGTAACAGGGCTTACCGATTGCATTCTGCCGCAGCAGCTCACGACCTTTGATATAGGCTCCGGCAAAGCGCAGCGAATGCCCTACCAGGATGGGGCTTTGGTGCCCCGCAGCCAGTTTCGTCAATTTTGCAACCTGCTGATCATTAACCCCCAACGGTTTTTCGATCAAAATCGCGATGCCTGGGGCTTCCTGCATCAGCCAAGAGGCAATCTCATAATGATCAAAATTGGGCGTGCAAATGCTGACTGCTTGCGGTTGCCCCTGCTGGATCATGGATCGATAATCGCTGAAAACTTCCGCCCCAAAACGCTCACGGGCTATTTTTTGCTCCTGCTCCACCGGGGTCGCCACCAGCAAGCGGTCAACCCGCCCATTATCACGATAATGCCGCGCATGCACGGATCCCATAAATCCCATTCCGATAATTCCAACTGTCAGTCCAGACACTTTATGCGCCCCCTTCCCACTGCAATGTCACCCGGCAGCCGCTGTCAGCAGCTTTGCGAGCGGCCAGCACGGCACGGGTGGCATCCAGTACCGCGTTCGCCGGGATTGCCTCAAATATTCCTGCGCCATTGTTTTTGCCTGCTTGCGCATTAGCAACCGCCTGCATAAAATCCGACAATAGTGTGCCGGATGGTGATTCCAGCGGCAAATTCCGGGACGGCGTCTTATGCGTGCAAAGCGTAACCTTACCGCCTTTCGCCGCCAGATCGCCCTCAGTGCTTACTTCCAGACTGCCCTCCGTGCCGGTGATAAAGAAGCGGCAGTCACCGTGCGCCGGATGTGCTTCCGGTGCCAGCCATTCCGCTTTTATGTAACCGACGGTGCCGTCTTGCGCCCGGAAAAGCATCTGCCCGTTATCTTCAAATTCGGGATACTCCGGACAAGTATGATTGGCGCTGTAGGCGGTGATCTCCACCGGCTTGCTGCCGGTCAGCCACTGAAAAACGTCGATATCATGGATTGCCATATCCACCAAAATTCCACCGTAAGTCGCACGCCGGAAAAACCAGTCCGGACGGGAAGCCTTACGCAGCTTATGGGGACGAAAAGCGGTGAAGTTAACGATTTTACCAAGAACGCCGCTGTCAACAACCTTTTTCATGGTCACTACCGGTGGGTTGTATCTTTCGCTGAGAATTACTGAAAACACCGGTCGAAAACCGCCCGGATAACTGGCCGGAGCGCAGTTGGCGGCTTGGCGGATCAGGTCCAGCTGGGCCTCGGTTACCGCGGCTGGCTTATCAGAGAGGACGCTGATGCCGCACTCTAGACAGGCGGCAATGATCTCGGCCCTTTGGGATGGCACGTCAAAGCAGCCAATCATGTCCGGCCGGGCTGATTGCAGCAGCTCGTCCAAGGTGGCGAAGGAAGGAATGCCATACTTTTCAGCTATTCTGAGGCGCACGGCACCCTCTGCATCCGCTACGCCCACTATTTCAAGCCCCGGAACAGATCGGGCGGAATCCAGAATCTCATTGACATGAAAGTGTTGCGCACCCGCAATTGCCAACCTCAATCTGTTTCTCCCCTTTGATCAAGAATGTAAAGAATGGGTCCGGCGGCCATCGTAGACGATCCGCCCCCCGACGATTGTCAGAATAACATCCAAGTCATTGTTCAGAACCGTCACATCAGCATCCATGCCAGGCGCCAATGTGCCTTTGTGATCCGCAATGCCGAGGATGCTGGCCGGCGTCTTGCTCATCATCCGCACTGCATGCAGTAAAGGAACATCCGCCAGATTGACCACATTACGAATCAGTTGATTGCCGCCGACCACACTGCCAGCCAATGAGCTGTGATCCGGATAAGCAGCCACGCCGTCTTCAACGATCACCTTCTGGCCATCCCGAAGACCGCCTAAGATCGAGTCGCCTTCCGGCATACCCATGGCACGCATGGAATCAGAAACCAGCGCCGTGCGGTTGGAACCCTTGGATTTGTAGATGAGTTTCAGCAATGGCGGCGGCAGATGCTTGCCATCGGCAATGATCTCAATGGTAATGTCATCGTCCAGAAAACCGGCTTCCAAGGCTCCGGCGATGCGGAACCCCCGCTCGCGGGTTACCGTGGATGTACATGAATAAAAGTGCGTGATATGAGTGTAACCGTTGTCCAGCGCCTCAAGCACCGTATCATAAGTGGCTTTGGTATGAGCCATCGCCGCCAGAATGCCCCTTTTCCTGAGATGCTGCCCAAGTTCCATGGCACCAGGTAATTCCGGGGAAACCGACCACCGTTTAATATCCGGGTTTTCAAGCAACGGCAGGTATTCATCGGGAACAGGGTGCTTAAGATAGCGTGGATCCTGTGCCCCGCTCATCTCAGGAGATAAATAGGGGCCTTCCAGATGTAGGCCAAGCAGTGCGGCCCCATCCGTATTGTCTTTTTTGGCTTCCTTAAAAACCTGTAACACATTAAGGAGATCTGATCTTGAGCTAGTCAGGGTCGATGCCAATATTCCGGTGACACCTGCCTTGGCGTGCGCCCGGGCAAATGTCAGAATCGCCTGGCTGGTACCGTCCATAACATCTGCGCCGCCGCCACCGTGCGAGTGCATTTCGATAAAACCTGGCGTAGTGTAGCAGCCCTTGAGGTCAATCACCTCTGCGGGCACCGCTGCGGCGGCAGTTGCGGAGGCTGTTACGGCGGCGACGCATTCGCTCATACGCCCCAACGCCTTGACTTTTCCTGCCTCCAGATCGATGAAACCGTCACGGATTAAGCGGTTTGGGGTGATAATATTTGTGTTAATCAACCGTATTCCCGAGACCGGCATAATAGTTTCCTCCCCGCGATTCAAGTAAATATCATTGCAGGCATGCCTTGCCAAGGTCGCCTGTCAGGGCACCTGCTCCAAAATCGTTTCTTTGTTAAGCACATGCTGCAAAGCAATTGCGCCAGCCCCTATCAGACCGGGGTCAAGCATTTCTGAAACGACAATTTGTGTCCGGCTCCGAAATTCGGGCAGCATTCTTTGGACCAACACCTGATGCATACTTTTCGCTAACCTTTCGTAAAAAAGGGTCAGTTCTCCACCCAGGATCACAACGTCAGGATGGAACAAATGCACCAGATTAACGATTGCAATGCCAAGCCATGCACCTATTTCTTCAAGCACCGCGGCCACCAGTGGATTGCCGTTTTCTACCTCAATAACCATCTCTTCCAGACTGGCCGGGACGGTCGCCCCCTTAAATCGAGAACTGTAGGACGTCA
>DHDG01000008.1:44340-44813 GCA_002399265.1 Firmicutes bacterium UBA4882 | reverse complement strand
AGGCAACCTTTGTTACCGCAATTGCAGACAAAGCCATCCGCAGTAGAGACTGCCATATGTCCAACCTCACAGGCATAACCGCCCTTACCACCAAAAATCTCTCCATTCATAATCACACCGGCGCTGATACCGACACTCAGTGTCAAATAGATCATATTACTATGTCCGATACCCTGCCCATACAACTGATGTGCCAGCACCGCAGCGTTCGAAACGTTTTCCAGATAGACCGGCATTCCTAATGCTTGTTCCAGCATGTAACGTATCGGAATATTCTGCCAGCCTAAGTTAACCGACCGCTCCAGAATACCGGTCTCAATATTGATCAGTCCAGGCGAGGCCAGGCCAGCCCTCAAACAACGGTCCAGTGGTATGTTTGCTTCCAGAGACAATTCCGGCAGGCTATTGCTAATCAAGCGCACAACCTTCTCCGGCCGACTGGTATCAATGGCCAACCGGCGCTGAGCTCTGAC
>DHDG01000008.1:43786-44200 GCA_002399265.1 Firmicutes bacterium UBA4882 | reverse complement strand
TCATTATTCAGATCCATGATCCCGACAACAACATAACCCTGCTGAAGTCTCATACCAACTACTCCGGCAGCTTCAGATTTTATGGCTAAATTGACAGGTTTGCGGCCGCCGGTGGATGCGTCACTCCCGACTTCCCAGACAATTCCCTCATCCATCAGCTCTCTGACAATACCGGTGACAGTAGACGGACTCAAGCCGGTGATCTTAGCGATTTTATTGCGCGATATAGGACTTTCTGTGCGGATCAAGTTGCGTACCAAAATCTTATTGCGTACCTTCATCACCTGACTATTTCCTGAAACTTCCTTCAATGAACGCACAGCCATCCCTCCTTTCGCTGTGAGAAGGCGCAGGGACGGTTCTTCTGTCGGCAAATGGGACCAGACAGGAGACAGAAGAACCGTCCCCGCGTCT
>DHDG01000008.1:36270-43647 GCA_002399265.1 Firmicutes bacterium UBA4882 | reverse complement strand
GAACCGTCCCCGCGTCTGCCCGCGTCTTCAATAACCCGTTGTGCTTTTTTCACTTTCTTTATTCGTCGAATAAATTAATTGTCCTGCCAGCAAACCAAACTTTTTCCGTAAATTCCTTAATCCCCTTCAATTGGCACGTTCCGCCCGCACTCTCCGCCTCGAACTACCGCTCAGTAAGCCTATATTCTGTTACTTCACACAAGTGAAGTTTTGGTTATTCTCCTTCAACCTCTACTTTATTCATATCAAGGAGCATATTGGCGGATTTGCGCACATGTCGGCCAATTCCAGCCACAAATGCCCGCAAAATCGATTTGGCGACCTTGGGCAACCTTGCCACCAGTGCGCTATTTCCGGTAATCTAACTTTGGAGGATTGTGCAATTATATAAATACATACCGCTCACAAATATGATCAGGAGGCAAGGAGGGACGGCATTGGATTTTAAGTTAACCGCAGAACAGGAAATGCTGCGCAAAACAGTGCAGGAGTTTGCCGCCAAAGAGGTTGCGCCGACTGCGGCCCAGCGTGATGAGGACGAGCAATTCTCGCGGGATATTTACAACAAGGTCGGTGCCTTAGGACTGACTGGTATCCCATTCCCCGAAGAATATGGCGGTGCGGGATGGGACAATCTCACCTATATTATCGCAGTCGAAGAGCTTTCACGGGCCTGCGCCTCAACAGGCATCACTTTTTCGGCTTCGATCTCATTGGCAGCCTGGCCGATTTTGGCTTATGGCACCCCCGAGCAAAAGAAGCAATTTCTCACCCCGCTTGCGGATGGTTCGAAACTGGGCGCGTTCGGTTTGACCGAATCCGGCGCAGGTACAGACGCTGCCGCACAGCAAACAATCGCAACTGCCGATGGCGACAATTATATCCTAAACGGCGTGAAGACTTTCATCACCAATGGCGGCGAAGCGGAGATTTACGTGATCATGGCGATGACCGATCGTAGCAAAGGCACCCGGGGTATCAGCGCGTTTATCGTGGAAAAAGACACACCCGGCTTCACATTTGGCGCTGTCGAACGCAAAATGGGCATTCGTGCCTCCGCTACCCAGGAGCTAATTTTCCGGGACTGCCGCATTCCCAAGACAAATTTATTGGGACGCGAAGGGGACGGTTTTAAAATTGCCATGGCCACGCTGGACGGTGGACGCATTGGTGTTGCCGCCCAAGCCCTTGGCATTGCCCAGCGCGCTTTGGACGAAGCTGTGAAATATGCCAAAGAAAGACGCCAGTTTGGCAAACCGATTAGCTCTTTCCAAGGGATCAGTTTCATGCTGGCTGATATGGCGACTCAGGTCGAAGCAGCCCGGCTTCTGACTTACCGTGCCGCTTATCAAAAAGATCAAGGCCAGCCCTATTCCAAAGAGGCTGCCATGGCGAAAATGTTCGCCTCGGATGCTGCCATGCAGGTCACTACCAACGCAGTCCAAGTTTTTGGCGGTTATGGCTACAGTCGGGAGTACCCGGTTGAACGTCTGATGCGCGATGCCAAGATTACACAGATTTACGAAGGCACTAATCAGGTGCAGCAGATGGTCGTCTCAGCCGCGATATTAAGGTGAGGGACGTGGAACAGGATGTTCGGCCCAAAACCGCAGATCCAAGGGAGGAAAGAACATTGAAAATTGTAGTCTGCGTCAAGCAGGTTCCGGATACAACCGAGGTCAAAATTGATCCAAAAACAAATACGCTGATGCGCCAGGGTGTGCCGAGCATCGTCAATCCACATGACAAGCATGCTCTGGAAATGGCATTGTCCCTGCGGGATCAACTTGGCGGCAGCGTCACCGTGCTCAGCATGGGCCCGATGCAAAGCCAGGAAGCACTGCGTGAATGTCTCGCCATGGGAGCGGATCACGCCGTCCTCCTTAGTGATAGAGCATTTGGCGGTGCTGATACACTGGCTACCTCCTATACGCTGGCGGCCGGTATTCGCAAAATCGGCGAATTTGACCTGATCATTTGCGGCAAGCAAGCGATCGATGGTGACACGGCCCAAGTCGGCCCGGAAATGGCCGAGCATCTTGGTATTCCCCACATCACCTATGCTTCGCAGGTTGAGGCGGGCGCCGACGGCGCGCCTGTCAGAGTTCACCGCGACGGCGAAGAGGGCACCGAAATTCTGGAGGTTAAGCTGCCAGTCTTGCTGACCGTAACACACTACGGCGATGGACCGCGTCTTCCTGTTGTCAAAGGGATACGTCGTGCATTCCGCGCTGAGGTTGACGTCTGGTCTGTCAATGATGTGGAGGTCGACCGCAATGTTCTGGGATTAAAGGGCTCACCCACGCAAGTGCGGCGGATTTTTTCGCCTGACAAGCGCTGCGGTTGTGAGATGATCCCCGGCGACGCCTGCGCGGCAGCGTCAGTGGTCGCGACCAAATTGCGCGAGCTAAGGATTATTGGAGTCGGCAGCTGAACGCGCTGAACTGGAGGAGGCTAAGATTATGAAGATTAATTCTGAGTTATGCTCCGGTTGCGGCGCCTGTGCGGCGGCCTGCCCTTTCGGAGCACTCGTTATAAAAGGCAATAAGGCTGAAAAAACTGACGCTTGTACTGACTGCGGCGCCTGCGCCAGTGCTTGTTCGTTCGAAGCGATCCAAGCGGGATCCGGCAGCGACAACGGCGGCGATGCGCATGATCTCAATAGTTACAAAGGCGTCTGGGTCTATTTGGAACTCAAAGACCGCCAGTTGCGCGGGGTAGCTTTGGAGCTGCTGGCGCAAGGCCGCAAGCTCGCTGACGAGATGGGGCAAGAACTGGCTGGCGTGTTGCTCGGTGACAACGTCGCTGATCTGGCTAATGAAGTGTTTGCCAATGGTGCCGATCGGCTCTACCTCGTTGAAGATCCGTGCTACGGCCGTTATGATGCTGACCAATATACGGCGGCCATGACCGAACTCATTAATACTTATCGCCCGGCCGTGATTTTATTGGGCGCTACTCATAACGGACGCGATCTGGCACCACGTGTGGCGGCCCGCATCAAGACCGGGCTGACCGCCGATTGCACTGGTCTGTCGATCGATACTGAAACCGGATTAGTCGCTTGGACCCGCCCGGCTTTTGGCGGCAATATTATGGCCACCATCCTGTGCCCCAATCATCGTCCGCAAATGGGCACAGTGCGGCCGCGTGTTTTCAAGCGGGCCGAGCCGGATTGTGGGCGCACCGGCACCATTGTGCGGGCCAAGACGAAGGCGACCACGAGCAGAGTGAAGTGGATCAAGAGCATTAAGTCCTTGAAGGAATCTGTGAATTTAGAGGACGCGGAGATTATCGTGGCCGGCGGACGCGGCATGGGCAAACCGGAATCATTCGCTCTGGTCAGCGAGTTAGCCGAGTTGCTTGGCGGAGCAGTTGGCGCCTCGCGTGCCGTGGTCGATGCGGGTTGGATGCCTGCCGATCATCAGGTGGGGCAAACCGGTAAAACGGTCGCACCGCGCGTCTACATTGCGTGCGGCATCTCGGGAGCAATTCAGCACCTTGCCGGCATGCAAGGATCGGATGTTATTGTGGCCATCAACCGCGATGCCAGCGCCCCGATTTTCACCGTGGCCCACTACGGCATTGTCGGTGATGTCAATGAAGTCTTACCGGCACTAATCAACGAAATTCGCTGCGCAACTGCATAAGACACAAGGGGACGGTTCTCCTGTGTCTTATGCTGAAGACGCGGGAACGGTTCAGTTGTCTTGCCTTGTCTCAAGGCCATTGCCTAGGGGCAAGACAGCCGAACCGTCCCCGCGTCTCTTTTTTAGCACAGGAGAACCGTCCCCTTGTGTCACTGCCAGTTTGGCTTTCTTTTCTCGAGGTGGGCAGTCATGCCTTCACGCTGGTCTGGTGATTTGAATGTTTCCGCGAAACGGGCTGATTCCATGCGCATGGCTTCCTCTACCGAAACGTCCCAGCTCTCGCGAGTGGCCGCCTTGGCGATGGCCATCGCCGCCGCCGGTTTGGCAGCCAGTTCTGCGGCTAAAGCCAAAGCCGCTTCCAGCGCCTGGCCCGTCCCCGCTGGCACCATGCGGTTGATCAACCCAATCCGCAATGCCTCTTCCGCCGTAATCATCGCACCAGTCATGATCATTTCACGCGCTTTGGCCGGGCCAACCAAGCGCGAAAGGCGCACCGTACCGCCAAAGCCCGGAATAATCCCCAGATTGATTTCCGGTAGCCCAAAACGGGCATTCTCGGAGGCCACTCTGAGATCGCAGGCCATCGCCAGTTCGCAACCGCCGCCCAGAGCGTAGCCGTTGACCGCCGCCACCACCGCCTGATTCAGACATTTGATGCGGGTAAAAATCTCCTGACCGCAGCGCGAAAACTCCTCGGCTTCGGCAGGCTTCATCTCTTTCATTTCGGCAATATCGGCTCCCGCCACAAACGCCTTTTCTCCGGCTCCGGTAATGACAACCGCCCTGATTGTTTTATTTTGCTCGATCATCGACAGCACTTCGTCCAGCGCCTGCAGCACCTTGCGATTTAAGGCGTTCAGCGCTTCCGGACGGTTAATCGTTACTAAAGCCACTCGGCTATCACGAATTTCCAGCTTGATCAGATCAGTCATGAAATTCCCCCTCATACGCTATGGTACGCCCCATTTTAGCAAAAACCCGGCTCTGAATATAAAGCCGGGTCGTGCTGTTGATCCAATCCTAGATTATCATATCTGGCCGGTTAGCGATCTACTTTTTGCGTTCCAGCATCATTGATGATAGTCAAAAAACCCTCTGCCACTCTTACGGCCAAACCGCCCGGCCCTGACAATCTTCCTGAGCAGGGGACACGGACGATATTTGGGATCGCCAAACTCAGCATCAAGTGCTTCCATAATCGCCAGACAAACGTCTAAACCGATCATATCAGCCAGTGCCAGCGGCCCCATTGGATGGCCGGCACCCAGTTTCATGGCGGTATCGATATCTTCGGCCGAGGCAACCCCTTCCATCAGCGCGTAGACCGCTTCATTAATCATGGGGACCAGCAGCCGATTGACCACAAATCCGGGCGCTTCGTTTACAGTGACTGGTGTCTTCCCGAGCTGCTCCGCCAGAACGCGCACCGCCTCAAATGTGCCTTCCGCAGTATCGGCCCCACGGATGATCTCGACCAGTTTCATGATCGGCGCGGGGTTGAAAAAATGCATCCCAATGAAGCGTTCCGGACGGCTCGTGGCCCGCGCCAGTTCGGTGACGCTCAATGCGGAGGTATTGCTGGCAAAGATGGCCTGCGGTCCCAGCACTTTGTCCAGATCGCTGAAAAGCTCTTTTTTGACAGCGGCGTTTTCGGTAATGGCTTCAATAACCAAATCAACCGCTGCATCGACCACCGTACCCGCAGCGATTTCCTTGAAATCACCCAGTGCAGTGATCCTTCCCAATACGGCTTCCTTAACATCCGGAGTAATCTTCCCCTTAGCGATCGCCTTATCAAGCGATACGGCGATGCGGCCTTTGGCCTTTTCGGCGGCACCTGGAATCGCGTCGGCTAACAGAGCCTGCCGTCCGCCTTCCGCAATTGCCTGAGCAATGCCACTTCCCATAGTACCAGCACCAACGACCAGAATGCGTTCGATCAACCTCGCCACCCCCCTACCCAATATGATATGCCATTGGGACGAACTCTTAAGCCGTCATTTCCTTCAATTCCGGTGCAATCGTCAGAGCGGCCGCGGTGGCAGCCTTAATCTCTTCCACCGTAACACCAGGAGCAATTTCCCTAAGCACCAGCCCTTGCGGCGTAACTTCGATTACACCCATGTCCGTAACGATCAAGTCGACTTCCTGCTTGGCAGTGAGCGGCAAGGTACACTGCGGCAAAATTTTAGGCTCACCTTTTTTAGTGGTATGCTCCATGGCCACAATGACTTTTTTAGCGCCGACTGTTAAGTCCATCGCGCCGCCCATGCCAGGCACCATTTTACCCGGCACCATCCAGTTCGCCAGATTGCCCTGTTCATCAACTTCGAGCGCACCCAGGACTGTCACGTCCAGGCGTCCGCCTCTGATAATGGCGAATGAAACGGAGCTGTCAAAACAGGCGCCACCCGCCAAAATCGTGACAGGCTGTGCTCCGGCGTTTGTCACATCCGGATCTACCTCATGCGCTTCTGGCGCAGCTCCCAGGCCCAAAAAGCCGTTCTCACTCTGCAAAGTGATGTTAATGCCTTCGGGAATGTGGTTTGCGACCATGGTCGGCATTCCGATCCCCAGATTGACTAACTGCCCATCCTGGAGCTGTCTGGCAATCCATTTGACAATCAGTTCGCGGCGTTCTGCGCGGTCCATTCGTCATCCTCCTTAACCAAGTGGTTCACAAAGATACCAGGCGTCATGACATGATCCTGATCGATCTCTCCGGTTGTGACAAGGTTATCAACTTCCGCAATCACGAGATCGGCAGCCATCGCCATAAGCGGATTGAAATTGCGCGCAGAACGGCGGTAAATTAGGTTTCCCGCTTCATCCGCCTTATGTGCTTTGACCAGCGCTACATCGGCCCTGAGTGGTATTTCCAGTAAATACTGGCGACCATTGAACTCGCGCGTTTCTTTGCCGTCGGCAACAACGGTTCCAACTCCAGTCGGGGTGTAGAAGCCGCCTAAGCCGGCTCCGCCGCAGCGTATCTTCTCAGCCAGGGTCCCCTGCGGCACTAGTTCAACTTCCGTCTCGCCAGCAGTCATCTGCCGGCCTGTCTCAGCATTAGTCCCAATGTGTGAGGCAATAATCTTTCTGAACTGGTGCGCGACGACCATCTTGCCAACACCGCGGTCAACAAAAGCAGTGTCGTTGCATATAAGAGTGAGGTCTTTCACACCTTTGCGAACCAAGGCATCAATCAGCTTTTCAGGGGATCCTACTCCTAAAAAGCCGCCCACCATAATGGTCATACCGTCCCTTACATGCTTGAGTGCTTCCTCAATAGAAACGCGTTTTTGCACAGCCTTCCCTCCAATAGACTTTTATAATATGTCTTACGCTATGTCTTACGCCTACCTGGCGTACCTTATTTCAATTTAAGAATCTGCCGGGCCTCCGCCGGTTCAGCAACGGGGCGTCCAAATTCGTTCGCCAGCCTGACCATTCTGGCCACCAGCTGCGCGTTGTTCTCGGCGGGCACGCCTTTGGAATAATAAGTATTATCCTCGAAGCCCACCCGGACGTGGCCGCCCATCATGATGGCCATTGCTCCGAGTGTCAATTCAGCACGTCCGACACCGGCCACTTGCCAGGTGCTGCCCGCGGGGATGCTTTCCACCATATGGAGCAGGTCTTTGACTGTCCCAGGGATGCCTCCCGGAACCCCCATGACAAAGTCAAAGTGCAGCGGCTCATCCAGTAAACCTTTTTTGACCAGCCGCAG
>DHDG01000008.1:25463-36137 GCA_002399265.1 Firmicutes bacterium UBA4882 | reverse complement strand
AACCTTTTTTGACCAGCCGCAGCGCGTTGTTGATCATGCCAACTTCGAAGACTTCCACTTCCGGCCGGATGCCGAGTTCCTTCATGCGCTGGGCGAACGTGGCGATCATTGACGGCGTATTCATGAAAACATCATCACTAAAGTTCACCGTGCCAGTTGTCAACGAAGCCATCTCAGGTTTGAGAACCAGTGGGGCCAAGCGTTCGTCGGCGGTTGCAGTCACGGCCCCGCCAGCTGAGATCTGCACGATCAAGTCCGTTTCGCGGCGGATGCCTTCGACCACTTTCCGGAAAACCTCAACATCCTGCGTGGGTTGTTCCTGGTCGTCGCGCACGTGCAGGTGCACCATGGAAGCACCCGCTTTGCGGCATTCCACCGCCGAGCGAATGATCTCCTCCGGAGAAGCCGGCAGGGCCGGGTTGTGTGCTTTGGTGGTCTCGGCGCCAGTCATGGCCGCCACAATCACTAATTTATCCAAAGTAATTACCTCCTGTCTTGAACGGTTTTTATTATTTCTGATCATGCGCGAATGCGCACCAAGCATCGCACGCCGAGCGTCAAGGCCGCCACTACTTGCGCTGTTTATCCTTGGGGACTACGCAAGTGCCGCTGGCTTTTGTGACAATAATCGGCTCCGCGAGCACATCAGCGGCTGAGGGATTGGCGGGATCACGCAGCGAGGTGATCACCTTACGGGCTTCAAATTCCATGCGTCTGGAAGAATTTCCTTCTTTGACAATGCGTCCGACGGCTTCGATGAAATCCCCTGCATAGACCGGCGCTTTGAACTCAACATTGTCATAGGCTACGAACAAGCCCTCATCGCCGTCGCGCCGGATCAGCAATTCCGTGGCGACATCTCCGAACAGTGCCAGCATCCTGGCCCCATCCACCAAATCCCCGCCGTAATGTGCGTCGGCTTGACTCATCCGCAAACGAATTATCACTTCCATTTGGATCAGCCTCCTATTGTTGTAGATTTTTTGAATTCGCGATACATTTGCCCTTTTCCTTTAGCGCGGTTAACCTACTGGCGTTGCTGACTGGCCGCGCTACTTAGCCTGACGGCGCTACTTTGCCTGACGGCGCTCCAACTCCTGTGCCAGATAGGACCCAACATGGGTCGGGATCGTCCCCGGCCCAAAGCCGGCGTCAAAGCCCAGCTCGAGCGCAAACTCGTGGCTGACACGCGGTCCGCCGACGATGGTGATGATTTTTTCGCGCAGGCCTTCTGCTTCCAGTAAATCGGCCAGACGCGTCAGGTTTGTAATGTGGACATTTTTTTGGGTGACCACCTGGGAAACCAGAATGGCGTCTGCCCCAACTTCCACTGCTTTGGCGATCAGAGCCTCATTCGGCACCTGACTGCCCATGTTATAGGTCTTAAACCAGTTGTAGCTTTCCAGCCCTTTTTCGCCATTGTAGCCTTTGACATTGATAATGGCATCGATTCCAACCGTATGGGCGTCGGTTCCTGTGCAGGCGGCGACTACCACAATCGGGCGACCGATCTTTTCTTCGATAAACTGTTCGATCTCTTTATGACTCATGGCCGCGACCTGCACTTCCGCAGCTTCGATCTCATCATAATTGACGCTATGCAGACAACGCCCATAGACTACGAAAAAGGTAAAGCCTTTGCCCATCTCCCGCATGTGCGCCACGGCGGCTTCCTCAAAACCCATTTTCAACACCAGGCGGCGGGCCGCTTCTTGGGCGCGCGCCCCGGCAGGGACCGGCAGAGTGAATGATAACTGAATCTTGCCGTCGTTTTCGGTATCGCCGTACGGCCGGACCGTGCCGATGTTCATCGCATTCATTGGCCGACCCTCCTCGCGTTAATTTCTTTCTGCAGCAACTCTTCGAATGGATTGACATAACCGCTTGCTTTGCGGACGACCCCTTCCAGACCGCGGCCGCCATCGCGCGGTCTCTTAATCTCGGCAAACAGACCTTTTTCGATCGCCGCCATCAGCCCGGAGGCGGCAATTTCCTCAAGCAAATTAGTTGCCAAACCGAGCACTTCCGCCGCCCGGCGCTGGATGCGCCCGCCTTTGACAAACTCAATTTCTGACCGCAAGTGCCTGGCTGAATTAAAGACATGCTTGGCATTGCGAATTGCCAGATCCCGATCCTGCATGAACGGCGTATGGATCGCTTCCGTAAGGATACCCAGCAGCTGAATATGCTGATCCGTTAACACGCCGGTCAAATTAAACATCCCGTTCATCAAGTGACCGCGGAAGATATCACCGGTCATGAATTTGGTGGGCGGCATATACTTCAGCGGATGTTTCGGGAAAATCTCACGCGCCATCTCAGCCTGCGCGATTTCCAGCAGCAAACTGTCTTCCATGGCGGGATCAATTTCAAACGCGTGGCCGAGTCCCATTTGTTCTTCCGGCAGACCGGAGCGCAAGGCCAGCGCCTCATTGACAAACTGCGAAGCGAGCACGGTATGAGCGGCTTCGACGGCGTCGGCAGTGGTGAGGTAATTATCCTCTCCAGTATTGATGATTATGCCGGCCGCGGAGTTGATCATGCGCGAAAAGTGCTGGTCCGCTAAGGTGCGCAACATATTAATATCGCGGAAAAGGATGCCGTACATCGCATCGTTCAGCATCATATCAAGGCGTTCCAAAGCGCCCATGGCCGCGATTTCCGGCATGCACAGCCCGGAAGCATAGTTGACTAATCTGATATAGCGCCCCAGCTCCTGACCAATTTCGTCTAGGGCGGCCCGCATGATGCGGAAGTTCTCCTGGGTGGCATAGGTGCCGCCGAATCCTTCCGTAGTAGCGCCATAAGGCACATAATCCAGCAGGCTTTGCGCCGTACTCCGAATCACCGCGATGACGTCAGCTCCTGCCTGAGCGGCCGCCGTCGCCTGCTTGACATCTTCGTAAATATTCCCAGTGGCCACAATTACATAAAGCCAGGGAGTCGGTGCTTCGTCGTGTTTGGCGATGAATTCTTCGCGGTAATTGCGGTTGGCTGCGATGCGCGCCACGCTCTTAGTGGCGATGGCACTGATCTTGGCCATACCGGCGGCTTCACCAGCTGTTGGCAGCTCCGCCAGCTCAATTTCGTCCCGACTGATTTTGGCGGCAATGGTGTTCACGTCGTCACCGGTGGCGGCCATGGCGCGCGCCATTACGCGGGCGGCGCCCAGACCAAGCAGGCCTTCTTCGGCCATCCGGTCTACCACTACATTGGGGAGCGGTACCCCGTCAACATCAACGCCGTCTACTCCCAGGAGCCTTAGAATCGATCGTTCGACAGCGACAGTCGTGCAAGGCTTGATTTCCGCCATGACGCCGTCGGCAATCGAAGCTGCCGCAGTACGGGCCCGCGAAATCAAAGCCTGATCAAGATCGAGTTTCATGCTATTCCCCTCCCACTTTCATTGTGCAATCGTGCGATTATGCGACGTCGCAATGTCAGCCTTTGCGACCCAACACAACATCATAAACCGGCAAAGGGGCAAATCTTTCAGCTGCGCGTTCCAAAAATTCTTGGGCGTCAAACCCCGGCCAGTATGGCGAATACGGGTTGAGCGTGACCGCCGCCATATGCACCGGTTTCAGCACGGAGACTTTTCCACCGCGCCTTTGAAAACGGTGCAACCCCACTGCCGAAGCTAATACGCGGGTCGGATCCTGGACCACGATTTCGAAACCGCCCAATTTTCGGCGACGCACCGCACTAAGGCGCTCCAACAGCTCATCGGTCAGTGCACCAGGCAGCACTAAGGCTTTGGCATGCGTGCCAACGCGAGCCGCCAATGTCCCCTCATGTCCCAGGACGGTTGGCACATCCGCTTCTTCCAAATCCCAATCTTCGGTAAAGATCACAGGGGTTTTGGGACCGCCGGAACTGGCGATGCCTGCGGCGATAGTTCCAGCAGACGCTTCCGCAGCCGCCACCGCAGCCGCATCCGCGGCCACAGCCTTCAGAACTGCGGCACTCTCTGTCTGCGGCAGCTTCCAAACCTCCAGCGCAAAGGCGGTTTCATCCAAGACCTTATCCAGCGATGGATGCACTGCCGCCCCGGTGGCCAGTACTACTGCTTCGACCAAAGCCGGAGCTGCCAGGAAAACCCGGTTGGCAGCCCCGTCAACTAACGTCAACGATGCTCCGTTCTGTTGGAGCAACTCAATGGCGGCTTGAGCCGTCTGAAAACGGTTGCCGCCGATAATTTCAATTTTCCCAGCGCGCCGCACTCGGCCCAAAACAAGTGGCCCAAGCGGTGTCATAAAGTCGGTCTGCAGCAGCAGCGCAATATCGGCATAATCGCCGTCGCCGCCGCCGTACCCGCGCTCGCACCCGTACTCATGGCCATTCTGCTCTAGCGTCTCAGCCGCCGTCACTACCAAACTACCCTGCGGCACATAAATGGCAGGTTTCGGCAGCCCGGTGACGATGTCGATCTTTTCGCCATCACGCCCAGCTGAAGTAATGCCCAGCACCAGCTGTGCCGCTGCGCCTTCGCGGATCAGATAATTCAACACCGTGGTCTTGCCACAGTTTTTCGCCATGCCAGTCACTGACAGACTGCTTGTGCTGTTAGCGCTAATGCGTTTAAATAAATCCAAATTCATGGCGCTTACTCTTTCGAACCGTTGTTCCGGCGTGCCAGACGCTCCAAACCTTTGGGCTCCAGAGATATTTCCCCGCCATTGATCAAACGCCCCAGACCCAGATCGAGACCGTTTTCGCCATCACACAAGCCGCAATTATTGCACTCGCTGATCTTATCGATCGGCTCGGTATAAGTACAGATCACGCCTTCGTAATTGCGCAGGATCACCTTGCGATCCGTCTGCGAAATAAGGTATTGCGGGCCGACCGGGATTTTCCCGCCGCCGCCCGGTGCATCCACTACAAAAGTGGGTACCGCATATCCGGACGTATGGCCACGCAGCAGTTCAATAATCTCGATTCCCTTGGCGACGGACGTACGGAAATGCTCAATGCCTCTCGAAAGATCGCATTGATAGATGTAATAGGGTCGCACCCTGTTTTTGACCAGCACATGCACGAGCTTTTTCATGATGACGGAGCAGTCATTGACGCCTTTGAGCAAGACGGACTGATTCCCCAGCGGAATACCAGCGTCGGCCAGCATAGCCAGCGCGCACTGTGCCTCTGGCGTCATCTCGGATGGATGGTTAAAATGGGTGTTAATCCAGATAGGATGATATTTGCGCAGCATATCTACCAGTTCTTTGGTTATGCGCTGCGGCATGACTACCGGAACACGCGTGCCAATCCGGATCACTTCGACATGATCAATTGCGCGAATGCGCCTGATAATTACCTCCAAGAAAGCGTCGGAAAGTGTCAGCGGGTCTCCGCCCGAAATCAAGACATCCCGGATCTGCTTATGTTCTTGGATATATTCGATCGCCTGATCAAACTCTGCCTGTTGGATGGCTTGATCATGCTGGCCGGCAAAACGCCTTCTGGTGCAATGGCGGCAATACATCGAGCAGACATCGGTCACCAGGAACAGCACCCGATCCGGGTAGCGGTGCGTGATGTGGGGTACCGGTGAATCAGTATCCTCATTCAGCGGATCGAGCATGTCGTTTTCACCCATGTCCAATTCAGGTGCGCGCGGAATCGCTTGCTTACGGATCGGACAATTTGGATCATCCTGATCGATCAGGGACGCATAATGCGGGGTGATGGCCATGCGCAGATGCTCGAGGCAGCTCGCCACGCCCTGTTCTTCTTCGGCAGTGAGAGGCACAACCTGTTTGAGCACATCCAGATCCATGATCCTGTTACGGAACTGCCATTTCCAATCATTCCATTCCTCATCGGTGACATTTTTCCAGATGGGGATTTCTCTAAAATGACGCAATTAAATAACCTCCCAACCGGTCAAATTTCTAACAATAAGACTAGACGTATAACAATGCAACAAGGCTATACGTAAAGCTTTTCAAACAGCTCTCTCAGTTTGGGCGACTCACGCAGGACATTCAGGGAAATCTCCGCATGATCTTTGGTATAACCGTTACCGATCAACATGGTGACATCTTTGCCAACGCCCTCGGCACCCAGGGCTGCCGCTGTAAAGCTGGTCGCCATGCTGAAGAAATAGACCATCCCGTTGTCGCGGGTCGCAAGGATAGAGCTCATTTCAGTACCGGTAATGTTGACTACGTTGATGGTGACATCAGCCAGTTTGCCGTTGGTCACTCTTTCAACCTCATGCATGACTTCCAAAGGTTTGGAAGCATCTGCCGTAATGATTTCATCCGCCATGCCGAGTGAACGAATGCGCTCAGCATTGCGCTCGCTGTGCCCGAGGGCAATGACTTTCCCGCTGATGCCGGCGCGTTTTTTGGCTTCGTAGAGACAAAGGACACCGGATTTACCAGCGGCACCGATAATCAGGACTGTGTCGCCCGGTTTAACCAGTTTGGCAGTTTGCGCCGGGGCACCGGCGACGTCCAGTACCGCTAAGGCAAGGCTTTCGGGCATATCTGACGGTAGTTTGGCGTAAATGCCGCTCTCGAAGAGGATGGCCTGACCTTCGATATCCACCTGATCACGTTCCAGGTGTACTTGCTTAATGTGATCAATACGCAGCGGGGTTAAGGATAGCGATACCAGACTGGCAATACGATCGCCGGGCTTCAGGTCGCGATCTTTGAGTTTCGGACCGATTTCCCGCACGGTGCCAATGAACATACCGCCGGAACCAGTTACCGGGTTATGGTGCTTACCGCGCTGCGCCACGATTTCTTTCATACGGGCAGCCACTTTTTCGGGGTCATCGCCGACATCTTTCTTGATCTGGGTAAAGCTGGCGGCGTCAATGTTTAGCGTTTGCACGTCAACCAGAATCTCATTATCACTAATCTCCATGGTATTATCGATCTTCCAGGCCGGTTGAGGTAAAACACCTTGGGGCTCCAGAACTCTATGGGTACCATACTTACAACCTTGACGCATCATTAGTCCCTCCATAATCATAAAATTGGATTGGCTAGTCTAGATTAGCCAGTAATCTAACTATGATCATATGCAAAAAGCATGCCGCCATGGCAAAACGCGCCATGGCGGCATTTAGAAGTGATTGGACTATTTGGGTGCCCAAATTTGGGCGGAAAAAACGGGAGGCGTGGTGCCGGTTTTTGGGCATCCGCTTCTAGAAATACGCTTCTCCCCGGTCGATGGTGAAATCCACCTCCAAATCAATGTCTGCCCGGCCGTATTTTTCCCGCCAGTCTACATAGCTGAAGTCTTTGCCATATTTGGCGTGACAACTTAGTCCGAGCAAAAGCACGTCGGCGTGTAATGCCTGAATACTACTCAGCACCTGCTGACATTCTTCTTTCACAAAACGTGCCGCCTGTTCCTGCAAGCGCTCCATCTCTTTTTTCGTCAGCTTCGGCCGGGCAAAGTTAAACTCCGAAATCGAAGCATGCACTTTCAAGGTAATCAAAAAATTGCTGCCTTGTCGGTTTTGAGGAATGATCCGGCTGCTGGCCTTGACCACCCTAAAAACGGCTTCTCTGCCGCCGGGGAGAGGAATCTCAAGGCCAGAATCATTACGTCTATGATCAAGCATACTGATGAAGCGCGTTTGGTTTGTGTCCAAAATGCCAGCCAGCTTATCATGCCGAAACGCCGCCAATCCATTCAACTCAAAAGTTTTATTGTCTTCATTATACTCAAGAACGGGTATATATGGATCCTGGCCCGGCTCATCAAGCTTTTTGACAAACTCCCAGGCCGCCACAGCCAGTGATCGTCCGGAATTCTTCAGTTGCAGCTGCTGGTAAATATCCAGAGAGGGCAGTAAATCCTTCGGAGAAGTCTGATTAAGGATGTACTCCCCGGTCTGGCGTGTGATCAGCAAATTAGCGTGCTTGGGCAGTTGTGGAATGCGGGTCACGAAGTCCAACTCCTGTGCCACGCCGCCCCGCGCATAATCTTCCTGTAATAATACTAACTTAACATGGCCGTTGTCCAATACCCCGCTAACTTGGTCATTAATCATGTTGAGCGCTTCACCGACTGATTTGGCGTTAACAGAAATGGTGTAGAATTTTGGGCCTTGACTCTCACCCGCCCCGGCTGCGGGAGGCAGGATGTTCTTGATCAGCGGAATCTGCACCGTCACCCTCAATCTGTCTTCTAAGGCCGCGTCTTCCGCGCCATCAATGGCAATCGCCGTATATAGCTCGCGGTTTTCTAATCCTTCGACATCCCAGCATCCGGAAAGCAGAAAGACAGGCAGTATCATAAACGACAACAGCAGCAATTGCTTAATCTTTGACATGCGCTTAGCTCTCCTTCCCTTGACGACGAATCACGGCGATCAGCCATAAAATCAGCGGATGGCCAAAGAACGCCAAAACACCCCATCGCTCAAAAATGAGCAGGTAAAAGCGGGTATCTATGATGTTTTGTGGCAGTAATAGAACTAATCCGGTTGGCAGCGCTAAAATCAGTACAGCCATCTTATAACTGATCTTGGGAAATAGTTGTGATAAGGCTAGTGCGGTCCCCCAATAGTTGAAGGCTGCCGCCCCGAATGTTAGCACCAGCCAGACAGTCAGTAGCACTACGCCGATCTGTTCCAGCGCTATATAGCGAATGTTGATCACATGAGCAAACTCCAGAGTCGGCCAGGTATAGCGATTCAGCCCGGAGGTACCGAAAATGCCGATCGCACAAATGTTTTGGATTAAAAAGACCAAGACGCTTAATGCCAGCGCTGCCATGGTAAATCGTCGCGCAGAAGGCAACTTTTTAGTGTAAGGTGTGATCAAAAACAGCAGTATCAAAGGAAAGTACAGGTAACTCATGCTGAATGCCCCTTTGATCAGATCAGTAATGCTGAAGTCGAGGACGGGTAGTAACTGGCGTATATCAATATAAGGAAACGCCGCGCAGAAGACGATGATTATTATAATGGTGGCCGGTATAAACGTAAACGCGACAAAACGGGAAATGCTTTCGATTCCATGATAAGCCAGATACATGATTCCAAGATAGCCGATGGTGCTAAAAAACCATAACGGCGTTTTTAGGAGCATCTGTGTTGAAACAAGCGTCATAATGTCACGGGCAGATAAAGCGGCAAAAACCCGCCAGAATATGATGAGCAGCAGATTAATAATTACGGCCGGCACATGTCCGATTATCAGGGAAGCACATTGCACACCGCTCTTTCCGGGAAATCTTTTCTGTAGCGCAAACATGGCAATAATAATGGCAATGACTGGAACTGCAGCGGCCAATGGAGCAAAGTATCCCGAGTTACCGAGCGCCTTTACTGATACCAGCGGGTTGGACAGCATGTCATAACCGATAATGGCTGTGAAAATAAGCACTAAATACATGCTGGGGCGTAGCGACGTTTTCTCCGGAAATGTCATGGGTTATCCTCCCCTCTTGTGTCTCCCATGCGTCGCCGGTTTTTAGTTCGCCAGGTCGAATGCCGCCTGAATTTCAGCCAAAGTGGCTGCCTTAACGGAGCATCGACGAGGGCATCCGGCTGTAAAGGTGCCCACGGAGCCAGATATGATACCCCGAAAGACTGTAACGTTGCCATATGGGCTACTATAAAGCATCCGACTGCGACAATCCCGAAAAGTCCCATAAAGGCCCCGCCCAGGATCATGAAATACTTAAGCCAACGCCATGAAATCCCCACCTGGAAGTTAGGCCCGGAGAAGGAAGCAACGGCGGTGGTTACCGATACTATCAAAGTCGCGTTGGATACTATGCTGATCTGAACGGCGGCAAACCCCAGCACCACGCCTGCAACGACACCTAATGTCTGTGCTACTGTGGAGGGGAGGCGCAATCCAGCTTCCCGGAAAATTTCGATCGTCAGTTCTACTAACAATACTTCGAGTAAAATTGGAAAAGGCACTCCTAGGCGAGAGGCAGCAATATTAAGCGCCAGCTGCGTCGGTAGAAGTTCGCTATTGACCGCGGCCAGGGCGATATAAAGTCCGGGTAGGGCGATTGCTAGGTTATTCCCGATCAGGCGGATGACGCGCAAAAGAGTGCCCAGCCAGAAGTCGTAATAATAATCTTCGGGACTTTGATATAGCTCGTTGACCGTAGTTGGCACGATAATGGCGGAAGCGCTTTTATCGACTATGATTGCGACGCGGCCTTCCAGTATTGCGGACGTGACTTTATCGCTGCGTTCTGTAGCCTGCGTCAAAGGGAAAAGCGTGGTCCGACTGTCGGTGATGAGCTGTTCCAAATAGCCGGCTTCCAAAATAGCGTCGATTTTGATAGCGGCAAGCCTCTTGCGCACTTCCGCCACGATGTCTGGATTGGCAACATCGCCAAGATACATAATGGCGACATCGGTGTGCGTGCGCGTTCCAATCTGCATTTTGGTGACGCGGAGCTCCGGATCACGCACCCAGCGCCGCACCATCGCAATGTTTTCGCGCAGAGTTTCCGTAAAGCCCTCGCGTGGGCCGCGAATCGCCTTTTCGGACGGTGGTTCGGAAAGCGGGCGCAGGGACCAGCCGGGCATGACGAAAGCCAGTCCCGTGTGACACCCATCCGCAAAGAGAAGTACTTGACCCTCCAAGAGGGCGTCAATCAACGGTTCCAATGTCTCGTGCGTGGAACTTTTTAGGGCGCTAAGCTCGTTGGCAGCGGAGAAGTGGGCGATGGCGG
>DHDG01000008.1:23890-25290 GCA_002399265.1 Firmicutes bacterium UBA4882 | reverse complement strand
GGCGGCATCGGCAAGTAACGGGGTGATAATATGCCTGCGGATCGCCTCCTCATCGGCCAGACCTTCCAGAAACAACACTACGGCGCGCACGGATGATGAACCGTCTCTGGCATCCGCGGCGGCGTCGCCTTTGACGCAATCGTCTCTCGGAATTTTCCGTATGACTAAATCTGTCGCCCGGCCCAAAGCTTTAGCGACATTAGCGGCATTACCCACTGGATCTGGTCCTATTGGCGTCATGCCACCCCTGCTGCGAAAACCCATCGCCGTCCCCCTCGCCGAGCAGCAAACCCGCTCACATATGGCTATCATTTCCACAAGTACCAAAAACTATTCTTGGAACTCTGGGGACGGTTCTAAAAGTGCCGTTTCCCATTTATTGGTAACGACAAAAGAAGTGGATGCCGACCTTATTACAATAAAAGGATTTTTTACCTTTTTATATAATTTATGCTGTGTGAGATCCGCACGCTCAATCAAAAAGACAAATGAGAGAAGCCTTTTGAAGGAGTTGATCTTTCGTGCCGAGAGTAGCACGCAGATTAAGCAGTAGTGGAATATATCATGTGATGGTTAGAGGCATAAACAAACAAGACATTTTTCTGGAATATCAAGATTACAGACAGTATCTGACAGTTATGCGGCGCATTAAAGAACGCAGCAATTGCATCGTCCATTGTTATTGTTTGATGCCCAATCATGTCCACCTCTTACTTCAAACAGATGGCGAGGACATCGGCCTTGTCATGAAGCGCATCGGCTCTTCCTACGTCAGGTGGTACAACAATAAATATCAACGGGTCGGCCATCTATTTCAGGATCGGTTTTTGAGCAAAACTGTCGAAGAAGACTCCTATTTCATCAAGGTCCTGCAATATATTCATCAAAACCCGGTCGAGGGCAGTTTGGCACCAAGCTGTGCAACTTACCTTTGGAGCAGTTACAGTGATTACGTCACGCCCAAAACAGCAGTCTTCTCAGGACTCGTCAGCACGGCCCGCGCTCTTGAAATGTTTGATGGACTAGCTGATTTTGTTAAATTCAATAATGAGGTAAATAAAGAAATGCATCAGAACGAATACCTGCTACCAGCTTCTGATGAAATGATAAAATCAGTTCTTGCGAGCCTGCTGGGCAACAGGCCAATTGAAGACTTATTGGCTATGAATCGTTCTGAGCGCGATTACATAATTATCAAGGTTAGAGAGGAAACCCGCGCGACTTACTCCCGAATCGCCAATCTTTGTGGTCTTTCGCTGAATGTTGTTAAAAAGGCTTGCTCCATGAAACCGAAATCTTGATTTTGTTGGATTACCCAAACCATATTAGATCGGTTATCGGATATCACATCGGATGCCATTTGCCATTTATTGTATATTGGAACTTTTAGAACCGTCCCC
>DHDG01000008.1:267-23798 GCA_002399265.1 Firmicutes bacterium UBA4882 | reverse complement strand
GAACTTTTAGAACCGTCCCCAAAGTTCCTAGAGTTTCTTGAGCTTGTATTGCAGGGTTTGGCGTGGGATTCCCAGCCGTCGTGCCGCTTCGGAAACGTTACCCCGACATTCAGCCATGGTCCGGCGAATCAAGTTTTCTTCCACTTCATTCAGGGTCGTGCGCAGCGCGGTCTCACCAGTCGTTTCGAGCTCTACGCCTACGCCTACGCCGGCTCCTGCGCCTGCCCCGCCCCCGCTGCCACCACCCGCTTTCGCCACTTTGCCACCAGTGCTAATGCCAGTGCCGGTAGGCAGGCGATCATTCCAGCTCCAGTCGACCGGATCGATCACCGTATCATCCTTGTCAAGCATCGTCATGGAAGCCTCCACAAAATGCTCCAGTTCGCGGACATTTCCCGGCCAGGAATACAGGTGCAGACTGTTCAGCGCTGACTGCGTTGCCCCCGTAATCGCCCGTCCAAGACGCGCGTTGTATTTTTTGATAAAAGCGCTCACCAGCTCGGGGATGTCTTCCATGCGGTCGCGCAGCGGCGGAATCCCGATGCTGATTACGTTTATCCGGTAGAACAAGTCTTCTCTGAGCAATCCTTCTTCTACTGCCGTGCGCGGATTAAGCCGGCATGCCGTGATCAGGCGCACATCCACCGCTTTTTCGGTCGCAGCCCCAACGCGACGCACCATTCCGTCCTGCAACACCCTCAGCAATTTGGGCTGCAAATCCAAGGGCATCGAATCGATTTCGTCCAAAAACAAGGTGCCTTTGTCGGCTACCTCAAACAATCCCGGCCGGTCCTCCGCTCCGGTAAAAGAGCCCTTGATCGTTCCAAACAAAATCGCTTCCAGCAATGTGTCCGGCAAGGCGGCGCAGTTTTGGGCGATAAAAGGTTTGGTGCTGGCCCTGGCATTATGAATGGCATGGGCAAACAACTCCTTGCCAGTACCAGTCTCGCCATGAATCAGAACAGCTGAAGACGTCTGGGCAGCTTTACGCGCCAACTCGAAAACCGGTTCCATGGCTGCAGACCGGCCGATAATATCATCAAATGTATAACGGGCTTTACCTGGCACTTTGCGCGAACTGACCGTTTTTTTCGCATACAATTCTGCCTGCAGGTCGACCAGCTTTTCCGCCATATCTCTTAATAATGTGATATCGCGGCTGACTTCCACTGCGCCAATGAGAGCCCCGTGATGATAAATTGGTCTCGTTGAGTTGACCGTGGTTATTTGATCGCCCTTGAAATTCTGAAAGGTCTGCTGATGATCCGCAACCGGCTTCCCCGTGGCTAAAACCTGCAAAATCGTACTGGACACGGATGATAATGAAGGAAAAACGTCCAACAGATGCTTACCGAGTACTTCTTCCCGGATCAGATTATCCAGCTCGGCCGCCCGTCTGTTATATAGCACGGTAATACCATTTTCATTCACGACATGAATACCCTCTTCAATTGTATCGAGGATAATTCCAATTTCAGCGCCGAACACCGCCGGTTGAAGCATCGCCACCATATATGATCATTCCTTTTTTGTCATTGCTGATTTCGGTTTTCTCTGGTCAGCTGCCCTTGACTTTGTCATTGCCCATTTTTCGGCACCTACTTCGCCAAAACGTCCCGCTTCTCCTCCTTTTGCGAATCTAGCCCAAGCCCAAGAGCCCGGGGTCGCGCCACAGCGCAACGCGCCATCGATTCCCCGGCCCGGAACACTATTAAAAGGGCTGTCCCATATTTCGGAACAGCCCCAAGAAGAGGATATCCGCCCGCCCGGACGTCGTCCCCTCTTCGACGCCACAACTTCGGTGCCAGGCTTGCGCCTGCGCCCGCCTGCGCCCGCCTGCGCCTGCGGTTGCGCCTGGTGCCTGCTAGCTGGCATCGCCGCCGCCGCATACCGCCCCGCCACCCACGCCTGCCGCACGATCTACTTAAACATTTTGGCCAGCAAACCCTTGCTCTTCTTAAGCGCCCCGTCCCCTGCATAGACTAGCGAATGCACCGTTCCCGTCATTGATAACCGCCCATCATCCAGGTTCAGCTGCTGAATATGCAGATTTTCCCCTTTGACAACCATCACGCCGCCAGTGGTTTCCAAAGTGACTTCGGCATCGCTGAAATGGTCCACATTCAGAACTCCTTCGGCTTTCAGTTGCTGCCGCTCATTAAGAAAAACCTGATGGGGAGTGGTCGCTGTTCCGACATTCTTGCGCTTTTCTTCAGCCATCGGACTTCCCTCCCGAACATACATTGCCAGTTGAAGATATGCCTATTCGGGAGCAAATATGCCAACCTTTTGATTGGCGCGCCCTGCATCGCGCCGCCACGCCGCCGCGCCGCCGCGCCGCCGCGCCACCACCGCCTATTCTATTATCGCCAAAGCCTCTTAATTGTAACCTTCGGGAAATAGTGCTTGACAATCTCCTCCGGGCTGCTATTTTCCCGGGCCAACTCATTGGCTCCCCACTGACACAAACCAACACCATGGCCAAAGCCTGTCCCCGAGGTGATTAATCGGCCATCCTTTACTTCAAATTGAGTCAGCCAGATCGAACGCATCTTCTCGGGCCCTACCGCCACCCGGAAATCCGCCCCGTCGATTTCGACTTTCTTTCCGCCACCGCTTAAACGCAGCACCGCCGCCCTGTTATCTACCCTCTTCGCGATTTGCGCCCCGCTCAGATTGGGCAACGGCTTACCAAGCTTCTTCAGCGCCTGCAAAACCGTTTCGGAATCGATATCGGCGCTCCACTTCTTGACCTCCGGAGGCGTGATGCGGCTTTCCTTACAGCTCACCGATTTGATGTAAGCTGGCTCCTCACCTTTATAAGCCAGCCCCGTCTTGGCATTCGTCGTTCTGCCGCCGCAAGACGCCGAAAACCAGCCTTTAACATAGCGGTTACGATAGATCATCACTTCGCCCCTGGTCATACGCACAGCGTCCTTAATGGTCTGTGTGATATTATCCGGATTATACGCCTGGGCATGCACATGATTATCACAGATATCCGCGCCGTGCAAGTCCCTGGTACCGCCCCGCGAAAGCAATTCCAAAGTAAAAGTTCTGGCAACGATTGCTTGAGCAGCATAGGCATTTTTAGGCCACTCCGGTTTCATCTCGCCCGCCACAACACCGGTTATATATTCTTCAAGCCCAATCTCCGTTTTCTTGTCCGTTTTATGTGAGTATAGTGTTAGCTTGGGCTCACTCGAAAACCTATCGACTACCCGTTCGGCCAGTTCCTGCTCCGGACCGGGGCAGCCCGCCATTGTCGCAGCTATGGCCGCGGCCACGATCGCGACCGCGACCAGGGACAACATCAACCGCGTATAACTGCTTCTAGCCCCGCTCCCGCTTCCGCTCCCGCTCCTGCTCCCGCCCCCACCTCTGGCTCCATTCCTCCTGAGCATAAAAATCCCTCCCTGCCTCAGTAGCTTGCCGGGAGGGAGTGGCGCATATGCAGTTCTTGATAGACCTTCCCAAGTGACTTTACGGTAACTCAGCCTTTTTTTGCTTTCGCTGCATCCCAATAGCGGTCCATTTCTTCCAAAGTCATCTCTTCCATTTTGCGACCTTCTTTCCGAGCACCTTCTTCGATCTGCGCGAAGCGCCAGGCGAATTTCCTGGCAGTACCCAACAACGCCACTTCAGGATCAATACCGAGATATCTGGAGACATTGACCAGCGCGAACAATAAATCACCAAATTCTTCGGTCAATCTTTGATCAGCAGATGCCCGATCGGATTTTTCTGGCGCTTCCAAATGATCATCTGGGATCAATTCCCTAAACTCGCCCATTTCTTCATCTACTTTAACGAGCGCCCCCCGCACGTCCGGCCAATCAAACCCCACTCTGGCGGCCCGCTCCTGCAGCTTGTAAGCGCGCATTAGTGCTGGCAGTGCCGCCGGTATGGAGTCTAAAATGGAAGGCTCTGTTTTACCCTTTTCGGCCGCCTTGATCTTTTCCCAGTTGACGACCACGCCAGCGGCATCATCCACTTTTACCTGCTCATGATCATTAAAAAAAACATGCGGATGGCGCCTGATCAGCTTGTCCGCAATCCCGTTGCAGACATCATCAATATCAAATGCACCAGACTCCTGCGCTATCTGAGCTTGAAACACGATTTGCAGCAGCAAATCGCCCAGTTCCTCGCACAGGTTGGCGTAATCTCCGCGATCCAAAGCTTGTACTACCTCGTAAGCTTCTTCAAGAACATAAGGCCGCAGGCTCGCAAGGCTCTGCTGCCTGTCCCATGGACAGCCTCCCTCCGGCGCGCGCAACTGTCCCATAATGGTCACCAACCGCTGAAATGGGCTCAACTCATCATGATCCATTGAATGTTCCTCCTGTCCCAATACCCGCAAACCTCCGCCCGGCTCCGGCTTTGCTGCTACTTCCGCGGGCCGCAATCGACTTTATCTCATTGCGACCAACTGCGCCGGTCTTAATCAAGATTATGCCATAAATAATGATAGAGGCCCCAATAATCGAGGGTACCATAATTGCCGCCGGCAACGCCATGCGCATCATGATGCGCCGGCACCAGGCAATGACCAATGCAATCGCCAGGCCGCCTAAAGCCGAGAACCAAATTGTCTTTGTCAGGGTCGGACTCGTCAAGCGACCCGCTTCTGCGCCTGCATCAAGCCGCCTTGCGTCAAGTTCCCCCGCACCAGAACGACCTTTGCATTGCCCGACACGAACCCGCTCCACCCCGTTAATGATTCTGATCAGGGCCACACTATTGAGCAGCGCCGCTAAGACTGAGCAGATCACCGTTCCAATCGCTGCGCCGCGCAGACCAAAGCCTGGCATGCCTGTCAGCCAGACCGTTACAATAATCTTGCCCACTGCACCGGTTAAAAAATGCCTCACTGGCAACCGTGGCTTCCCCAGCCCCTGCAAAGCCCCAGTTGTAGCCTGCTGCAGCCCGAAAAACAAGGAGGCCGGAGCCAGCCAGACTAATGGTATTGCCGCACCCGCGCCCGCGCTTGAAAAAAGTAAGGCCGCGATTTCTTTGCTTAAGCCGGCTAACCCCACCCAAGAGGGGATTCCGACTAGAAACGCCATCCGGAAGGCATCATTTACACGCGCGCGGATCCGATGCCAGTCCCCGCAAGCCAGTGCGGCCGATACAGCCGGCACCATATTCGTTGATATCGCCCCGGTGATCACAGTCGGAAACATAACTAATGCCCAAGCATTGCCCAGGTGACCCATTGCAGCGCTGGCCGCTTCCGGACTTAGCCCGATCAATGCAAGGCGCGCCGGTACAATCAGCGAATCAACGGCCTGCGTTAGTGGCACCAAAACGGCCCCGAGCGCTACCGGCCAAGCCAGGGATATGATTTTTCGGATCGCCGGGCCCCATTTGGCGTTGGCCTTGTGCTGTGGCTGTCCTGACTGTCGCTGCGACCGCTGTGCCTGTGTCTGTGTCTGTGCCTGTGCCTGTGTCTGTCCCTGTAACTTTCCAATTTTCCGCTCCAAATTCCTGCCGGAAGAAAAATAAACGGCCCACAGATAGACGCCCCCGGCCGCTGCACCGGCTGCACCACCATAGGCTACGGCGGCGGCGGCATGTTCGACCCCATCCTTAATCAGGAACGCGGCCAATGCGAGCATTGTCGACACCCGCACAATTTGCTCAATCGCCTGTGAAACAGCGACTGGCGCCATGCGCTGCATTCCTTGGAAATAGCCGCGCCAGGCAGACATCACGGACATGAAAAACACCGCCGGGGCAAAAGCCGCAATTGTGTAGAAGGCCCTGGGATCATAAAAAGCACGCGCCAAAGGCCGTGCCCCCCAAAATAGCGCCACCCCGCTCAACGCGCCGAGAATGGTCAGAATTAGCAGTGACGCTCCGCGCACTGTTTTGACACCGCTGCGATCACCAAGGGCGACCCGCTCGGCAATTAGTTTTGAAACTGCGACTGGAAAACCGGCTGTGGAGAGCGCCAGAAAGATCAGGTAGATCGGATAAGCCATTTGGAAAAGTCCCATTCCTTCCGGCCCAATCATGCGCGTTAGCGGTATCCGGTAGACCGACCCCAAGACTTTGCTGAACAATCCCGCGCCTGTCAAAAAGAGGGTGCCCTTCAAAAACGACTCTGTTCCCGGCGTCTGCGTTCCCTGTATCTGCGGCACTCCCGGCAATTTTCCTTGCGTACATGGCCTCTTTTTTTCCTCCAATGGCAACAGCATTCCCTCCAATGCACGCGGCACGCGCTTCCACACATACACGACACAACATCATGCTCTTTTGTCTGTGCTAATGATCTATGGTAATATCCGCTCTAATATTCTATTCGCATCACGCAGATCACGCAGATGGAATAAAGTCTGTCCCCAAACGGATCAAAATGGCCTGATTGGGGACAGTCCCCAATTGATCGATCATCTCACCTTAATAAATCTATGTTATGATAGTAAGAGGAAGGCGGGATTGGATGCAATATAGATTACTAGCGCTGGATATTGACGGGACTCTGCTTAATAGCCGCAGCGAGCTTGCCGCTCGTACCGTTGCGGCTGTGCGCCAGGCTTGCGCAGCCGGGATTAAGGTATGCCTGGTCAGCGGCCGTCGCCCCCGTTCAATGGCGCGCATCTCAGATCAGATTGGGCTGGATACTCCACTGGTGGCGCTCAATGGCGGAAACATCACCACGCCGGATACGCTCCAAGCGCTGCATACCATTGCGCTGGATCGCCCCAAAGTCGAACCCATTATGCGGGCCTGGTGGAATGCCGGTCTGACCACATTTGCCTCCCGTGGCACTGCCTACCCGCCCGATATGTACTACGATCTTGATCCTTCCATACCCCAATCTCAGGAGTACATTAAGGTCGAGGGTGAAAACATCGCCAAAGTCTATTCGTTGGCTGAAAGCACCGACTGGAATCCACTGCGCCTCTCTGTCAACGATACTGAAGAGCAAATAAGCTATGCGCGTGACCTGGCGAAGCCATTTCTGGACGCACAACACATCCGGCCACTTCTCAGCAACCACTATGATGGCAGCTGGTATTACGAACTTTATCCCACGCAAGCCACTAAAGCGAACGGATTGCGTTTTCTGGGTGAATACTTCGGCATTCAACCGGAAGAAATGGTCGCTGTCGGGGATCATATTAACGACTTGGACATGATCGAATTCGCCGGACTTGGCGTAGCGATGGGCAATGCTCAGCCTGCTGCCAAAGAAGTCGCCGATTTAGTGATCGGTCATCACGACGAAGATGGTCTGGCCGTGTTTATTGAAGATTACCTGTTGAAAGAGGCCGGTCGAGGGCGGAAGATCGTCTGACGCTAACCTGGCCCTTTCCACTGTTATCCACCCGCTCTCGACAACCGCGCCACGTCAGCTGCGCCTTGTTAACCGCGCCACTTGGTGTATAGCTCCGCCACGATTTGCTCAATCGGCGCTTTACGAATCTCGATATCAACGATACCGTCCAGCAGCGCTATTTGACGCAACATGACATTGACAGGCACTTCAGCAGTATCAAACTCATACTCACAGCTGTTACCGTTTGCAGCAAGCAGCCGGACGCTTCTTCCGCCATCGCCGCCGTTCATTAAATCCGCCATCCGCCCCTGCGATTGGGCCGCACCCGTTTGCAAACCCGCACCTGCACCCGTGCCTGCTTCCATTCCCGCGCCCTGAAACACGAGCCGAATCCGGCACAGATTCCCGGTCAGCTGACGCAACTCGTCAAAACTCCCGTCAAAGGCAATCTGCCCGCGTGACAAGAGCACAATCCGCTGCGCCATCTCCTCCAGATCATCCATATCATGACTGGTGACAATAATCGTCGTCCCCTGCTCGCGGTTGATCCGTTTCAGGAAATTGATCATCTGCCGCTTGGCAAGCACATCCAGCCCCAATGTCGGTTCATCCAGGAAAATCAACTCCGGATTATGGAGCAGCATCATAGCCAGATCGGCCCGCATGCGTTGCCCCAGGCTCAATTCGCGCGCGAAAGTATTAAGCAGGTCCCCCAGATCCAGCAGCTCGGTGACCATCTCCAGTTGATGCCGATAGACCTCCGCCGGAATATTCCAGACGGTTTTTTTCCACTCAAAGCTGACTGATATGGGGTGGTCCCACCATAATTCCGTACGCTGTCCGAAGACCACGCCAATGCGCCGCATCAGCTCAACCCTTGATTTTTCGGGACTCATCCCGAGAACCGTCACTGCGCCCGAAGTCGGCTGCAAAATGCCGGACAATATCTTAATGGTGGTACTCTTACCAGCCCCATTAGCACCGGCATAGGCCACAAATTCACCATTATTAACCTTTAGTGAAACATGATCCAGAGCAGCGACAACCTTCTTCTCAGGCTTAACCAAGTTGCGCAACAGATCTTTGAACTTGCCAGAGCGCTGCCACTGGGTGAACACTTTCGAGACGTCTTCAAGATTAACTGCCGTACCTGCGTTAGCAACTGGCACAACCGCGGTGCCCGCGCTAGTAACCGCCGTGCGTGCGGCGTTAACTGCGGTGCCCGCGGTTATGATATCTTGTCGAACCACGTTTAGCATAATATTTCATTCCTTTCCTGAACGATGTGACAGCTAGCATTGCCACTGTGATTGTCATTATTAATATGATCACGCCCGGTATATCAGGTTTCGGCACGCCATTTTGGCCTAGCAGCAGGCTGGCCGGAAACCAGGCTGCCAGCCCTACCGGAACCACTGTACAAAGCGCCATGCGCAGAACCGCACTAAGACCCCCGATTGGGAAGATCATCAGATCATTAAACAAACTGATCACGGTTGTCGATATTTCCTCAGCGGCCACCGGAGCATAAAAGGCCAGACTACCGGCGATATATGAGCAGCCCAGGATGATCGCCACCGAACAGATAGTCAACATGACAAAAAGCAAAATCCATAATAATCCCGGAGCTAGACCGAGCTGTCCCGCCGCATATCCGGTAATGGCCATGCCGCATACCAGCAGACTGTTGCCTGAGACCGGGATAAATCCTTCGGTAAGCAACTGCATCCACAGCGGCACCGGCTGGATGAGTTTGTGATCCATCTGACCTCTGCCAACTGGCCGACTAATCCAGCCAGTGTTGTTCATACTGAAAAACAGCGCGATGATACCATTGACAATACTGGCATAGCCAAGCATAAATAACACCTGATCCTTACTCATGCCGCCAATGTTCCCAAAGCGTTCCGCCAGCAGGAAAACACCAGTGACTGATGACAAACTGGCCGCAATATCGGCGAGTATGGTCAGAATACAATATTTGGTATCCCGCAGGAACCAAAGCAGATCCAGTTTGGCGGAGATCCCCCAAAGCTGAATCAAGCGCCTAATGTTATCCACTGTAAAGCACAATCCTTTCGAGCAAATTACCCACCATAGGACACCAGCCTTTCCTCGCTGCGACGGAATAAGATCAGCGCCGCAGCCCAAAAGATCAGGTTCCAGATTATCTGCAAGCAAATCAACCTGGCCGGATTGCCGGTGCCGACAAAGATCAGCAGCGGAGCACTGGCGGTCGATCCAAAGGGCAGCAATTCAAACACGCGCCCCATCCCCCATGGCAGGAGGGTGAAAGGAATCAGCGCTCCCGAGAACAATGATACGATTGCTCTTCTAATCTGATAAGCCTGATAGCTGGCGTTTTTCACATAGATCACCAGTGACGCAAAGATAAAGTCCATGGCAAAGCCCAGTGCCATCGCCAGCAACAGGCTGATCAAAAACAACAACCCTCTGGCCGGAAAGCCGGTACCTGCATTAGCCAGAAAGGCAATCCCCGGGTTAAGACCGGCGCTGGCTGCAATGATTAGTGTCGGGACTGAATAGAGTAACAACCCAGGCAGCCAGCTTCCAACAGTCTCAGCCATCAACTGCGCCAAAACAGGCAGCGGCCGCATATAGCGAGAAATAATCGCACCTTCCCAAAAGGCCGTCGTAGCCGGGGTGAGCACATTCAACTGTTCGCCGAAGATCGCCGCCAGTAAAGTATAGGTCAGCAGCTGATCCAGGCTCAGTCCCCCCAAATCCGCCCCCTGCTGCGCCAAAGCCCTCCATAGCATCAATAATATGAAAAGACAAGCCGATTTCAACAGATAACCGCTGAGAATGTAGAGCAGGCCACCGTCAAATGCCCGCGAGGCAGAAAGACGCATGGTAATTAGGTATTTTCGCATTTTGAACACCTCGGATACAAAATATAGGATCCTGATTTTTGCCGCAGCCGCCACACAGCCCAGTGATGCGGCGGCGCTCATCACATCAAAAAAGGCCGCAGGCATAACACCTGCGACCTGATCAAACAAAGCGCACAGCACTGTCAGCAGCTATACTGCCGCCAGCCAAGCCGTACCAGATTCAGGACTCAGGATTTCTGCAAAAGGGTACACTACGGCCTTGGTGCTGTTCTGGAAATGTGAAAAACGCTGGATTTCAATAAAGCCGGCGTTTTCAGCCCCTTTATGCCACATCCCGAGCCCCTCCTTTGTCAGTATTTACATTCCCTATATTACAATAACCGCTCTTCAGCGTCAAGCGTCAATCGACAAGAGGCCCCCACGCAAAATAAAAAGCGCCCCACACCATATGGGACGCTGGTCACTCCTGAACTGAACGCTACTATACTGCCTCAGCCGGCCACTACTGCTCCATCTGTTTGGCTAGAAAACCGGCTGCTGTTTCGGCGATCTTGATCTCAAGATCACCCATGGTAACATTGGGTTCCCGCGATGCCAAGATTACGGCGCCGATTGGATCACCTTCCGCAATAATCGGAGCGATTACCTGGGCAGTAAACTTACACTGTCCGTTATCCTCTTTGATAGCGCAAAGGTCGCAGTATTTGTGATCTCCAGGTTTCGACATCAAAACAACTTTGCGCTCCTCGACTGCTTTTTCAACGGCCTGAGCAATCGACTTATCAAGATACTCCTTCTTAGGAGCCCCTGACACTGCCACAATCATATCTCTGTCGGCGATTAACGCAATATGACCTGTGGACTCGTATAGTGAATCAGCATATTCCTTGGCAAAATCGCCTAGCTCGCCAATTGGTGAGTACTTCTTAAGAATGACTTCGCCCTCGCGGTCCACGAATATCTCAAGCGGATCGCCTTCGCGGATTCTGAGGGTCCGTCTGATTTCCTTGGGGATAACCACTCGTCCAAGGTCATCAATCCTTCGTACGATCCCCGTCGCCTTCATCCCCGAGCTCTCCCTTCATATAGCCTTGGCAACGCAGCCCCTCCTTGGTGATATTATATAACTCGATTAGCAGAATTATTCATTTCTGCCAATGATCACATACGGCTTCGTTGTCAGCTGGAATTGTTGGCAAAACTATTTTTCCCAAATAGTATTAATTCATACAGTAGACGGTTTTGTTTTGCAGCACAGCAGTCAGGCCCCCAAGGCATCGGCCAAATGCTGCAGCACTTTGACCAGTCCCGCCGCCGCCGCACCCGCGCCCATTACCTGTGCCATCGCCACCGCCCCATGCACCCGCAGCTGAACCCCTTTGCCAGTATGATAAGTGACGCGCGGGCGCTTTTGCCGCAGCAATTGCTGCACTTTAGCGCTGTCCGGTGTAACCCCTTCATGGAAGCGGATCACCAGCGCATCGCGCTCCGTACTGATGCTCTGCACTCCGACAGCACGAAACCGCGCTCTGAAGACTGACAAGGTTACCAGATTGGCCACTTCCTCCGGAAGTTCCCCAAAACGGTCTTTCATCTCCACCGCCAACTGCTCCGCCTCGGTCGCATTGCGGACCGCCGCGATCTTTTTATACATCTCCACTTTCTGCCTGACATCCGGAATATAGGTGTCCGGCAGATAAGCATCCAGCGGCAATTCAACGG
Source organism: Firmicutes bacterium UBA4882 (assembly GCA_002399265.1). GTDB lineage: Bacteria > Bacillota > UBA4882 > UBA4882 > UBA4882 > UBA4882. The sequence goes on along the minus strand of DHDG01000008.1, from coordinate 11,933 downwards.
CTGTATCAGGCGGCTCCGGCTGATAATTGCCACGTAGTTCCTGGACGGCCTCCTCGAGCAAGCGACAGTACATCTCAAAGCCGACCGACGTAATGTGGCCATGCTGCTCCGCGCCGAGCAAATTGCCGGCGCCCCTGATTTCCAGGTCCCTCATGGCAATCTTGAAGCCGGACCCCAATTCGGTAAAGTCGCGAATTGCCTGTAGCCGTTTCTCCGCCACCTCGTTGACGACCTTGTCTTTCCGGAAAGTGAAGTAGGCATACGCGATGCGGTTCGACCGGCCCACCCTGCCACGGAGCTGATAAAGCTGCGCCAGCCCCAATCGATCCGCGTCATACACAATTAGTGTGTTCACATTGGCAATATCCATGCCTGATTCAATGATCGTCGTGCACAGCAAAATATCAGCCTCGCCGTCGATAAAGTCCAGCATGACCCGTTCCAGCATATCTTCTGACATCTGGCCGTGTCCGATGAGAATCCGCGCATCCGGCACCAATTCCTGCAGATGATTTGCCATTTGATCAATACTCTCGATGCGGTTATAGACAAAATAGATTTGCCCGCCGCGCGCGAGTTCACGCTGGATGGCCTCCTGAATCAGGCCATCGTTATATTCCGTAACATAAGTCCGTACTGGAAAGCGATCTTCCGGTGGCGTTTCAATGACACTCATGTCGCGCACACCAACCAATGCCATATGCAGCGTCCTCGGAATCGGGGTCGCTGTCAAGGTCAGGACATCCACGTTTTTGCGCATTTCTTTGATACGTTCCTTATGGATCACACCAAAGCGCTGCTCTTCATCGACGATCAGCAGCCCGAGATTCTTAAAGATTATGTCGTTCGATAAGAGGCGGTGCGTGCCGATGACAATATCCACGCGTCCCTGTGCCAGCAGTTTCAGCGTTTCCTTTTGCTCTTTCGGCGACTGAAACCGGCTGAGAGACCGGATTGAGATAGCTGGGAAGTCGGCAAACCGGTCCAAAAAGGTCTGGTAGTGCTGTTGCGCCAGAATAGTCGTTGGCACCAGCACCACCACCTGCTTGCCGTTATCGACGGCCTTAAAAGCCGCCCGGATAGCAACCTCGGTCTTTCCGTAGCCCACATCGCCGCATAGCAAACGATCCATCGCTTGGGAATCTTCCATGTCGCCTTTAATCTCGGCAATCGCCTTCACCTGATCAGGCGTTTCTTCATAAATAAAGGCATCCTCAAACTGCGCCTGCCAGGGCGAATCAGGTGCAAAGGCGAACCCCGGCATCGTTTCACGTACGGCATAAAGCTTCAGTAAGCCATCTGCCATTTCCTTGACAGATTCCTTAACCCGCGTTTTCGTCTTCTGCCAATCGGTGCCACCCAATTTATGCAGCTTAGGAACGTCATCACCGGAGCCCACAAATTTCTGCAACAGATTGACTTGCTCGACCGGTACATAAAGCGCATCGCCCCCCGCATATTGCACATGCATATAGTCACGATGCACCCCGGCCACCAGCAGGGTCTTCATACCCAGATACTGTCCAATACCATGATTAGCATGGACCACATAATCGCCAGCCCGCAAATCAGTGTAGGTCGAGATCTTAATGCCCTCATTGGCGAAGCGGGCACGCTTTTTCTTTTCCTGCCGCCCGAAAATCTCATGAACCGTCAGCACCACCAGCCGCGGTTGCGTGCATTCAAAACCTGATTCCAGTTTGCCGAACGAGACCACTGTAATACCACCCTCAAGCGGGGTGCGGCATTCCGGGTCATGGAAGGCGTTAATGCCTTCCTCACGCAGCATATTACTAAGATGATGCGCCTGCTCGGAATCGTGTACTAAGAGCAGCACCGCCACGCGGTCTTGCTGCCAGCGCTGCAGTTCCTCCTTCAGACGGTCACTTTTGCCCTGAAATGATCGGGCCGTTCGAATTGGAAAGGTCACTGTTCGTTCGGGACGCTGCCCCCTTGTTTGCGTAGGCAGCATCGCCATGGCGATCGTATCATGGTACTCAATCACATTCATGATCTCATCGTAACCGGCGAAGATGTCCAATTCATCTCTGAGTGTAAAGCCGCGTTCAATGTTCGCCATGATGGTCTCGGCGATTTCGCGCTCCGCCGCCTGACCATATTCCTGGATCCGAACCGGTTCATCCAGAAAAACCAGCGCCTCTGGCATGTAGTCCAGAAGCGTGGTCATGCCAGCCCCAGCTTTATCATAGAAGAACGGCATAAACTGATCCCGTCCCGGAAAATGGCCCAGTTGTTCCAGCCGCTCACTCATTTCATTCATAGTCTGTTCGAGGCGGTCGCCGGCTTCCGCCATGCCCGCCCCGCGTAACGCGATGGCCTGCACCGCAGCTTTTTCCCGCACCAGTTCGCCAATGGCATACCCATCCACATCTCCGGCACTATCGCGGGTCGGCCAGATCAGCAGCTTTGTGTCCTGGCTGGTAGAGCGCTGACCAATTGGCTCAAATGTTCGAATTGATTCTACTTCGTCGCCAAAAAACTCCACGCGGTAAGGCTCGCCGGTGGTCGGCGGCCAAATATCAAAAATGCCGCCTCTACGCGCAAACTGGCCTGGTCCCTCGACCCGATCCACCCGTTCATAGCCCAAATTGACGGCATGGTTCACCAACTCCGCAGGCGCAATTTCCTGGCCGGAACACAGGCGCAGAGTATCTTTTCGCAGCAACTCAGGCGGCATCGTTTTTCTGCTCAAAGCTGAGAAATGGGTAATCACGATGAGCTGCTCACCCATTACGAGCCTGGCCAGCACTCTGGCCCGCGCCCCCTGGTTTTCCAACTCAGACGTTTCTTCATGAGGCAAGGTATCCATCGCCGGAAAAAGCTCAATGTCCTGCGGCCCTAGCAGTGTCACCAAATCCTCATAGATCCTGACCGCCTGATAAGCGTTATGGGTGACCAGTAGCCACGGGCGGCTCCCCTCGTTCCCATCCCAGAGCGACGCCATGATGGTGGTTTTTTGAGATGCACCGATTCCTGACAGCAGCTGCCGGACAACCCCCTGCCGCAGTGCCTTCTTGGTTTCAATAATTTCTGGATTCGAACGGAAAGCGTCTAGCAAAGATTCCAGCAAAAAATACCCCTCCGCCTCCGGCGGCGCCAGGGCGCCTCTTCCGGCGTCTACTCCGGCGCTATGATATGGCAATAGGCCCCCGGGCGTGAGACCCACGGGGGCTAACTGTATAGCCATCTATCCATATCTATTTATCTTGACCAATAATCATGCCGTTATAACGGTTCATGGCCTCCAGAATGCCTTCGGCAATAAAGCATTCGGCCGCGTCAGCCGCCATCTGCACGCTTTCAGACCAAAGCGGCATTTCTTCCTTGCTGAAGATCGAAGTGACATAGTTAACCGCCCCCGTAACCGGTCGGCCAATCCCAACCCGCAGGCGCGGAAAATCCTCGCTGCCCAGATGCGCGATGAGCGATTTGAGACCATTGTGACCACCGCTGCTTCCTGAAACCCGCAGCCGAATTCTCCCGAGCGGCAGATCCATATCATCGACAATCGCCAGCAGCGAATCCGTGGCAATATTGTAGCGGCGGGCCAATGGACCCACCGCTTCACCGCTCGCATTCATGTAAGTCTGGGGTTTAACTAAAATAATCCCCCGGCCACGCAGCACACCCTGTCCGACCAACGCCTGCATTTCACGGCGATTCACACGGATGCCGGCCCGGCGTGCCAGAAGCTCGATCACTTGGAACCCAATATTATGCCGCGTATACTCGTACTTCGTCCCGGGATTGCCCAGGCCGGCCAGGAGTAATTTTTCCATGCTTACTTGCCTGCGTCTTCTTTGGCCTCTCCGCCAGCCTCAGCACCAGCGTCTTCAGCTCCGGCTTCTGCACCCTCAGCTGTTTCGGCTTCAGCCTCCTGATGGACCAGTGCCGCCGTTACCAGGACCTCTTCTGCAGGGGTCTGAATCGTAACGCCTTCCTCAGGTTTGAGTGTACTCACAGTAATGGACTCACCAGCCTGCAGGCCTGAAATATCAACTTCAAAGAACGACGGGATGCGGTCCGGTAGACAGGTGACATTAACCTCTCTTAACAGCGGCTGAATGACAGAGCCATCATTAACACGACGTTCCTCACCAGTATAATGGATCGCGACGATCGTTCCAATCTCCTGTTTCATATCGACTGCCTGAAAATCGACATGCATGACTTTGCCATTGAGCGGTTCCGTCTGGACCTCTTTCAAAAGCGCCGGAACAGCCTTTTTAGAACGGCCAGCTTTAAACTCTACATTGACCAGTTTCCCTAAAGCCCCTTGTTTCAACAAGCGCTCAAAATCGCGCGTCTCAATAACGAGCTTTTCCGGAGCATCTTCGTTACCATACAAAACTGCCGGGATTTTGCCTTCGCGGCGCAGTTGCCTGTTGGCACCTTTCCCGCTGTCATCCCGACGAATAGCCTTTACCAAGTAGTCCGTCACGTTGGGCCCTCCCCTTTTATATAACAGTATGTCTCCCAGTCGGCCCCGTGTCGGCCTGCCAGGGTCAGACATTATTATATCACAAATATAACATTTACTTCTGCTTGCTGACATAGTTTTCTTTATTAACCTGCCGAGCCCGCGCAATCGCCAGCGCATCACCCGGAACTTGATCCGTAATTGTCGAACCGGCGGCGACATACGCACCGTGACCGATGGTTACCGGCGCCACCAAATTACTATTACTCCCGATGAAAACGCCGTCCCCGATTTCAGTATGATGTTTGTGCTTGCCGTCATAATTGCAGGTAATGGTGCCTGCTCCGATATTGGAGCCTTTGCCGATGGTCGTATCCCCTACATAACTGAGATGCGGTACTTTGCTGTTTTCACCGACAATGGATTTTTTGATCTCTACAAAATCGCCGATTTTGGCGCCCTGCTCGATAACTGATTCCGGTCGGATGTAGGCGAACGGCCCGATGTTGACCCGATCTTTGACGATACAATCGATCAGCACCGAATGCTGGACCACAACATCATTGCCGATCTGGACGTTTTTGAGATGCGTGTACGGGCCAACCTGACAATGCTCACCAATCACCGTGCTGCCTTCGATAATGGTACCCGGCATGAGCGTCGAATCCCGGCCCACCTTAGCGGTGATATCCACATAGGTGTTATGGGGATCCACTACGGATACCCCGGACAGCATCAATTCTTCCAGAATGTGCTGTTGAATAACCCGGGCGGTTTCAGCTAACTGCACCCTGTTATTCGGCGCGTCGCCCTCATGGGGGTCTGCCAATATTGCCGCCGTAACCGTTTTACCAGCCTGATAATAGGCTGCCAGAGCATCCGTCAGGTAATATTCGCCTTGTGCGTTTTGACGCCCCGACCCGCTGCGGCCGCAATCAGCCAATAGACTAAACACGCCGCTTTCGAAGCAATAAGTGCCGGTATTAATCTCTTTGATCATGAGCTGTTCCGGATTGGCATCCTTTTCTTCAACAATGCCGGTAACCCTGCCATCCGGCGCATTATTTTCGCGCAGGATTCTGCCATAACGCTCCGGGTTTTCCATTACAGCTGTCAGAACAGTGGCAGCGGCGCTTCGATCCAAATGATGGCGCGCCATGGCGCGCAGCGTATCCGGGGTCAAGAGTGGCGCATCACCGGACAGGACGATCACATGCTTCGATTGCACATGATCCTTGGCCATCATGACAGCATGACCAGTGCCCAACTGTTCAGCCTGTAGCGCATACTGCACGGTGTCGCCGAGCACAGCTTTGACCTGATCAGCACCATGCCCTACGACGACCACAATTTTCTCAAAACCCGCCTGGCGCGCATGATCAACAACATGCTCGATCAATGTCCGGCCGCACAATGGAAACAAGACTTTTGGCAAATCCGATTTCATTCTTTTGCCGAGGCCAGCTGCCAAAATAACAGCAGTGAAGTCCTGAGCGTTGAACTCTTGCGCATTGATGTCCTGCGCGTTGATGTTTGTCATTCGATTACCTCCTGAACTGATCCCGTCGCTGAATTCGACATGTCAAGGGGACTTCCCTGCAACTAGTTCCCGAGGTGTATTAAGAAGCAGGGCGCTCCATTTCAATAACGTCAATGCAATAATCCTCAATCGCAACTTTAAAAATGACGCCTTCTGAAGATTCCACTAGTATGAAGTAATCCTCGAATTCGTCGAAGCTGTCAAAAATGTCACCTCTCCGCGGCAAATTATTCGACTCCGGGTAAAAATGATAGCCGGCGAAATTAAACATTTCCTTTGGAAGTTCAAGATATCCATATGGACATTCTGTATAGAATTCAGCTGGGTAAACTTCTCCACATTGCCTTAGAATCAAATCAAACCGGGAGCACGATGGTTCCGCCAGCGCACTCCATTCCGCAAAGTTTACGCTGTCTCCATTATCATGACAGAGACCGATACCATTGTGTCCTCGTTGTAGGCACTGAGCGCCGGATTCCACAAGGCTGACATGCCGGTGTTCACTGTTTCAAGTACTGAACCGCCAAAGATTGCATTGATCCGCGGTGCCGCCGCGGCAGGACGGGCAGCTATGACCAACATCAGTAGCAATAAGAGGCTGTATCTCAGCATAAGTGAACCATCTGCCATCCAGCAGTATTTTATAGATGCGCCCTTCGGATGACTCTACCACAAACATTAGGGGTGAGCGGGCGGATTCGTAAGGATAATCTTCGCGCACGGGTATATCATTGGATTCTGGATAAAAATCATAGGCGGCAACGACAGCGTCCGATCACTGAATAAGATTGCGGCCGGGTTCCACAGCGCTGCAGAACTATCAATCGTTGAATCCGTTACGGATCCAGAGGAAATGCCATCAATGCGGGGGGGGGCCGCTGCAGCAGGACACGCCAGCAAAACCATCAAAGTCAAAACCGCAAATAGACAAGATACCTTTTTCAACATTATCACGCCCTTACCAGTGGTTCGCATTGTGCGCAACTCTTCGCAATTCGCGCCTGTTCCCGTGACAGATTAGCTGGCGGCAGCGCGCAGAAACATAAACCGAGCCGGTCTTGCCGACCGGCTCAATTTTGCTCAGACCCGAATTTTTAAGCTTGCTTCGCCAGAAGAACCGCATTCTCATCACAGTTGTTGTATTCTTTCAATATTGCGGTTTGGATTAATTCTCTGGTTTCAGGAGTAATCGGATGCGCCACATCGCGGAACTGCCCGTCCGGCGTCCTGCGGCTCGGCATAGCCACAAACAAACCGTTTTGACCCTCAATCACGCGAATGTCTCTGACTACAAATGAGCTGTCAAAAGTAATGGTGGCAATTGCCTTCATTTTCCCGTCCGTGTTAACTTTCCGAACTCTCACATCAGTAATTTCCAAATGAGCGACCACCTTTCTTTTCTGGATGAGGCGATCCGTCACCGTCTTCTAGTTCTATATTTTAACAGGTAGCGCGCTCAATGCCAAGAGCAAAAGCGCTCGGAAGTACACTGTTTGCGACGATTTATCGGCTATTATGTCGAAACTTGTCCATGCCCGATTTATTGTTAGGTATTCGCAATTAATTATATATTATATTCTACATTGTAGAGGATTTTTAATGCAAATGTCAAATTCACATGCCAGACTAGCATTTACTGCCAGAATATTTGCACCGCCAGGAAAAAAGGGAGGCTACTAAAATGAAAAAACGTTTGGTTTTCGCGTTGCTGTTGTTAACTTTGGCTCTGACACTTAGTGCAGCCACAGGCTGCGAAAAAGACCTGCCGCTCACGATTACAATTAAAGGTCAGGGCGTCGTGCACCAGCTATTCACCTCCAAAGCCAGTTCTGCCTATAGTAAAGACAGTGTTGTGACTCTTTCCGCACAACCAGCCCTCATGTGGCAGTTCAGCCATTGGGAGGGAGCGATTACCGGCTCCGCCAGTCCGAAAGAGATTACTCTCACAGAACCAACAGCCATAACAGCGGTGTTTACTCCTGTAGAATTGCCGTCCATTCCGCAGGATCCTACGGTTGCCTGGTGCTATGTTACCGGAGGGTTCATGCCATCCGAAGCTTTTGTTGCTGAATACGATCCCGACTCATTTCAGGAGCCTACGATCACCCCTGCGGGCTATGATGTTTTGGTGATCGATGAGCTTTTTAATCTGCAATTCCCCGTAACGGATTTTGCTGGCAAAGTCATCGTCACTCTCGACAGCGGTGTGGACGACTTCCTTGATCAAATGCTTGGTATGACAGGCGACGACGAAAGCTACGAAGTCTATTGGGATTATGATTCCGTCAGAATGCTCAGTTGGTCTTACCCTGTAATCGGCGAGGAAATCGGCGCTTACTCAGATGCACAGGTTTATCATAGTCTGGACGAGGTCGAAGGATTTACCCGTTTCCCGACTGTCTTGGAGGCGAGTTCCACCAGATATGCCGACGATATTATTGTCTACAGCGTCACTAGGGGTGGCCGCACCTGGATTTGGCTGCATATCGGGCCGCACTTTGGCAACTATGACGACGCTGAGCTCGCTAAAAACCGCAGCAGCGCCATTATCGACTATGTTCTGGAATTACTGGCCGGAGGGAATCCGGTATTTCCGCCCATTCCTGCACCATAAGCTGCGGAATAATCTGCACTTAAAGAAAGCATCTTCGATGCCCAGCATCGTTCGTACAACGTTAAAGGCCTTTTCCATTTTGGAAAAGGCCTTACTTTTGATACGGGGGTGACACGGGGACACGGGGGGACACGGGGGGACGGTTCTGCTGTGTCATCTGGTGTCGCGTTCCCGAAGAATGACACAGCAGAACCGTCCCCCTGTGCTTATTTCACAGCTGCTACTACTTCTATTTCCACCCGGGCATCCTTTGGCAGGCGCGCCACCTGCACTGTCGACCGGGCTGGCGGATCCACCTGAAAAAACTTGCCATATGTTTCATTGACTGCCGCGAAATCATTCATGTCCGCCAAGAAAATCGTCGTCTTGACGACATCGTTAAGGCTGGCACCTGCCGCTGTCAGGATCGCCCGCACGTTTTGCATAACCTGGTCGGTTTGTTCTGCGATTGATCCGGTTAATAGCTGACCCGTCTGCGGGCTAATCGGCAACTGCCCGGAGCAAAAGATCAAATTACCTGCCCGAATTGCCTGCGAGTACGGCCCGATTGCGGCCGGAGCCTGATGAGTATGAACTGTCTGTTTCAAAACAAGCCCTCCCGTCAATGACTTTATCCGACTGATTAATTGCTATTCAGTACTTTCTTTGCCAATTCAAGATCACTCGGCTTGTCGACATCAATGCCAATCTCAGGATATGGCGATATGATACAGGCACCATCTAAATGAAGCATCTTCCGGACGCGGTTCTCGATTTCAGCAATCGTCAGTTTGCCTGCGATCAGCTTAACGAGAAAAGACAGGCCTAACAGACGGCACATTTTAACCGGCTGTTTGCGGAACGCGACCGCCTGATTCAAAATCGTCTTCAATTCCCCTACCATTTCGGGGCGTTTCACCAGCACAACATTACCACCGGTAAAAACACCGTCGCGCAGACGCACATAAGTGCGCTGCACCTCCGGATAAGCCTTATCGTTATCGTCCCGGGAAACCACGGAGTAATATAACTCCGCCTCACGTTCGTCACAGCGCTTGAGAAAATCCTCCAAAGCCTGCGCCGTAATCAGAGGGATGTCACAAGTCGTCACCAATACTGCGCTCGAATTCCCGATTGCCGTTAGCCCATTTTCAAGGCTTTCAACCATCGACTTGCCACCCTCCACGATTTCGCAGCCCATCTCCCGCGAATGCTCACTGAGCTGCTGAACGGGACCGACAACAACAATCCTCTCGATCGCGGCAATCTCGCGCAACGCTTTTAAGACGTACCAAACCATTGGATGACCAGCAATTTCAATCTCCGCTTCATAGGCGGCATCACTCGCCATACTCAATGGCCCATTGTTTCTGGCTCCCGCCAGTACAATAACGTCCACAGTCATTGATCCACTCCTTTATCCGTTTCGCCGTTACGAATCATCTCCATAATGGTGTTTTCGGCATTCTCGATATGTTCCTGGGCCAAATGCTTGGCCGCATCGACATCATGTTGCGAAACGGCTTCCACGATTTTGCGATGTTCCTCAACAGCAGCGGACATACGGCCAGGCATCGACAGCGAGGTTGAACGAAAACGATGAATTTGCTCACGCAAATTATTGATCATTTGGCTAAGGCGATCGTTACGACCGGCCTGAAATAATACGGAGTGAAACTCACTGTCGATTTCGATAAACAGATCGTAATTTTTGCTGTCGCTTGCTTCGGCTAGTCGATGCAGCAAGCGTTCCAGGCTTTCAATCTCTTCATCGGAAATGCGGTCCGCAGCAACCTCAGCAGCCAAACCTTCCAGTGCTTTGCGAATCTCAAATACGTCCGAAATGTCTTTGATTGACAGCCCCGCTACATAAGCCCCTTTACGCGGCATCATCACGACCAAGCCTTCCAGCTCGAGTTTGCGGATCGCCTCCCGTACCGGCGTGCGACTGACACCTAACTGTTCGGCCAACTGGATTTCCATCAACCGTTCACCGGGACGCAGCAATCCTTCGATAATGGCTGCACGTAAAGATTCAAAGACTAGTTCGCGCAGTGGCTTATAATTATCAAGTTTGATCGGGCTAAGATTTAGAGCTGACAAGCGTGTTCCCCCCAAAATCAACTCCACAGGGAAAAGTCTTGACTGCAAAAACCTGCCCTGGCCAATCCCGCATTTGAGCCGCCAAGTTTTGGGCCGCAGTGACGTCAGGCTGAATAGTAAACAAGCTAGGTCCACTGCCTGACATAATGACCGGCGTGCCTGCCAGACTCTCAAAGCGATTTTTCAGCCGTTCCAGTTCAGGATGCATGTTGAATGTGACTGGTTGTAGCACATTTCCCCAATGTCCAGTGATCAAATTTATATCAGAAAGCCGGCATCCTTCCCAGACCGATGCCACCTTGGGATGCCACGCGCAATGATCGAGGTTAAGATTGTGGTAAACCGCAGCGGTCGAAACCGAAATGTGCGGCGTAAATAAAACCAGATTCAATGGCGGTGCGCCCTGTTGCGAGCCACCAGCACCAGGAAGAAAAGCCAGTTCAGTACCTATCCCCCGGGCCCTCGCACAGCCACCACTGATACAGAACGGCACATCCGCCCCGAGTTTGGCACTCAACGCCTCCAGTTCGGATAACGATAAAGACAAGTTCCACAATTGATTAAGACCTGCCAGTACCGCGGCAGCATCAGCGCTGCCACCGCCGAGTCCTGCGGCGGTAGGAATTTTCTTATTCAGCGTGATGCGCACTCCGCGCCTGCCACCGCCGCCACCCCGCCCGCAGACTTCCGCGTGCGATGCCAGCAGCATAGCTGCCTTCCAGACAAGATTTTCAGGACCGCAGGGGGTTCCCGCCAGCGCTCCGCCAAGCTCGATTGATTCGATACCGATCTGCTCAAGCATGACTTCATCTGCCAAATCAATGCTCTGCAAAATCATATCTACTTCATGGTAACCATCCGGTCGGCGTTTGAGAACGTCCAGACACAGGTTAACCTTCGCATGCGCCGACAGAACTAGCAACTGCATCCCGCCCAAATGAATCTGACTCAGCATTGCCAAACAATGATTAGCTATATATTATTTCCCG
>DHDG01000008.1:0-149 GCA_002399265.1 Firmicutes bacterium UBA4882 | reverse complement strand
GATTAGCTATATATTATTTCCCGTCTCATGCAAAAATCCTCTTTCTAATTTCACCGTCAAAGTTTCGCGCCCTCGCTATTCCCCTTTCGCGCCCCTCCCAAACCAGCCGCGCACCACGTCCCCCAACCACCGGAAGAAACGCACCACAA
>DHDG01000018.1:425-3202 GCA_002399265.1 Firmicutes bacterium UBA4882 | reverse complement strand
CAGCCGCGCCGCCATGAACTGCACCAGCCGAACCGTCAAGGAAGAATTCCTGCAGAAAGTTACAACCAAGGCGTTCAACCAAATACTCAACGACAAGGACGGCTTCATCCGGCAGATGCAGGAGAACATCGCAAAAGCTATAATGGCCGCCGACACGATGAGCCCGGACGGTATCCAGGCACGGCTCGACGAGCTGCAGAAGGAGCTCATCCGAAAGGCCAACAGCAAGCAGGACTACGATGCCATCGCCGATGAAATCTTCCGGCTGCGCGAGCAGAAATCACAGGCCGAGGCAGACACCCGCAGCCGCGAGGAGACCCGGAAGCGCATCGCCGAGCTGCAGGACTTCATCGCCGGGCAGGAAACCGACATCACAGAATTTGATGAGGCTCTGGTCAAAAAGCTCATCGACAAAATCACCGTCTTCGCCGACCACTTCACCGTGGAATTCAAGTCAGGGATCATAATCGAAATCGAAGCATAAAACGAGGCTCCCTTACTACCAATGATGGTAATGTGGGAGCCTTGGTCTGTTTGTTTTTACTCAAATACTACAATATAATCTGCGGAGATTTCATCAAAAGTAGAATCTACATCTTCAAATATCTCAGCAAGTTGCTCGTTTATTATTCCTCTAACATAATCGTCACGCACACTCGGTTTTTCTATTAACACCCATTTCAGTTGCTGATATGAATACTTTGCAAAAGCTATCCACTGTGGATAATTGATTGCCATTGGATTCTGCGTAAAATACACTTTTCCAGCATTAACAGCAGTTGCCGCAGAATGCCCGATGAACAGCATGGTCGCCAACTTTGGATGCTTCGCCCGACCAAGTGAAAAAGGAATGGATTCTTTGATAGAGTACCCTTCCTTAATTCGCTTGAAAGCATACCCTATCCTTGTTACCACTTCAACAATCATGACCGGTATGGACAGCGTACAGAAATGTATGAAATCGTACCCCTCGTAATACATGCCCTGCACAATCTCTGCAATGGTCTGATCATATTCTCCAATTTCACCAACCTGCAAAAGATTGAATAATCCCATCAATGGAGCAGGAAGTCCCATCGATGTTGTGATATCTGATTTGAAATGAATTATCTGTTTTGCGATTGCTGCAAAGATATCTGTTTCTTTTCGATCAGCATAGTTTTCCATAACCTGAGACACAATTTTACCGGTCTTATCGATCGTGGTCATTTTTCCTGTTAGAATATCCGCCACTCCAAATATTAGACCAAGCAAAGGATCATGCCCAAGAGAAAGAAGTCGATGATAATATGCAGACAACCCTTCAACACGTACCGTTGTATTACGATTATCCTGTGCATCAAAGGGAACCTTACTGACCTTGGAATTAGCCAGTTTTTCCATCTCTTCTTCCGGGAATTTCTTGTCAAACCAGTCCCTGACGTAATTCGCAAGAGTCCCGCCTTTAAGACCTTCAGGTGTCTTCTGCGGAATACCCACCAGCAAAATATCTATGGCTGCGCCGAGCAATCCTGCTGCCGCACTTATTGCAATATCATATTTGTCCAGATGATGTAATACATTGTACTCTTTATTTAACTGCCGAATTGCTCTATTGTTATTGGCCAGTTCTTCAGGAGTAAATATATCTTCCAGTTCGCTGCCTGTCCCCACGCTTCTTTCTGCTTCAAGGCAAAGATTCTCCCATGATGGAACAACCATAACCTTTCTCGGTACTTCTGCTGGCACATTTCGAGCCGCTGCTCTCAACTCTGAAAGTTGTCTGCCATATCCGAGGTTCTGCAAAAGAGCTTCACTTTCAGAAATCCTATCATTTACAGCGGATATTGAGGGACGATGTATTTCGAATAATTCCTTTTCCTGATGGGCGAGAACGGTATTAATCTGTTTTTCAACTTCACTATAGTTATATTTACTCATGTTTACTCATGAAGCAATCCCCAGATCTTTCTGTAGATCCTTTATAGCCTGTTGCAATAGAATATTGAGGCTCTGCAAATAATCCATTCTCTCCTTGCCTGCATCGGCTTCTGTCTTCATTGCCTTAATTATAGCCTCATGCTTCTTCAAGGCTTCTTTGTATAAACGTTCCTTTTCCTGCCGTAACTGTTTATTCTTCAGATGAGAGGCAACACCCACCCCCGCGGCAGCAAGGCCTGCGACCGGAGCTGCAAGAACAAATACTCCGGCGACCATACCACCACCAATTAATGCACCTGCTGTAGCAAGACCAGATGTGATACCAGCAGCAGATAATCCAACAACGCCAAGACCGTAAAGAGCCGCAAAAGAACCTACGCCACCAATACCGGCTCCCAGAGCACCAGCCAAAACTTCTGGAATTGCACTTTCTTTAATGGTACGATTCTTATCATTCAGAGCCGCTGCAGCCTCGTTTACAACATTAACAACTGACTGCATGGATTCCACGCTCTGGAAATTCATGTCCTTCTTCTTTTTGACATATGTGTCTTTTTCTTTTTTGCTCATAACGAGATACCCCCGAATGCTATTTTATCTCAACGTCTCTGACGTCTATCTTACAGCCACAACTCCCCGACATCTAACTCGGCAACTCAACATAGTGACATCTATCAAGGCAACTCAACCCTCACTCTTTTTTTCCTGATTTGCCCTTGGATAAGTTACCGAGAAGCGTTTTGTATGCCCGATGCCAAATTTGCCCGATTGCCAGAAACCGCAGTATTACTGGACTTTCGCGGCTATTTCCCTTCGACCCTTGACATCAATACTACCGTCTCAACATGCATTGTCTG
>DHDG01000018.1:0-179 GCA_002399265.1 Firmicutes bacterium UBA4882 | reverse complement strand
TTCAGATCTCTTGCCAGAGTGGCCGGATTGCAGGAAACATAAATCATTCTTTCCGGTGCCATTTTTACTATGGCATCCAACAATTTGGGATCGCAGCCCTTGCGGGGCGGATCCACCACCACGACATCCGGTTTCAGCCCAAGCCCGGAAAGCCTGGGCAGTACCGCTTCCGATCGGCC
>DHDG01000062.1:5234-5448 GCA_002399265.1 Firmicutes bacterium UBA4882 | reverse complement strand
TGGAACAAACCCGTGTCGTAAAGTCTAATGGTATGAAGTCAAGCGGTGGAATGTGAACAAAACAAGAGAAAAGCATGCTTTAACCGTACAGTTGAGGCAAAAAAGGCAACACCAACCCAAGCCCTGCCCATAAAGATTCTTGAAACAGGGCTGCGGCGTCAGAGCGGCGAGCAGTAGCTCAGCGCTCTGATGGGATATACAGGCGGTTGTCCTT
>DHDG01000062.1:0-5048 GCA_002399265.1 Firmicutes bacterium UBA4882 | reverse complement strand
AAAGCGAGTGCGCGTTTGTGCTGGAACTGGTTGACCTCCTTGAATTTAAGGTCGTAGTAGCGCCGAAACTCGGAGTCGCATCTTCTCACGGAGTTGGCGGCTTCCAGCAGGTAGTAGCGGAGATAACGGTTGCCGGATTTAATGAGTTTGGTATGCTGTGCTTCAAAATCACCGGATTGGTGCTGTGTCCAGACAAGACCGGCAAACTTGGCAACAGAGGCTTGGGCGTCAAAACGGTTGATGTCGCCAATCTCGGCGATGATACCGGCGGAGTACACCTTGCCGATACCGGGGATAGAGGTAAGCGTATTGGGAATGATCTCAAACTGCTGCTCAATGGCTTTGTCCAAGGTCTTGATTTGACTTTACAAAGCTCGTATGGCGACCACCGTCACCGATAGGGCCTGATTCACAGAATCTCTCACTGTTTTCGGAAGCCGGTAGGAGCCACGGGCCGCAGCCTGTACCGCTTTTGCCGTGGCTGCCGGGTCAGGAAACTTTCCGTGACCGGATTTGGCAATGAAGGCGGTTAACGTTTCAAGGTCAGCATAGGCAAGCTCGTCCACCGTTTCAAATTGTTCCATGAGTGCGATGGTGGTGGCACTGGTATTCTGCGAAAGTGTTTTTTCCTGCGCCAGCCCAGAGCATTTCAGAAATAGGTAGTTGCCAAACCGCTGCTTCTCCCTTGTAAGGTTCTGCACAGCATCAAATCTGGCTCTGGTAAGGGTTTGCAGGGCTTTGTAGCGATAATCATCCATGTAGACCTCCCGGTTGATTCTACCAAATCTGAGATGGTCGGCAATCACGAAAGCATCCACAAAGTCGTTCTTGGGCAGGTCAGAATAGGCATCCTTAAACTTCTTTACCTGCTTTGGATTTAGTACATGAATTTTTCGTCCAAAGTGACCAAGGCTGCCATCCTCACGGAGTGCGTAGACCAGGCTGTCTCCATAAATGGAGGTGGCCTCCAATCCGATTGCCACGTCACTGAGCTGCATGGTGTTGAGCGCCGACACAATTCTTTCAGACAACAGTTTAGTACCGCCAAGATTGTTTTGCACGGAAAAGCTTGAGTGCTTGCTGCCGTCAGGCTTCATCAGGTAGGCTACATTGTTTTTGCTGCTCACATCAATGCCAACAAATAATTGATTCAAAATTTTCACCTCCCCGCGTGAAGATTTTCAGGTCAGCAGGCCCTGAGATACCCATGATAACCGGGGCATCCGCAACCTCGCGTATCAGAATCATTCCGAAGAAGGCCAATGCGAAATCCCTCACTGCTAAAAGGGCGGACTTGACTCCGGCAAACAGCTAATGAGTTTGCAGCTAACTTCCGGCTCAGGGGAACGGACTTTACATGAAGTAACCTTACGGCTCAACCAGGAGATGGAGAACTTGACCCTGCTGTCCTACAGCTATTGTATCACGGGCATCTCAGGGCCTGCCGGTCTTCAACAAGTGGACTAAGCAGACACACTTAAAATCGTCTGCAAAACTTATTATACGAGGAGATGAGAGATGCAGACAGATTGCGGGGCCGAACAGCTCACCTTGTTCGGCCCAGATTTATGGTGTGGGAAAACGTCCCCGGAGCCTTCTCCTCGGCAGACGGAGAGGACTTCTGGGCGGTCCTCGAAGAAACCATCCGAATTGCGGACGACAGACTTTCAATTCCTCGACCTGCGTCCGGGCGGTGGGAATCTGCTGGGGCCGTGCTGGGAAACCAATGCTCCCTTGCTTGGCGAGTACTGGACGCTCAATACTGGGGCGTCGCCCAAAGACGCCGTCGAATCTTTCTTGTCGCGGATTTTACAGGCGACAGTGCCCCGTCAATACTATTTGAGCAGGACAGCTTGCCTGGGAATCCTCCGCAGGGCTGAGGAACGCGGCAAAGATCTGCCGGCACAGCTTGAAGCGGCGCTGGAACTCCAGGCGGGGATAACGGAATTGCCTATAGTCCCCGCGCCGAGTCAAAACGGTTCTCGCAACGTGGCCGGATTCTGCGCCGGAGCCGGGCCGTCTGCCGGGACCATCGGATATCAGGAGGAACGCGCGCCCACGCTGAAAGCCTCAGCCAGCGGAAACATGATGCCGTCCATTCTGTGCCTGAACGACCAGGGCGGGCAGCGCATGGATCTGTCTCTCGACCGCACCGGCACGCTCCGTGCCGATGAGAAAGGGCATCAGCCGCTGGTATACGAAAACCACGGGATCGATGCCAGATACTCCGGCCCGCACAAGGTCGCGCCCACCATGTCGGCCCGGTATGGGACCGGCGGCAACAACATCCCGCTGGTCTCACAAGAGCCGGATACCATCTGCATCACCGGTAACGCCATCGACCGGCAGCCGCAAAACGGCGGTAACGGCCTCGGCTGGCAGGCGGATTTATCGTATACCCTGACCGCTACCGACCGCTTATCTGGATGTCCGGATAAATAGTCTAATCCCGAGGATTGAGTTATGCCGATATTGTCAAGTAGAGGCGTGGCTGTTTGCTGAGAATGAAGTGTGTATTCTTCCGTTGTCATCATAAAACCTCCAGATAATAAAATTAAAAGTGGTCGGGTAGGCTAATGCCGACTCGGCCACTTCTGGATTGAATCATTTTGTTTTATTAAAACTATGAGAGTAAAGTGATGGTTTTAAACTTCTTATGCAGTGGTCGCTAATATTCATCTGCAGAAAAAGAGATTGCTTTGACCGGGCATGAGTTGACTGCCTTCATAAGCTTCTCCTGATCGATCTCTTCACTGATTTCTTTAAGAGAAGCCTTTTTGTTCTGAATCTCAAATAACTCCGGGTAATTTTTTGTACACAAAGAGCACCCCATACAGGCGGATTTGTTGATGGAAGGGCCGCTCTGATTTGCCTTGAGCTGAGGCAGGTCATCATCCTTTACAATTTTCGCTGTGATCCATGAAAAAACAACGATGGCAATGACAGTCAAAACCCAGCGAATCGCCATAAACTCAAATCCCAAAAACTTTAGCTCATTTAGCAGCATCGGGACTTTTATCACGGCCCAAGCGCTTAATATTATCACAAGATTTCTGACTGAAGCGCCTTTCTTATGCAGCATCACGCACAGCGGAAACGCTGCGTAGATTGGGCCCGCAGATATACTTCCAAGCGCAAGAGAAAAAACGACGCCTTTTACTTTTGCTTCCTTTCCAAGATATTTCATGATTTTTTCCTTGGGAACCCATAAATCCAGGAGAGCAGTCAAAACAAATATGACCGGCATGATCATAATCATTTCTTTTATGTAATAGAAGCTGTTCTTGACAGAGGCAATCCCCATGTTCTGGTTTATAATAAACATAGCAATGTAAGCTGCCGCGATGAACAGGATAAACAAGTTTTCTTTTGCTTTGCGTATAACCTTCATACAATCACCCCCATAACAAGCGCAATAATAATTGCAAATATAAAACTCAGCCCGTTTCGCACGGCGGTAAATTTTAAGCCAAACTCACGCTTTTCAAGCGGAAATGTGACGATACCAACCATCGTAAGCGTTGTCAGAAAAGCGACGGATGGAACTATCCCCACGCCCGCGTGCACAAGCGTACCGACAAGCGGAAAAGCAATAAATGCCGGAATCAGGGTAATTGCTCCGAACGCAGCAGCAATAACAGTGGCCAAAAGTTCCGACTGCTTGCCGACAAATTCGGCAATGTTCTCAGGCGGGAATACAGTCAGGATCAAACCAATCAAAAAAATAATGGACAAAATACTGCCCAGCATTCCTTTGCCCATACCAAACGCCATTTTGAGGGCCTGCTTTGTTTTTCCCTTATCCTTGGCAAAAGAAAACATTAGGAATATGGCGGTTCCGATCCACATTGCCAAAGTCAATACATCCATGTGATACCTCCTATAATCTGTTTGATATGATTATAGTGGGTATTATTCAATTGAAATAGACACCTATGTTTCTTTTTGATATAATATTCAAAAAGGAGCGGTCTATATGATAATAAAGGCGATACGGCGCATACCCTTGCTTTCGGAAATGGATGCTACGGTTTTGAATAGATGTATTGCGGAAAATCAGCTGGTTGTCAGGCATTACGCAAAGGGTGCGACGGTGCACCATCAGCATGAAGCCTGTTCTGTGCTCGACGTTGTTTTATCGGGAAAGCTTGTAGCGTATTCCTTGTCGGAAAACGGTTCCGCGATTACTATGTTTGAGTTTCAAAAAGACAGTATCATCGGAGCCAATTTGCTGTTTGGAGAAAACACCAACTATCCATTGAATATTTACAGCGTAACACCTTGCGACGTGCTTCATATATCGAGAGACGCAGTTATGGAATTTCTTCATGATTATCACTTTGTCATGCGGTATATAAAATCCTTGTCTCTGAATTCCCAAGGCATGAATCGAAGGATTACAATGCTGACCCAAAAAACTCTGCGTGAGAATTTAATGGACTATCTCAGGCAACAATCCATTATTCAAGGCTCTTCGAAAATCGTCCTTCCTTTCAGTAAAAAAGAACTGGCAGACTACTTGGGCGTGCAACGACCGTCGCTGTTCAGGGAACTGAAAAAAATGAAGGACGAGGGTATCATTGAAATTGATAACCGCACGATTCAGTTATAAAAGCTCAAACTGATTTTTGTAAAACTTCAGAACGCCGTCGTCCCTGAGCTTTGAAAGCTCGGCCGACATGGCGCTGCGCTCGACGGAAAGGTAGTCCGCGAGTTCCTGTCGGTTGAATGGAATGCAAAAGTGACTGCTTCCCGATTTCTTGGCCTCAGCCGAAAGGTAGGCCAAAAGCTTTTCACGAGTGGTGCGTTTCGAGGTGAATTCAATTTTCTGCGTTAGCGATATGTTTTTCATGGATACGATACTCAACATATTCTGAATGAGCCTGCTGTGAAAACCACACGCCTTGGCGCATGGGACGGCCAGCCTGTGACAGTCGATAAAGAGAAGTTCACTTTCGGTCGTTGTGATTACACTGACCGGAAGCGTTTTCATTTCCGCACAGGCAAAGGATTCCCCGAACAAATTTCCAATGTCAATTTTTCCGAGG
>DHDG01000045.1 GCA_002399265.1 Firmicutes bacterium UBA4882 | reverse complement strand
GCGACAGGATTTGAACCTGCGACTTCCTGCGCCCAAGGCAGGCGCGCTACCAAGCTGCGCTACGCCCCGACATTTAAAATGAGAGATGCTAACTGCCGTGTGAAAGGATACGAACACTCTATAGTATACTCTAAAGCATCCCTAAGCGTCAAATGATAGTTTTTGGGCGAATGTCGATTGTAAAGATCGCAACCTTGTGCTTTTTGCCAACTAATTGAAGGTTTTTCAGACCTCTTTTAACAAATCTTTAAGTGCTTTCATTAATACTGGAACTTCTCTTTGAGATAAATTCCAAACAAGCTCCATTCTTAATTCGCCATATCCATGGGCCACAATGTTCTTAGATCTACAATTTTCCGCCACGGAATGTCCTCGTGCTCCTCCCACAACCCCCTTGACAAAGCATTAGCATGTTCGCCTATATTAAGAAGAGACATTGCAGTCGCCTTTTGGTATACATCCTTTTCGAGAAAGCCCTGTTCCCCTACTTCATTTGTATACCGAATAATATCTTCGCATTCGGAAGCGATCTTTCTCAACAATTGTTTATCCCTATGCTTCATAGATTCTTACCTTCTTGTCGATAGTGAGAAAGCTGTTTTTCTGTAGAGGACCGGCAATCACATCCACTTTGGTATTTAACTTTTCCTGAATATCGAGTTTAAGTCCTGACAAGTCAAATAAACTGGCGACTTTTTCATCAAAGCATACCAACAAATCCACATCTGAATCCTCTGTATTCTCTCCGCTGGCGAAAGAACCGAACAAATCGATACTCAGCACCGGATACGAGGAAGCGACTTGTATTACTGCATTTTTTATATCTGTTATTGTCATGCGCCATCACCTCATTACGCCACATTGACAATAAGGACCCACAAGATCTATGATCTAACTTAATAATACCTCAAGAGCCAGCCTTAGTCAAAATGAGGCTGCCTCAATCAGCGCTGCTGCCTAAAATTTGCAGCTGCACGTCAATCTGGCCATCCTTTATTTCTACTACAGCGAAAGAAGGCTTTCCATAGCTGCCCGCGCTCGAAATGCTGCCCGGGTTAATCAGCCAAATACCGTTGATCTGTGTATATTCAGGGATATGGGTATGACCAAAAATGACCGCGTCCGCCTGCAATTCTTCAGCGCGGTATACCAGACGCTGGTATCCGGATTTTACATTATAATAATGTCCGTGCGTCATCAAGATACGCATCCCGCCGGCAGGAAAGACAACTTCCAGAGGATAATCCCCGGCAAAATCACAGTTGCCTAAAACTATTTCAGTCATTATGCGGCTACGGCTGCGGGCGTGGCTACGGCTGTCATCGCGTTCACGGCCCCACCCATTACTGCCACCACTCATACAGCCTTGCCCATAATCGCCACCGCATTCGTCACAACTATCCTCAGACAGCCAGCGTTCGATGTCGCGGCAGCCATCGCCGGCGAAACAAATCAAATCGATTGGATGCGCTATCTCCAAGGCGCGGGAGATATTCGCCAGCGCACCGTGACTGTCACTAAGCACAGCTATCCGCATTACGATCACTCGCAGTCATTCGTTATGGTAGTAGTCAGGTTATTGCCGCCGTCGTGGTCGAGGTTATAATCGTGTTTATAGCCGTGGTTATGATCATAGTCGCAGCCGCGGTCAAGTGTTATGAGCTGTGTCTGAATAATCACGCAGAAATCCCGGAAGTATGGCAATCGCTTGCTGCATTGCTTTGGCGCGATGGCTGATCCGGTTTTTGGTCCCCTCCGGCAGCTCGGCCATGGTCATTCCCTGCTCCGGAATGAAAAACAGGGGATCATACCCGAAACCGCCCTCTCCTTTGGGAGCGAACCCGATCACTCCTTCGCAGAAACCATCACAAGTCTCAATCATTCCATCGGGAGCTGCAATAGCGATCGCGCATCGAAATCTGGCGGTGCGATGACTTTCCGCAAGGCCCTGAAGTTTATCAAGCAAAAGCGCATTATTGGCACGATCATTACCATGTAACCCGGCAAAGCGGGCGGACATTACACCAGGCTGTCCCCCCAAGACATCTACCTCAAGTCCCGAATCATCCGCCAGGGTGATCAAACCGGTCGCTGCGGTAACGATTGTTGCTTTCTTCATGGCATTTTCCTGAAATGTTGCGCCATCTTCTTCAATCTCAGGGAGCTCCGGAAAATCGGCCAATGACAAAACTTCTGCTGCTATGCCACTTTCGGCGAGCAGCTCATGGAGTTCACGTATTTTACCCTTATTCCTGGACGCCAGTACGATTCTTGCCAAAGCGGTGTCCTCCGATTCTTGCCGACAGAGTTCCCAATGCTGCGCGTTGCTGGGCAACAAGTGCAGCAATGCCGTTTTGGGCCAAACGCATTAACTCATACATCTGATCGAATGAGAAAGGTTCGCCTTCAGCAGTGCCTTGAACTTCAACAATTTTGCCGCCGTTTGTCATCACCAGATTCATGTCCACTTGCGCTTTCGAATCCTCTTCGTATGCCAGATCAAGCATCGGAACGCCATCAATAATACCCACGCTGACGGCGGCCACGAAATCCAGTACTGGCAATGGATTCTCAGCTTGCGGATAAATCTTTGCCAGTGCATCAATCAGTGCGACAAAGGCACCCGTAATAGAAGCCGTTCTTGTGCCGCCATCCGCCTGTATGACATCACAGTCCAGCCAGATAGTTCTTTCGCCAATGGCAGATAAATCTACGACCGAACGGAGTGCCCGGCCTACCAGTCTTTGAATTTCCATAGTGCGGCCGCCCGCTTTGCCCCGGGAGACTTCCCTGACAGTGCGCTGCGACGTGGCCCGCGGCAGCATGGCATATTCCGCGGTCACCCAACCTTGTCCGGCACCGCGCAGCCAGAGTGGCACTTTTTCCTCTACGCTGGCGGTGCAGATCACCTTGGTGTCACCGACTTCGATTAAGGCTGATCCTTCGGGATGCTTCAGATATTGCCTGGTAATGCTAATCGGACGAGTATCTGCAGGGGTGCGTCCATCAATTCTAACCATTCAGGGGCCACCTTTCCCACATTATCACAAATCACGACGAAATGAGGCCGGTCCGGCTTCATATAGATCACAGCCCCGTGAATCAATCGCCACGATGGCTGGAAAATCGACAACTTCCATGCGAAATAAGGCTTCGGGTCCCAATTCAGGGTATGCCACAACCTCGATACTGTTAATACGGGTTCCGTAAATGGCACCGGCACCTCCCAAGGCTGCAAAATATACAGCGCCTCGGTCTTTGATGGCCGTCACCACCGCTTCGGAGCGCTTGCCTTTGCCAATCATGCCGAGTAGTCCTTTTTCCAGTAGCGCCGGAGTATATCGATCCATGCGCCCGCTTGTCGTCGGCCCGGCTGAGCCGCAGGCTTTCTCTCCGCGGCCAGGACAAGGTCCTACATAGTAAATAGTTTCTCCCATCAGTGCGACCGGCAATTCTCTTTCTTGCTGGATTGCCTCAAACAAGCGCCGATGGACCGCATCGCGCGCTCCCAGGAGCGCACCTTGCAGCCTTACCCAATCACCAGCCCGCAGTGTGCGCGCTATGGTAGCATCGAGTGGTAGTTGTACGATTTTGGAATTGTCTGTCATTGGCGAAGACTCTCCTAATCGCTAATTTATGACACAATAATAGTGCTGCGGCGCAAAGCATGACAGCCCAACTGGACAGCAACTGGCAGCCCGGCGATATGCGTCGCGTATGTTTCGATGTGCAATGCCAATGCGGTAGTGTTTCCTCCAAAACCGCCGGGGCCAATTCCCAGATCATTGATTTCGCCCAGCCATTGCTGCTCGAGCAGAGCAGTTTGTGCACCAGGATGCGCTACCCCAATTGGCCTGAGGAGGGCTTTCTTCGCCAGCAAGGCTGCGTGATCCTGCGTTCCTCCGATTCCAACCCCAACGATCAGCGGCGGACAGGCATTTGGTCCGGCACTTTTGACAGTCTCAATTATAACACTTCTGATCCCGGCAATGCCATCAGACGGTACTAGCATCACTACCCGGCTCATGTTCTCACTGCCAAATCCTTTGGGCATGACTGTAATTGTAACTCTGGAGCCGGGAACAAGCTGCCAGTGAATCAAGGCCGGTGTATTATCGCCAGTGTTTGCGCGCTGCAGGGGATCGGCGACCATGGAGCATCGGAAAGATCCATCCCGGTAGGCCGCCGCAATCCCTCTATTAATGGCGCTTTCCCATTCTCCGTCAACTAAGTGGACTTCCTGCCCCACGTCGGCAAAAACAATCGCCACACCAGTATCCTGGCAAATTGGCAGAACCTGTTCTGCTGCGAGGCGGGCGTTCTCCAGTAACAGACGCAAAACCTTACGTCCGTTCTCTGAGCTTTCAGCTGTCTCAGCCTGCTCCAGAGCGTGCATAATGTCCGCGGGAAGACGCGTATTAGCCTCTAGCGCCGCTTGGTAGACCGCATTTTCAATTTGGCTCGCTGCTATGGATCTGATTGCCATCAACTCACTTACTCAATGATTGTCTTGCAACCGGTCAGTCAGCGCTTAGTTGTTCCAAACGCCTGGCCGCTTCCTGGTAAGGATCCACTCCGCTTATTTTGATGTAATCATACAAGTCTTCCGGAACGGTTTCCTCCAATAACTGCCTTAAAATGGCGGCCGCCTGTTCGTTAAGGGCATGCTCGTTTGCTAAAACCTTGGCCTGCCACAAAAGGATATACGGCCTTAAATGCGGACCCGCAACCGCCTTTACTCTTTCAATGACTGGAGTTGCTTTGTCTAAAGAATAGGGCAGCGTCTGTGCAATCGCCAAATAGACTTCGTAAGATCCCCACACAGTCCTATCATTTCTCTTAACCCCGTAAGCGCCTTGATAGGTCTGCTCTAACTGACGCAACCCGCTAATCGTCTGATCAACGGCACCGCTGCGGGCGTACATTAATGCTGAGTAAAACACTAGCGCAGGATACTTACTGCCTTCAGCTACAGTTAGCATTTTCAGGGCATTAGCGGCGGCTGTCACCGAAGGAGTATTCATGGCCAGCAGCCGTTCGGTGCAGTAATCGGCCAGATTAGCGTACTGATAATCGGTTGGCAGCGTAAGGTAGCCGTATTGCTGTGCCAAGAGCAGCAGTTCACCGGAAGCAGCTCCGGAAAGCGACAGTTTGTTTTCGAAAATCTCGGCGCGCCGCAATCTGGCGAATAAAGCAACCGGTGCTTCCGAGAACATTGGATCCTTCAGATCGATGATGCGATCGTCATCAAAACCGCTTAGTGTCTGATAAAGTTCCATCGCTTGCGCGGGCTCGTCCCTATATTCGTGTACCCGAGCCAATGCGTACAACAGAAATGCTTCGAAATCGTTTGGACGACGTTTTTCATATCCTGGTGGCGTGAAAGAGGCAGCCGGCGCAACATCCTTGCGCAGATCGTAAACGGCGCGCAACCCCCCAGACAGGTCACCCATCCACAATTGGGCAACCGCGGCGACGGCAGCAGCCAACCGGTAATCTTTATTATAAATACCAAGGCTCTGTGACAATGACGAGGCGCTGGTGTAAAGACTGGCACTTTCTTCGGGGGAGAGACCCTTTTGCAGGCCATTAAGCAACCATGTGTACACGGCGTTCAGAGATAATCTCATTTCGGGATCCTGAACCCGGGAACTGCGGACTGGCTCTGCCGTCTGCGCCGCTGCGGTCTGTTGCGCCGCCGCGGTCTGCTGTGCTTCAGCGACAGCAAGATTGTGAGCAGTCCTGTCTTGGAATGCCAGAACAAAGCCAAAAGTCACCAGGAATATCAGGGACGCCAAGATCCCGACCACTACCCAGTATTTTTTCTGCAAACAAGACACCTCACTCTGCCCATTCATTCCATAACGACCAGGCGGCCATGCCTGCCCCTCCAGACTCAGCTATCTTTGCCTGAAACTGAGAACGTGTTGTTAAAAAGCTGCAAGGCGGCCATTGGATCAACGCGCGCCAACAGTCCAACTGCTGAAAGTATATAATGCCGGTCAACAATGACGGCAACATTCCGCGGTGAGAGCACAGCCGGATCTTCAATGTCAGATAATGCTCCATTGATGAGCGCAGCCGCGTTCAAAGCGCCAATCACAGGCCCGCCCGTGACCAATAATCTGCTGATGGCGGTCAGGTCTTTCCCTTTCTGCGTCAAAAGCTTGCCAAACGGAGCATATTGGGTTGTAATTGTACCCGCATGTCGCCTTAGGGCAATCGCCGCTGCCGCCCGGGCTAAACCGTCATCCAGCCTTCTCCCACTGGCATCATCTGGCAAAAAAGCGGCATTATTAGTACGGGCCGCAACCCCTCGGCGCACTGCTTCTTCTGAAAGTCCAGCGGTCGCGGCCAGCCATTCAACACCGGCCATTTCCACCAGATATGCAACGCCATGCCGGACACCCAAATCGCCCTCTACGGTCCTTTTAGTATAGGGCTCGGGTAGCCCTTTCCAGATCGTACCCCCCGCAGTAGGTGCCCCGACTGCCACCGAGTAGACATCCGTAGTAGCCCCGCCCACATCGAGCGCCATCAATTCTCCCAGCCCGCGAAACCGCGAGTCTTCCCCACCAGCCATGGCATCGGAACAACCCCCTACCCCCACACCCTCACCCTCACGCAATCCTTCGGCAATCAACCTGACCGCCTCAAGAACGGCGGCCGGCGTGGGCATTACAATCTGGTCTACGATCCGGCAGGCTTTTTCCAGCCCTTTGGCGCGCACAATCCGGCGCAAGAATACTTCTCTGATAATTTCACGCACCGGTTCAACATTAATTCTGCCGAGTGAAGGCAGCACATTTTCCGCCACGGTCACTGCGTGTCCTCCAGCCGCGAGCATGCGGCAGGCTTCTGGCGCAGCCTTTGCATTGCCAGCGACAATTACCGGCAGCTTCAAATCCATCTTACTGAGCGTGGCGGCATTGGCCAAGATCGTATCACTGTTACCCCCATCCGTTCCACCCGCCAGCAGGATGATCTCCGGTTTCAAAGCGCTGATCTGCGCAATATCCTCGGCGCCGATTTCATATGAAAAAGTCCGGAGCACTTTAGCACCGGCCCCTAAAGCAGCCAGACTGGCAGCCTGCGCCGTCAGTTCCGGAACCAGGCCGACCGCCACCATGCGTAAACCACCGGCGGCACTACTGCACGCCAGTTTCACCTGGTATTCCAAACTGCCGGTCAGCCTGCCTAAATCACGCAATGCCGCTTCCAGACCGATTGTGATATCTTCCTCGACAGTAGTGGCAGCCCGGGCTGTTCCCAGCAGCCGACTGGCCTCCATGTCAACAGCGGTAACCTTGGTAAAGGTGGAACCAAAATCGATTAGCAAGGCATTGCCTTTTGAAATTGTCATGGCCCTGATAACACCGAAAATCCTGACGGCCCTGACGGCCGGAATTCACCGCTGGAAAAATACTGCTGCAAAGCCTCGAGCATTGCGTCAGCAACCTTGTCGCGGTGGGCATCGTCCCGCAGTAGCGCTTCCTCTTCCCGGTTCGATAAGAACCCGATCTCAATCAACACCGAAGGCATCACGGTCTCGCGCGTGACCACCAATAATGGATCGGTTTTCACGCCGCGATCCCTGAGACCGGTAAACGCAAGCAATTCCGTCTGCACAATCTTAGCCAACCGGCGCGCCTCAGTGCTGGCGGGATGATGGAATGTTTCAATCCCCCGCACATCGTCCTTAGTGGGATGAAAATTAGAATGAATGCTGATAAAGACGTCACCATTAACGGTATTGGCAAAATCAGCGCGATCGTACTTCGTCGAATAGGAGTCCTCCGCCCTGGTCATTACAACAGTGGCACCGGCGGCCTGCAAACGCCACATCAGCTTTTGCGCAACAGCCAGATTAACCTGCTTCTCTGGCAACCCCCACGGCGAGATTGCCCCCGGATCCTTACCACCATGTCCGGGATCAACAATGATCGTTTTACCTGCCACATTGGACCGCAGCAGCGTGAGTGCCAGCGACCCGTCTTCGTTGTGCGTAAGATAATGCCCGCCATAGAGTGCCAGGTCCAGTTTGATCGCGACCGAGCCATCCGCACCATTGGTCAGGCTGACTTTCCTGACATACTTATTGCCCGCAGCGTCTGGCAGCACGGCCTTATCAGACATAACCGCATTAGGAATAGTTAATATCAGTTGCGCACCCTCACTGGTATAATTAACGGCTGACTGTGCTGCCAAACGCCCTTCCCCTGCGATTGATAGCGTATCGCGTTCTTTCGCCCATTGCAGCGAATCAATCTGCCGCTGAAAAGAAATGCGAATAACTCCGGGATTATCGGGACTGTACTCCGCATGGTGCTTCCGCGCCGCTGTCAAATCGATCACTACCCGTGTTGTCGTGCTGTTAAACTGGCTCGAGCGTACTGCAGTAATCAAAGTCCCGCTGACAGTGAGATTAGTCTCGCTTAGAGTATTAACTGTATTCGCTAAATCGATTACCAGTCTTTCCGGATTAGGCAGCGTAAAAGTTTTGAACGCCGCTTTGCCGCCGGTATCGATCAAAATCTGAGGCCAGCCTTCCTGATCGGTCAGCCGGACAGCGCGCAAAGCATAATCAAAATGAATTTCCAAGTGGTTGGACTCACCGGGGTAACGCACTACCTTATACTGCGCTGCGCGCAACAAATCAACTGTTAAGCGCACCTTGTTAGGCTCCAGGGCTTCAAATTGCAGTTTGCGCACAATCGGATTACCATCGTTGCGCGATTCAAGACTGGCCGCCGTCTTGATAGCAATTAAATCGATTACAATCCGATCCGGACGGCTCAACGATTCATTAACTTGATAATCTCCCAACTCATTCAAGGTCTCAATCGCTACCACGGGACGCCCTTCGGCATTCAATCCTGCTGCGAACATCGTCAGCTCATTGAGCAGCCATCGCAGGTCCAAGCTGCTTCTTTGCGCATTCCAGACAGTCTGTACCGGTAGATAAGAAGCGACCAGTTCCACAGGAATCATGGTGCGGCTCTTAATCACGCGCGGAGCAAAGCGCAGCTCCACAATACGTCCGTTAACATTAATCTGTTTGGAGTCGGCGCTAATCTGCACGGCAGTCTGACCCATGGTCAGCAGGTAGCTCTGCTCGTCTGTCAGCCAACGTAATTTAGCCCCAAATGCGACTACCAATACGCGCAGGGGCAAAAAAACCTCGCCGTCAACAATTTCCAGAGTACCTTCTGTTGCGAACGGCTCACCTTCTACCAGCAACACCGGCACAGTCTGCTGCCCTGCCGCAGTATTGAGTATGCTGCCGGAAAAGAAGGCCGTAATAGTGATCAGTAGCAATAAAATGATAAACCGCCGCAAGGCGGAACCCCCTCAATATGCCAGATACTGAAAAGGTTCTACTCCCCGGGCGGTTGATCCTGCTGCTTTTGTCACAAATCTGCTTCCATTGGCGGCATCAAATTATTCCGTATTTCTTGCCGACATCCGCCAGCACGTTAAGCGTCTCATCCAGATCCTCCTGCGTATGGCTGGCCATCAGTGAGAGGCGCAGCCTTGACAGCCGCTTGGGCACCGCCGGATAGAATACGGAATTTAGAAAGATCCCGGCCCGATGGATATCCCTGGCCATATTAAAGATCTTCTCGTTATCACCAATAATAATTGGTACAATGGCCGTCTGAGCATTGCCCAGATCAAAACCGAGCTTTTTCATCTGCTCATGCATGTAGCGAATGTTACGCCAAAGTTTCTCGCGTAGCTCCGGCTCATTCTCGATCACATCAATCGCCGCGATCAAGGAACCGCAAACTTGCGGTGCCATCGCCGTTGAAAACATATAGGAGCGTCCGTAGAAGCGGATGTATTCCGCAACTTCAGCAGAGGTGGCCACGAAGCCGCCGACCCCACCGAGCCCTTTTGATAATGTCCCAGCCACGAGGTCGACCTGGCCCTCGATGCCATAGTGCTCCGGAGTGCCGCGCCCGTTAGCACCAATCACACCCGAAGCATGAGCTTCATCAATCATTACCCGGGCACCGTACTGCCTGGCGAGCCTGATAATCTCTGGCAGAGGTGCAATATCACCGTCCATAGAGAATACTCCATCTACGATGACCAACTTACCGCGATAATAACGGGCACATCTTTGCAGAATGTGCTCCAGGCTTTCCATATCATTATGTTTGAAGGCCACCAGTTTGCTTCCTGAAAGTCGACAGCCGTCGAGCAGGCTGGCATGATTCAGGCGATCATTGATGGCAACATCTTTAGGCCGGAGTAGTGCGGAAATGCAGCCGACATTGGAACCATAGCCGGAAGTGAAAACGACCGCATCCTCACAACTCTTAAACTTGGCCAACCGCCGCTCCAGTTGGCGATGAATTTCCAGAGTACCTCCTAATAAGGGCACGCTGCCCGCACCGGCACCATATTCCTTCACAGCGTCCAGCCCCGCCTGAACAACTTTCGGGTGCGTAGTGAGGCCCAAATAATTATTGCTGGCCATCATGATCATGTTGCGCTTCTGGCCGGTAAACGGGTCAATCATCTCAACCCGACCCTCAGAAGGACTGCAGATCGTACGGCGCCAGTGATGGTATTCATCTTTACGCAGTCGATCCATAAAACCCCTGAAAAGCCTTGTTTTTTCAAATAGATCTTCGTTGTCTGCATCCATAAAATCAGCAAGTGTGTTGAGCTCCTCCTGCAAAGAACAACGCCTCCTTCATAACCTTAGCACCCGATCGACCTGACACCTTTCACTCCGCTTTCTGCAAAGGCGCGTAGGCGGCCAGCAACTCTTTAATCCCAAGTCCCGGAAAGGCCACCGACAAAGCCGCTTGGGCTCCTTCGCCCTTAACGGCTACAATAGTACCGTTGCCGAACTTTTGATGCACCACATGATCGCCCACCTTCAACAGGGCGTTCGCAGTAGCGTGGGCTACCGATGCGGCGTGGCCTGAATAGCAGGCATTCATGCCGCCGCCACCCGCGTCATGGCCGGATGAGAGGGAACTGCTGCGCTTACTCACGTTCAGGTCTTTAATCAGCTCCGTGGGAATCTCTGCGACAAACCGTGAAATTCGGGAATAATTGCTGCGCCCATAAAGGGTGCGCACACCGGCATGGGTCAGATATAGCTTTTCCTTAGCTCTGGTAATACCGACATAACAGATGCGACGTTCTTCCTCAAGTTCGCTGGTGGCCTGCAGGCAGCGCTCGTTGGGAAAGACACCCTCCTCCATCCCGGAGATGAATACGACGGGGAATTCCAGTCCTTTGGCGGCATGTAGCGTCATCATGACGACGGCATCGGCGTCGCGCTGATAATTATCAACATCCGAAACCAGCGACACTGATTCCAAAAAGCCGGCCAACGTCGTATCCTCGTTTTTAGCCTCATACTCCCGCGTTACAGAGAAGAACTCAGACAAGTTATCCAACCTGCCTTGTGCTTCGATGGTGTCCTCACTTTGCAATTCCCGCTTGTAGCCGCTTTCTTCCAGTACACAATCTGTCAATTCCGTAACTGTCAGAACCGCACTGCGCTCAGCCAGTGAAGTGATCAGCCTACCGAAATTCAGGAGCGCTTCCCGGGCTCGCGACTGTAATCCCGGAACTTCGTCCGCTTTCAGCAGGGCTTCCGTAACCGTCAGACCACTGAACCGCACAAAATTAAAGAACTTTTCAAGTGTTGTGGCGCCAATCCCCCGGCGTGGTGCCGCGACAGCGCGTTCAAAGCTAATCATATCAGCCGGGTTGGCAATTAGCCGTAAATAGGCCAGTAAATCCCTGATTTCTTTGCGGTCATAGAAGCGCAGCCCGCCGAGGATCCGATATGGCAGTCCGCGGGCGGTAAAAGCTTCCTCCAAGGCACGGGACTGCGCGTTAGCCCGGTAGAGGATGGCAAAGTCTTTAAAAGGACGTCCTTCATCAGCCGCCATCCTGGCAATTTCCGAAATGATAAAATGGGCTTCTGCCTTTTCGTCTTCGGCTTTATAGAGACAGATATTGTCACCAGCCGGATTCTCAGTCCACAGGCGTTTCTTTTTGCGGCCGCGGTTATTACTGACCACGGAGTTAGCGCTATCCAGGATTTTGCCTGTTGAACGGTAGTTCTGCTCCAGTTTTACCACGGTCACTTCCGGATAATCGCGCTCAAATTCCAGGATATTTCTGATATCCGCCTTACGAAACCCGTAAATCGATTGATCGTCATCGCCGACGACGCACAAATTGCGGTGTTTCGCAGCGAGAGCATTCACCAGCATATACTGCGCATGGTTGGTGTCCTGATACTCATCAACCATGATGTACTTAAAGCGTTCCTGATACTTATCCAAAACCAGCGGCACGCTCTTAAAAAGCGCCACGGTTTTCATGATCAGATCATCAAAATCAAGCGCTTGATTACGACTAAGAATGGTCTGGTATTCCCGATAAACTTTAGCCACGGTTTTCGACCAAAAATCAGCGGCTTTGTCCATAAACTCTTGTGCATTTTGCAAGTCATTCTTAGCAGAGCTGATGCCTGCCAGAATGGCCCGGGGATTATGCTCTTTATCCGACAAATTGAGGCTGGCTAATGCTTTACGCACCACCGCCAGCTGGTCCACGGTGTCATAGATCACAAAATGCTTGTCCAATCCAATGGCGTCGCCATCTTCTCTCAGAATCCGCACGCAGGCAGAATGGAATGTCATTACCCAGACGCGCGCAGCTGCCGGACCAACCAATCGGACGATTCTTTGACGCATTTCTTCTGCCGCTTTATTAGTGAAGGTCACCGCCAAAATTTCACCAGGATCCACACCGCGCTCCCTAATCAAATAAGCTGCCCGATGCGTCAGAACTCTAGTCTTTCCGCTTCCGGCACCCGCCAATACCAGTAGTGGACCAGTAGTGTGCTGCACCGCGCTTTTCTGCGGTTCATTCAGCCCGGCCAGGATCTCTGTTTCGGTGACATTTTCCATAACATTCACCTCTGGCTCATGATCCATTGGGCAATATCATCGATCAGCTGTACATCAACATGCCCGGGAATTTCATACTCCTGAGGATTGGCAGGGCCACTCCCAGCCAAAAACAAATGATTCAACAAGGGATATGATTTAAAGATATATGGGCCGACGTCCCCCTCAAAGGCATCACGCCATAGCTGCCAATCTGTCATGGTCACCTGATAATCGCGCTCACCCTGCAGGAACAACGCCGGTTTGCCAGATTCCTGTAAGGCTTCGATCGGATTACGATCCAGCAGATCATACCAATATGCGGCCGGAGCCCCCATGATTGTTTCGTTCATTGGCAAAGTCCTCTTGTTCAGTGCCGCCGTTTGAACGGTCAGGCCATCAATAATAGCCTGCTCATCCGGTGTCACGACTCCATCCAGCCCCGACAAATATGACACCTGTTCCACAATTAATTCTGACAGCGGCCTGGGAGTGCCGGCCATAATGATCATGCCATTTGCGTAAGTGGTACGGGCGGCAATCTCAGGAGCCAGTGTTCCGCCCAGACTATGACCTAATACAAACACACTGCTTACATTGGGAAATCCATAAACGCGCTCGACCGCAGCTACTGCATCGGCGATCACTTCTTCTTCGACTGTAACCGTCTGCGCATTCATGCGCGCACCATGTGTCACTGTGCGCTTATCATAGCGAAAGACTCCTACCCCACGGGAGGCCAGTCCCCAAGCAATATCTTTGAAGATCTTGTTTGCACCAACGGTTGCATCCTGGTCCTGCGGGCCAGAACCGTGTACTAACACGATAACTGGATATTTGCCAGCAGTCCGCGGTGTTGTGAAAGTCCCGTTCAGTTCCCACTCCGGAAGCCCAAATTTGATAGTTGCTTCGTTAAACAGCTCCGGATCAGCATAATCCGGAACTTGCCAGCTGGCACGCAACTCGTGCGGCACAAAATTAAGCCCAGCAATGAGCCCCTCAGCGTCAATCACGACTAAGACATCCAATACACCAGTGTCGAAAGTACACGGAACATATACTAGCGTATAAGCGTTCTGCGATTCGACGAATGGCTGTCCAACATCCCGCAATGGCCCGGCCTGTTTGAGCAGACCTTCCCACGCCACCTGCAGTCCATTGGCGTCAATAGCCCCTTGCATCTGCGCGTTGTGCATTGCCTGCGCAGCCTGGAAATCACCGGCAATCAGATTTTGCAGATAGCGTAGCGCCGTTTCAGACGGATTGGAAGCCCCGGCGGCCAGCTGAGCAAATAAGAACAATCCCAGCATTATTATTGGCAAACTTCTCTTAAACTTGACCATTTATGCCAACCTTCCTTTCAGAAGCACTAACCTTTTGATACGTATATTCGCCGAAAAAGTTTCACTGCTGCCCTTGCACGATATTAGCTGCGCCAAGATACTGGCGCATATTCTCAAGCTCGGCATCCAAACCAGATTGTGCCTTTCGCCGTGCGGATTTGGTCAACCAAGGTTCCCAGACGAGTAGATTAACCCGCAAAGTACCGGCGGGGCGATCGTACTTTAAATCAATTCGCCCGGCCAGCTGTTCACCAGCTAAAATCGGCATGGTATATGGCCCGTATTTTCTTTTATGCACGGGAAAATATATTTCCCAGGTATAGTCGAAATCCAGTAGATCCAATAACCGTTCGCGTCGCCACAGGAAGTTGTCGAGCGGCGATAATATTCGCACGCAATCATTAACGACCTCCTTGGCGCAGGCAGCCAACTCATCAGCGTCCTCTGCCAGACACCAGTATTTGCGCCGTACATCCCGAATTGCCACCGGGACCAATAGGCCGGCTTGAACATCTTTTTCAATGTATTCCAGCCGCTCGGCGGCCTTCATATTAGTCCATCCAAAAAACTGGTGACCGGCATCAACCAGGCGCAAAGCGCGGTAATACTTGCGGCATTTAAAATCTGTCGCCTCGCGGACACTCAGATCCTGTCCTGCTTTTCTC
Source organism: Firmicutes bacterium UBA4882 (assembly GCA_002399265.1). Lineage (GTDB taxonomy): Bacteria > Bacillota > UBA4882 > UBA4882 > UBA4882 > UBA4882. The sequence continues at coordinate 12,182 of DHDG01000045.1, read as the reverse complement.
AAATTCTCAGGTATTACTCTTTCAGGCAAGTCAAAAACGATCTCGCCACCCGGCCGCGCTGCGGCAATCACCCGTCCACATTCCCAAAGAATATGTAACGCGAGCGTGGATGCTTTTGTTTTCGGATACTGATCCCAATAACCCTTGACTCGCTCCCGCGCCTGTTCGTACTCAATTTGTCTGGAGGTTTGCGGACCTTTTTCCGCCAACGTTCTTAAAACATAGGCGACTGTCTCGCTCAGTTTCCCAAGCTGTTCACTTTGCCGGCATTCTCTGGCGCGCATCAATGGCGCAAACCAAGGGTATTCCTGCATCGGTACAAAACAGCGGTTCGTGCAGATGTAATCAAGCAAAAGCTGATTGGCAACGGCTTCCTCCAGCCATTGCGGCTGAAAACCTGATAAACGATTGAATAAAACCAAATGATGATTGCGATCCACAGTTAAGACCGGATCCAGTTGCACAGCCTCCAGTGTTCGCACCATGGCGGCGACTGCCTCAGAGCCGGCCAGACTTCCCTGACGCTGATCCAAGCGTTGCTTTTTGATTAAAAAACGTACCGCTGCTTTTTTTGAGACTGTCAGCATTTGGCCTCCTACTAATGATAGTGTGCTTTTTTATCGTACTTGCAGTCCCCGGCAGCCGCCTTACCCGCCGAACAAAAGAAAAGCCCGGCATAAATTACACCGGGCTTTTCTGAGAGAAGCGAGCAATTATTTGGTCAGACCGATAATACCAAGAACAACACCGGCAATACCAAGAATGGCGGCGCCGATAGCAACTGTCAGATTGGTTTTGTCAGCTTTCTTCATTTCGTCAGTAAAGTTGGCATCAACGGAGTCCAAATTGCGCTGCATGGCTGAAGCTTGAGCTTCCAGCTGGATGATGCGATCATCAAAGCTGTTGACTTTGTTCTCTAAGGTTGTTACGCGTACTCCCATGGCAGCCAGATCAGCATCGAATTCTTTCTCGAGTGCGTTGATGGCATCCCAAAGAACCGCGACATCTTCCTTCACGATTGCGGCATCAGCGTAATCGAGTTCCCACAGAGACTCCTCGATCAGCGCCTTGATCTCGTCTTCTTGCAGGTAGATCGGATGCATATGTTCAGCAACTTCTGAGCTGGTCGTTACGATTGTGGTTGTGGTGTTGACTGGCGCAGAAACGCTACCAGCAGCTTCCGTCAATCTGGTCTCGAAGTACTGAAGCAGACGAGCCATAAAAGCAACTACCTCATAACGTGTAGCAGCTTTTTCGCCTCTGAAGGACCCGTCGGGATACCCTTCAATTAAGCCGGCGTTGTAAATCATTTCATAGTAGTCGTATACCCAATGGCCGGTTGCCGGAGCGTCTTTCATCGGAGCGGCGAAAGACGGAATAGAGACTGTCAACAATAATGTCAGTGCTAAAAGAATCACTAAGGATCTTTTCACTTTGCATTTCCCCCCTATGCGAATATCAGAGTTTACAGATCCTGGCCCTCTTTCAATAAAGTTGGAAGACCATTTCCGCCAGGAGCGTCCACCTCCCTTCAATGAATCCAGATAGAAACCTGATGGACATACGGCTTTCTAGCTCCGCTGTCCAAAGGTCGGCTATCTTATTTCTTTCGCTTATTGCTGGAAATATCCTTCCGAGTATGCAATGTTTTTTACATTTACCAGTTTTATCTTAAATTAATTTGCCCCGAATTCCATAAATCCTTCCCCCAGAACTTCGCTTGCAGAAGTAATAATTACAAAAGCTTTCGGGTCTGTAGCCTCGACGATTTCTCTGAGTCGGCTTTGTTCCGCCCGTGAGACTACGCATAGCAGAACCTGGCGATCAGTCCCAGTATATGCTCCGCGTCCTTCAATAGTAGTGACGCCCCTGCCCAGCACCGCGAAGATATTCTGGACAATGTCCGCAGGGTCTTTGGTAATTATGAAGGCGGCTCTGGCATAATCCTCACCTTCCAGAATCAGGTCAATAGCCTTACTGGTTACAAATACGGTGATCAATGCATAAAGCGATAAGTCCGGTTGACGGAATACCAGTCCTGCCAAAATAATGATCGCCATATCGATAAACAGCAACGCGCGGCCAACGCTCAGCGAGGTGTATTTTTTCAGCAGACGGGCAGCAATATCGGTACCACCAGTGGTGCCGTTAAACCGGAATGTCAGGCCTATGCCAACTCCGGTTAATACTCCTCCATATAAAGAAGCCAGCAGCGGATCTTGTGTCAGCGGTTCCGGCAGCACGATCGCCACCAGGTCTATCAATATGGAAAGCAGGGCCGTCCCAAAAACGGTCTTGGCACCAAAGTGCCTGCCAAAAGTACGCACCGAAGCCAGAAATAAAGGAATATTGATCAAAACCATTAGCAGGCCAACCGGTAGCTTCGTCAAATGATGAATGACGGTCGCCAGTCCGCTAGCTCCGCCAGCGGCAATCATATTGGGAATCAGAAACCAATCCAGTGCTAAGGCAGTGATCGCCACTCCGGCAAAGATCCCTGCATAATCGAGCAAATCACGCCGTCCAATTTTAAACCTTTTTAGGAGGTTTGTTTTCAATTGCTTTCCTCCTTAACCTTACGCTTTAAAAATACTGATATGATGAATTTCGGCAAGAAAATAATCCTTTTTAAGCGGCGGGGTTCGATTATAAGACGAAACGCCCATTCCATCCCAAGCGCCTGCAACAGACGCGGCGCACGCGGCTTGTGACCACTGATTACATCGAAGCTGCCTCCCACACCCATAGCGACTGGGACTTGCAGAACCGTTTGGTTTGCTGACAACCACAATTCTTGTTTTGGTACACCCATCGCAACCAGCAATAGGCCGGGGCGGGCGCGGTTGATGTCTGCCAGCAGGGTTTCTTCGTCCTGAGCTTTGAAGTAGCCGTCCTTCACCCCCGAGACCGTCAGCGCCGGGATCCTGGTCTTCAGAACCTCAGCGGCTTTTTCAGCGACTCCGGGGGCAGCGCCCAGCAAATAAATGCCCTTTCCCATTGCGGCAGCTTCCCGAGCCAGCAATTCCACCAGCTCTACTCCTGGCACACGCTCCGGAACAGGCTGACCTGCTATTTGGGAAGCCAGCTTAACGCCAATCCCGTCGGCAACGATCAAATCCGCCTGTTTGATCGAAGCCGCCAGTTCTGGTGATTCAAGAGTCATTTGCGCGATTTCGGCATTCAGTGTGACAATGCGCCGACAAATGCCGTCATCGTTTTGACTCTGCTGCATCCAGTTGGAGGCCTGTTCCACGACCTGCCGACGCGACAATAGATTCACCGGAATACCCAGGATGGATACAGTCTCCCGAAGGTACTCAGGATGTCTGCTGTTCATCGGTCTTCACCTGCAATCTGTGTCTTGGCCGGATTGAACAAACGCTTCAGCAAGGCGTCATTCCCGGACTCGGCCGCTTGCAGCTGTGCAAACAGCACTGCCTGAGCCTGCGGATCAAAATTACGCCGCAGTCCAACCAGATCGATCGTGTTAATGGCCGTAGGCGCGACCACGGGATAACCCGCCATTTGCGCAAAGCGCCCGACCTTGCGATCATATTCGATGCCGATGGCCGGCACACCGGCCTGTGCGGCAAAAACCAGGGCGTGTAGGCGCATCGTCAAAACCATCTCGCTGACAGCGATGATGGCGGCAGCCTCGCGATAGCTCGCAGTCTTAACCGTGAAAGCCCTGTCTCCAATCAGGACGGCCAGTGCTTCCGAAATGGGCTGATCCACACCGTCATGCATTGGCAGTATCACGACTGCGGCATCCATTGCCGCAGTCGCATCCCGGAGCAGGTTCGCTAGTGTCTCCAGCCACGACTGATCCAGTTGCAGATAGGCACAGGGCCTGATGGCCACCGTTATGTAACGCAGGACTGACCCCTGACCCATCCCGGATAAGGATGTCAATGCCTGCGTCTTTTCTACGTCGGTAACGGCGGGCATGGCCAGTGCGGCGTCAGCAGTTATCTCAATAGTAACCGGCACCTTACCACGGCAGCATTTACGCAGTTCCTGGGCAGATCCGGCGTCCCGCACGCTGACGGCACTGCACTTGGAGAGCATGCTCCTGATCAAGCGGCGGCTGGAACTATGGAGCAATGGCCCCGCACCAATAGCGCAGCAGGCAATCTGCGCTCCGGACATCCGCGCCCAAAACATCATCGCCAAGTAATACCAAAGACTACGGCGGCTGGTACGATCCTGTAATAAGCCGCCGCCACCCAGCAAGAATAAATCCGTATTTTTGAGCAGAATGCGAATGCGCGCGATGTTACCGCGTCCGACGGCATGAACACCGTGTATTTTGGCGGTTTCGTCCGGGTTCCCGCTAATCACAGTGATCTGCGCATGTGGGTCGGCGGCGCGTAGTCGGGCGATCGCCCCTGCCAAGACAGCTTCATCTCCGGCATTACCAAATCCATAATAGCCAAGCAATGTTAAATGAGCCATCATTTTTACCTCGATGTCTAATTTCTTTAACAAAGTGCAATTTTATTTTCCGACTGCCCGGCTTAGCCCGAAGCCAATCCACACCCACCAAAGCAGACCGATCGGTCGAGCCGCCAAAGGATAATCAAAAAAACCGTGGATCAAAATGGCAGAGATCGCAGCAGTAAATCCGCATAGCAGTAACGAATGCGGGACCCTTTTCCAAGCCTGCACACCATACCAAATGATAACCAACAGCATAATCAGCGTCTGGATCAGTCCCGTTTCGGCCAGCCATTGCAGCAGCATATTGTGGGCGTGCAAAGCCTGCGCACCGTCTGGAAGCGCAATGTTTGACAGGCTGCCGGGACCTCCGCCTGACAAGGGATTTTGCCAAAATAGTGCGAGCGCTTCTTGCCAAATTGTTAAGCGTCCTTGCCATGCCGCTTGTTGGCCTTGAATGAATCCGGCCCCTTCGGCTGCCCCGCCCGCCCCTATTCCCAGCGGCGTCAGGAATGTAACGATCAGCACCATTGCAGCCCCGATGGCTATCCAAAACCCGGGCCGGGCTTTCGTCCTATGAAACGCCGTCGCTTTGGGCGTCATCACCATCAAGATCACAGCTGCGCCAATGGCACCCAGCAGCGCCGCCCGCGACCAAGTGAGCAGCAGGGCGAGTATCAAACCGGCCAATCCGACAGCATAAGTCCCCTTGCGTAGCGGCATCCTCCGACCGGCTGACTCTATTAGCAAGGCCGCTAGCGGCCACAGCACCAAATTGACGGCCGCGGCAAAAACATTCGGATTGCCAAAGAAACCGATGGCGCGTGCTCCTACAGTTGGGCGTAGCGCGGCAGGCATCCATCCCGCCACATCGCCGTATCCGGCAATTTTCTGCCAGACCGCCAGTATTCCGAATAATATTCCCAGGCCCGCCAGCACTGTTCCGAAATACCGGGTGCGGATTATCAATCTGCCCGACCGATAAGCCAGCCAGGCGGCGAGCCACCAGAAGATCCATTCGTACCAAATGGCTAACTGAATGTCTCCGCTGCCAAAGACGACTGAAAAAGCCGACCCCAATAGTAAAAGCGTCAGCCATCTGCCATAAGCTCGATTGAAGGCCTGGTCTTCCAAGGTGGCGGCATCGGCATGCGCCGCCCAAGCGGTACCAATCAACGCCATTAGTACCACGGCCGCCCTCTCCCGATCTTCGGTAAGCAAAATCAGTGCCGGCACCATTGCCGCCACCCATTGGGCCGCCAGCTCAAAAAATGGTTCGGCCGCGAGCCGCCTCAGCCCCAGGAAGCCTGGCAAATATCCGTCTTTATGTGGGGCACTCCATGCGGCAGCATGGTCTACGGCGTCGGCACGATCAGTCCACCTGAAAACGATTGAGCCGGCCGCAACTTTCTTCAGCGCACCGCACAAGCGCGTGACTAATCTACCAATGACTGAAGAACGCAGGCAATCGGAAGCTCTCACCATATTGATCAGTCAGTCCATTCCGTGGTCAGTACCAAAGCTTCAAAGCAGGCCGTCGCGGTATTAATCGTGAGTGTCTGGCCCGCCCGCACCGGAAAATGGTCGAATTCTAAGGCCCCTTCTTTTCCAACACGCGCCCGCCCGGTTACAGTCAGCCGCAGATCCCTGTAACGTGAGGAAATGGCAAGTGTGAGGCGGCCTTCGGAATCAGCAATCTCAACCTCATGGGGATTTAGATCCTTACGGGATAAGACGCCTAACATTGCGCCGCTGGTTTGCTCCCGGACTTCCTGTTTCAGCCTAATCTCGCCGGCTGTTTCCGGGAGGACTTTACTCACTTCCAGAAGCAGAACAGCATCATGAACCGGCCCGGGGCGGTTAAAGACAACGGGCAACAGGGCTCTGAGCGCGATCCCCAACAGCAACAGCACCGCAGTTAAATCGATCAGGTTTATCTTTCCAAAAACTCGACCCTCATCATCGAACAACTTCTTCATCGTCACGACCCACCTCTGCAAAAACAGCCGGGGAAACCTCCCGGCCTATCAAGTGTGTCCACCGGACGACCGGCGACCATTAGCATAATATAACAATACAGCTAAAGTATAACATACCCGAATTTATCAGGTCAATGTAAGGGGCTCGTCTCCGCCCCCATTGCTGATGATCCTCCGCCTGTAAGAGTAATTTCGGCCAGCCCCTCCCTGATTTCCACCTGACTGGGTTGCACCGGCAACGGCAGCCGTATTGGGAACTCGATGGTGAGTGCATCCTCAAATGAGCCGAGCAGCTGTTCAAGAATCGTCTGTGGGATGACGACTTCCTGCAATTCGAGCCGTTCCGGCTGAAACCGGATCGCGTCTTCCACAGGCAACAACAAACCGCTAAAAGCCACATTGACCGGGCCGAAACCCAGATCAAAGCTGATGTTGGTATGGACTCTTCCTTCTTCCAAAGTAAGTGTCAATGGCAGGGATGGCCAGCGCTCGGCGCGGTATTTATTCAGTTCCTGCTCTTCAATGACTGCCTTAACAATTGTCGGGCCAATGCTTGATACGGCGAATTCCTGACGCGTCCGCATCAACTGGCGATCAATAACCACTTCGTCGCTGTGCAGCTCGATTGTCCGATAAGTCAAACCTTCAAAAGTTATGTTTTCGGCTAACAATGCCAAACCGCGCAACCGGCCACCAATCAAATCCGAAAACGCGATTTTAGAAAGGGTGAGCTCAATCTGCCCGGTTCCGCCGCTGGCTTCTAAAATGGCTTCCCTGATTGACTGCCCAATCTGCGTTGTTAATACAGCGGTAGTATAATGGTAAATCAAAAAGCTGGCGGCAATCAGCAGCACAAAAATGACAATGTTTCTACGCAGCCTTTTCACAGATTCTCCCCACCTAGTCCACTTCAGTTTTCGTCGTCATCCGCCGTTGTCATCTCAAAGCTGGCGCAATCCGATAATGCGACGATTACAATAACCACACATGGTATTGTACTTCCTCCGGAATCGCGATATGCGTGAATGCGTGACCGAGTCGTCCCCGACTGAAGTCTGAGTGCGCATCTCGCTATAAGGACGATCAGATTTTTGAACCTGACCAATATCCGGGAATCCAGGATGAAATTGCATGGTACGTAAGCGCACCAAGCGATTTAGTCCGCTGTTTGAAGAAAATAATGCTGACCGGATCGTTCCAATGATCCGGCCAGCCAATTCGAGTGTTTTGTAGCCGAAGTACGTGAGCTCGTCGATACGTATTCAATATAAATCCTTCAACGCATCGATCCACAATATATCTTCCGGAGGCTCCCCAATGGCAGGGTGGCCCTGCAATATTATAACTCTTTGCTTAGGGGCTTCCCATTCTTCCCTTGAAACTTTCAACCATGCTCTAAGATTTCGAAGCCCCTTTTCCCATTCCGCTCTGTTATTTGTATAGGCATGTATAGTGTCAAAATACCCCCGCAATGATGTTATCGTTATTGTCAATTGCGCTGGACGACATTAGCAGCGGATCCATCCCAGACGCTATATCATCGCCAATATTATGCAAATCGTTCCATTGATCTAACCAGGTGACTCACTTTCAAATGAGCGACTGGCTCAGTTTCTAGTTGACAATCACATAATACCTGATTTGACCGAATTAGCGACCACATTTTGTGTTTTTTAAACAGAAGAATGCCCATCTACCAATGGTTTCCGGAACTCTAAATCCGGATTTTTGCTTTAGGTGGTCAAGTCGGGTGCTAAAGAAATTGCAAGAAAGGGTGCAATTCTTGGAGTTCTCATTGACATTCAGGGGCTACCGAATGGCAGCCCCCAAATGTCAGCCGTCTAACTCAATGGCCCTCATTTCGTCGGGCTTTCAGACTCAGTCATAAACCGCAATGACTTTTGTATTATTAATCCTCTCGTGTTTCCGGATTGTCAATATCCATAGTAGTAACATGGATATTACCTGGAGTAGTAGAACGGGAATAGCCATCAATCCGATACGAGCCAGCAGGTATTGCAGATTCTCGCTAAATAACGTTTTGAACAACGTGTTAACAAGCACACCAAGAGCTCCTACATATGGAACTAAGATTAAGAACCGTGAATTGCCTTGATGCGGGTACGAGCGGTTAACATAGAATCTATCCTGCTCCAAATCTACTTTTCCGGCCTTTTTGCATAAATCCACATTCTTTTTCCATCCAAGCAAATAATCTAAGGGCACGTAAAAGACGAAGGCGAAAATGAAAGCAACTAATGAGAGATGTCCCCAGGGAGATTCTATTCCAAATAAACCATTGGCTGAAAATTGACCTAGTATTAGGATTGAGACAAGAAACAAAATTAAAACCAACTGGCCGGTTAGATAACCGATCGCTTTCTCAGCATTGCGATACGCCAACTCTAGGATAATTACCATCGCCAAAAACAAAAATAGACCGACAATCACTGGCCAATATAATCCTACGAAACACGCCGGACCGGCGAAAATGACCAGAAGTAGAAAACTACCTCTGAGAAGAAATGAATTCAAAAATGATGACCTCGCAATTCTGCGTCTCTGCATTGATATGCCTCCTATAACAGTCCAGATTACTACATAAACAGGCTTTCAATCGGATTTAAGATAAGTTTGTCCACAATCACAGATACCGCAACACCCGCTAATATAGCCGCACCCGGAACAAGCCCACCAGATACTACAATGCCTGTCACAATAAGCCCAGCACCCCCAGACACAAAACCATTGAACACTTCAAGGACACCACTAAATATTGCATATCAGCGAAGGATCATCCAAGAATCCCTCGCTTTTGCTATTTTTATGGTTTAATTTAGCTAACTACGTGCTATAATATAGCTAATCTGGGAGGTGATCCTTATGAAAGTAAACGCTACTGATCTACAGAACGCCTTCGGCAAATACCTGGCCCTGACAGAAAAAGAAGACATCATCGTCACCAGGAATGGCAAAAGCGTTGCCAAATTAACCCGCTATACTGAGCCTGACTTTTACGTGGTCCAGGAAGAAGCGCGGGGTTATCAGGCTCAAAGAAAGATCAGTTATGAGGAGTACATGGAGTTGGTCGAATCCTCGGATCAGCGCTATGAACTGATCGATGGGGTTGTCTATCTGTTGGCTTCGCCCAGCTTTAAGCACCAGATTGTGGTCAGCGAGATTGCGTATCGCTTCTATTCATTTTTTAAAAATAAGCGCTGTCGATCATTGACAGCGCCTCTGGATGTACGTCTGTTCGGTTTTGCCACCAAATTCGAAGAAGACCCCAATGTGGTCCAACCAGATCTTGTAGTCATTTGTGACAGCGACAAGGTCAATGCCGCCGAAGATAAGTATATGGGCACCCCCACCTTGATTGTGGAAGTGCTGTCTCCCTCCACAAGAGGGAAGGATCAGGCTACCAAGTTAAATCTTTATATGAGAAGCGGCATTTCCGAATACTGGGTCGTGGATTTCCACAGAAAGACCGTCTCTCAGTATACCTTCACTGCAGAGCGTGACTTCGACAATACGTTGACCCTGCAGGAAGGCGATACCATCATTTCCAACGCCTTTGCCGGACTAGAGATTGCACTGGCTGAAATCTTCGCTTCGGTGTAAAAACTAACTCTTCCTCCAGCGCAGATAGCTCTCAATGAAGAGGTCGATTTCCCCGTCCATCACAGCGTCAATATTCCCGGTTTCATGATTAGTACGATGATCCTTGACCATTGTATAAGGACAGAAAACATACGAACGAATCTGACTGCCCCAAGCGATGTCTTTTTGTTCGCCGCGAATTGCGGCCAGTTTTTCTTCTTGCTCCTCACGTTGTTTGGCAGCCAGTTTCGCCTTGAGCAGACTCATAGCGGTCGCCCGGTTCTGAATCTGAGACCTTTCCGTTTGGCACCCGACCACTATCCCTGTCGGGATATGGGTAATGCGGATAGCCGACTCAGTCTTATTGACATGCTGCCCACCGGCACCACTGGAATGGAAAGTATCAACTTTGAGGTCTTCCGGCCGGATTTCCATGTCAATGTCATCCGCGATCTCCGGCATGACATCCACAGAAACAAAGGAAGTATGCCTTCTGCCGGAGGAGTCAAACGGCGAAATGCGCACCAACCGATGCACACCCTTCTCGGCCTTCAAATACCCAAAGACTAACTCGCCACGAATCAGTATGGTCGCGCTCTTAAGGCCTGCTTCATCACCAGGTAGCAGGTCAATAATCTCAGCCTTGTAACCGCTACGTTCTGCCCATCTTAAATACATGCGCATCAACATCTGAGCCCAGTCCTGCGACTCGGTGCCGCCGGCTCCGGGGTGAATAGTAAGGTAGGCATTAGCAGCGTCATATTCTCCCGAAAGCAGTGTGTTCAGTTCGAGCTGATCCACTTTCCGGGCAAGCTGATGCAAAGTGCTCAGAACTTCCTTTTCAGCTTCTTCATCTTGTTCAGAAATCGCCAGTTCCAACAAGACAGATACGTCGTCGATCTCTGCCGCCAGGTTTTCTACCTTGGACATCTGGTTTTGCAGAGTAGTAATCTCCTGCATAATAGACTGGGCCTTTTCAGGCTCGGACCAAAAATCCTCACCAGCGGCAATCACGTTCAGTTCCGCTAACCGTTTTTGTGCTGCAGGGAAGTCAAAGATACACCCGCATTTCACTGATTTTCCGTGCCATTTCGCTGATCTGACTTCTAACTTCACCGACATCTGTAATCAAAGACTTGTTCCTCCCGTAATTTCAGGCAAAAGAAATTGCCACACAGATTATGCGCGCGCCTAGCCATTTGCGCCGCAGCATTTTTTATATTTCTTACCGCTGCCGCAAGGACAGGGATCATTACGCCCAATTTTAACATTCTTTCTTTGTGCAACAGCTGGTTTGCCTGCTGCACCGGGTCCTGACACGCCACCATCCGCGCCCCGATTGGTCACTACGTTTCTGACGCGCGGCTGTTCGCTTTCATCCCTGCGCACCAGTTGCATCCGCAAAATCAGGCGGATCATGTCTTCATTAACGGCATTGATCATTTCCTTAAACATCTGAAAAGCTTCAAATTTGTAAGCCACCAGTGGATCATGTTGTCCATAAGCCCGCAGGCCAATACCGTCCCGGAGGTCATCCATATTATCAAGATGCTCCATCCACTTAGTATCAATCGTCCGCAGCAGTACGATCCTTTCCAATTCCCGCATCTGTTCGGAGCCGATCGCTTCTTCTTTAGCCTTGAGGGTAGCCATGGCCAGCTGCTTGATACGCTCCTGTAGCTCTTCTCTGGTGAACCCATAGAGCATGCCCTGTTCTACTTTTTCAGCCAGCGGGAACAGGCCATTGAGCGTCTGCGCCAACCCTTCCAAATCCCATTCGTCGGGATCGATTTTTTCCGGGGTATAATTTTCGAGCAAATTTTCGATTACCGAAAGAGTCCGCTCAATGACGCGATCATGAACATCCGTCCCAGTAAGAAGCTGCCGGCGCAGGCTATAGATATTTTCACGCTGCAGGTTCAACACATCGTCATATTCCAGCACATGTTTACGAATATCAAAGTTGCGGGCCTCGACACGCTTCTGGGCATTTTCAATGGATCTGGCAATCTGAGGATGCTCAATCGGTATATTCTCTTCCCAGCCCATGCGCTCCATCAACCGCGCAATCGTATCGCCGCCGAAGAGACGCATCAGATCATCTTCCATGGACACATAAAATCTGGAAGAACCGGGATCGCCTTGACGTCCGGAACGGCCGCGCAG